>CALYAI010000026.1 GCA_944393475.1 uncultured Clostridia bacterium
GAAGCAAATTACACCAACTCCATAATTTATCATTTCTTTTGCTAATAATTCTATTGCTGAACTTTCTTTATCGCCTGCAAAACCATGGCATGCAATTATTATTTCCTTTAAAGGTAAATTATCTTCTGGCAAATATATTTTTGCAGAAATAGAGTATTTTTTAGAATCAATTTTTATTAATTTTTTCATAGTTATTGTTCTCCTAAATTACTTATATGTTATTTAGATTAACATATAATTTGATAGATAAGTTAAATAATTATACCATAAATTCTTTCATATATTACTTAAAAAAGCAACAAAATAAAGAAAAAAGTTAATTGTTAGCATACTAAGTAACATTGTTGTAATTTAATTGTAACATAAAAGTAATATAAAGCGAGATTGATAAAAAAAGTGCTTATATATAGGGCAAAATCGTTGCTGTTCAATAGATTTGCTACTTTGACACTGTTCGACAAAATTGTTATAATTAACTCAGATTTGAAAAGTAGGTGATAGCATGATTTGTAAAGATGATATAGCAAATCTAAAAACAGATATTGATGGAAAAGTTGGTCAAAAGATTATTGTGAAAGGATCTTTGGGCAGAAGTAGGACTTTTGAAAAAGAAGCCACAATAGAAAAAGCTTATCCTAATATTTTCATAGTAAAATATGAAGAAAATGACAGAAATGTAACTTATAGTTACACAGATGTCCTTACAAGAACAGTGGAGGTACAAGTATTTGATGGACAAGAATATAGCCCATTAATTCCACCACCAGAAGAGAAAAAAACACGTAGAAGAATAAGTGTATAAAATATTTAAATTCCTAGAAATAGGAATTTTTTTTTGCCTTTTTCATATAAATGTAAAAAGAGAAGGAGGTAAAAGATGAGTATAGAAGTTTTGCAAGACAACTTATGTATTAATAGATTAATAGAAAGGAAAAAGAAAGAGATTGAATTAGAAACAGCTGTAATTGTTCCAGATGTAAAACCAGATATAATAAAGCCTATAGATTTAAGTGGAAATATATGTATATATAAAAAGGAATTAATAAATGGAAGGGTAAAAATAGATGGCTCAATTGATAGCAATATTATTTATTTAGCAGATTCAGAAGATGAAAGTATAAGGGGATTAAATAGTAATATAGACTTTTCCGAATTTATAGAAATTGATAACGAAATAATAAATGCTGATATAGATGTAAATATAGAGATAAAAGATATGGAATGCAATATCTTAAATGGTAGAAAGATTAATTTAAAAGCGATTATAGAAATAAATCTTAGGATTTATTCAAATGATGGAATAAATATTTTAAAAGATATAAAAGGTGTTTCTGGATTGCAAAAATTAGATAAAGTTATGCAATTAAATTCTATGACAGGAAAGAATAGTACTAAATCTATAGCAAAAGAGAATATTATTTTAGCACCGGAAGAAAAGATTGTTGAGATTTTAAAGAAAGAGATAAGAATTATAAATAAGGACTTTAAACTTAGCTATAATAAGATTGTTGCAAAAGCAGAAGTAGATATAAAAATATTATATCTAAATAGTGAAGGTAAAATAAAATTTGTAGAAAAAATTCTTCCAATTGCAGGATTTATAGATATGGAAAATATAACAGAAGAAAATATCTGTGATGTAAAGTATTGCGTAAAAAATATTTTAGTAAAACTAAACAATGAAAACGAAAATTCTTTCTATGTTGAAATTGAAGTAGAAATAAATTGTTTTGTATACGAGACAAAAGATATAGAAATAATACAAGATGTATATACCCCGCTTTCTACACTTACATATAAGGATAAAACTATAACTGCAATGGTTGGATTACAGAACATAAATGATGAATATCAAATAAATGAACAGATAATGGATCCGGAAATTTGTGACAGTAATATATATAACACAAGTATAACAACTAATATAAATAATATAAGAATTGTAGAGAATAGAGCTATATGTGAAGGAGAAGCAATAGTAAGCTTTTTATATGGAAATTTAGACAATAATAATATAAATAAAAAAGATTTTAGATTTCCTATAAATTATGAAGTTAATATATTGGAAGGTATGCAAGAAGATAGCCTTGATATATTAATAGATGTGGATGGATACGAGATAAAGAAAGAGACAACTAATATAAAATTAAATATCAATTTAAAAATAAATATAAAAATGTTTAAAACAGTTAAGATTGATATTATTGATGATATAGAAGAAAAAGAAATAGAGAAAAAAGAAGAATATAGTATAATAATATATTTTGTAAAAGAAGGAGATACATTATGGAAAATAGCTAAAAGATTTGGTAGCACAATCGAAGATATTAAAAAAGTAAATAATATAGAAAATGTGGACGAAATAAAAAAGAATGAGCAATTATTTATTCCAAGATATATAGAAAAAAACAAGGAATATAAAATATATGGATAAAATATATTCAAGAAAAAGAATTAATATTTCAAAAAAGGGCAGACTTATAATATTAGTTTTAATTACTGCTCTTTTTACAGTTTGTTATTTAATAAAAACAATTGGTCCAACATTTAACCAATTATGTTTGAATGAAGCAAAATCGACAGCTACAAAAATTGTTCACGAAACAGTTGACGAAATAATGGATAAATATGGATACAACGATTTAGTAACAGAAATAAAAGATAAGGAAGGAAATATTGTTTCTATGCAAGCAAATATTGCAACAATGAATAAAATAATTTCTCAGATTTCTCTTAAAATTCAAGAAAAAATTGATAATCAAGATAGTAGGGATATATCTATTAGATTGGGAACTTTTACAGGAATTACGCTTCTTTCTGGAAGAGGTCCAAAAGTACCTATAAGAATATCGAGTGTTGGTAATTTAGACACAGATTTATCGAGTGAATTTGAATCTGTAGGAATAAACCAATCAATTCATAGAATTTATGCAGTAATAAATTGTAAAATAGACATATTAACACCATTTAATACTATAAGTAGCCAAATGGATGAGAAAATAATGTTAGCAGAAAATTTAATTATGGGAGATATTCCGGCAAATTATTTTGATATAGGAAGCACTTTAAATCACAACAAGTAAAAATAATAAGTTGACATATTAAATTTCAAAAAATATTAAAAAAAGCTCCACAAAACCGCAAAAACGTGTTATAATATGTGCGAAGTGTTACATTCTATAAAAATGCCTAGTAATATATTATTGAAATATTATATAAAAAAGGAGATAATATATGGATAAAGTAAATGTAAAAAACTTAATTAATATTAAAGTCATCGGAATTGGTGGAGCTGGTAATAATGCTGTAAATAGGATGATTGAAGATGGTATTGATGGGGTAGAATTTTATGAGTTTAACACAGAAGTAAAAGTTTTCGATAAGTCAAAAACAAAAAATGTTATGCAAATCGGAAAAGAAATTACAAAAGGATTAGGTGCTGGTGGAGATGTATCCATAGGAGAAAGAGCTGCAACGGAGAATAAAGAAGAGATCAAAAATATATTACAAGGTACAGATTTGTTGTTCTTAACTGCTGGAATGGGCGGTGGAACTGGAACCGGAGCAATTCCTGTAATAGCACAAATAGCAAAAGAAATGGGAATTTTAACTGTTGGTATAGTAACAAAGCCATTTTCTTTTGAAGGAAAAATACGTATGGCAAGAGCTGAAAGAGGAATAAATGAATTACGCCAAAATGTAAATGCATTAATAGTTGTTCTAAACGACAATTTATTAAAAGGAAATACAAGAATCACATTGCAGAATGCTTTTAAAGAAGCAGACTTAGTCTTAGAAAAAGGAATAAAAGGTATAACTGATCAAATTGCAATTCCAGGACTAGTAAATATAGATTTTGCAGATATAAGAACTATTATAGGCTATAAAGGAAATGCTTATATGGGTATTGGTAGAGGAAAAGGAGAAAATAGAAATGATATAGCTGTAAAAGAAGCTATAGGAAATCCTTTAACCGAAACAATGATTGGAGGAGCAAAAGGTGTAATAGTAAATATTGCAGGTAGTGCCGAAATGCCTTTAGATGAGATAAATGCAATAATGACAGTAATAGGAGATAGAGTGGATAATCCAGAAGCAAACATAATCTTTGGAACAATAATAGATGATTCACTAGAAGATGAAATTGTTATTACTGTTATTGCAACAGGAATAGGAAACTAGAAATTAAAAATACTATGAAATATTTAAATAAATTAATATTTCATAGTATTTTTTTCTTTTGTTTATTACAAATTTATGATAAGATTTATTCGTATATACGAGGTGGAAATATGAGTTTAAGATTAATATATGGTAAATCTGGAACAGGAAAAAGTGAATTCTGTTTTAAGGATATAATAAATAATATTAACAAAGAAAAAATATATATAATTGTTCCTAATCAAATGGCATTAACTGCAGAACGAAAATTAATGGAAATTACTAAAAATGAAGCATTAATAAATACAGAAGTAATTACTTTTAGTAGAATAGCATATAGAGTAAGGAATGAAATCGGAGGAGCAAAAAAAACAAATTTAAGTAAGAGCGGTAAGGCAATGCTTCTTTATGATATTTTAAGCAAACAAAAAAGTAATTTAAATTTCCTTGGAAAAAATGCTGAAAATGTAGATATAATTGCTAATTCAATTACAGAATTTAAGAAACATAGAATTAATATAGAATCTTTAAAAGAAGAAGCAAAGAATACAGATGACGAGTATTTAAGGCTAAAATTAAATGACATGATTACAATGTATGAAGAATTTGAAAAAAACATACAAAATAAATTTTTAGATGAAAATGATGTTTTAGATATATTAAATATGCAAATTTTAGAAAGTAATCAATTTAAAAATTCAATTATATATATTGACGAATTTGTAGGATTTACAAAGCAGGAATATGAAATAATAGCAAAATTACTACAAATTTCAAAACAGGTTAATATTACAATATGCACGGACAATCTAGTTCAGAAAGATAACATGGAAGAAGATATTTTCTTTTCCAACAAAAAGACTGCTATTAAATTATTAGATATTGCAAGAGAATATGGTGTACAAATTGAAGAGGATATAAAGCTAGAAAAAGCATATAGATTTAAAAGTGATGAATTAATACATTTAGAGAAAAATATTTATTCAGTACCATATAAAATTTATAATAACGAAATAAAAGATATAAGATTATTTTTGGCAAATAATCAATATACAGAAATCGAACATATTGCAACAGAAATAGTAAAATTGGTTAGAAATAATAATTACAGATATAATGAAATTTCTGTTATAACAAAGGACTTAGCAACATATTCAAGTTTAATAAAAGTTATTTTTAGTAATTATGATATTCCTGTTTTTATAGATGAAAAAAAGGAATTAAGCGAAAATATTTTAGTAAAATTTATAATATCAATTTTAGAAATTTGTAATAAAAATTGGTCATACGAATCAGTTTTTAATTATTTAAAAACCGGATTTGTGAATATTGATAAAGAAGAAATCTTCAAATTAGAGAATTATTGCATAAGATGGGGAATAAAAGGAAATAAGTGGTATAAAGAGGATTGGAATTATACAGGAAAGGATGAATACACAGAAGAGGAAATAGAAAGATTAAATGAGTTAAGAAGAATGATAGTAAAACCAATTAGAAAGCTACAAGAAAATTCTAAAAAAGATAATAGCTTTATTAATTTAACAAATGTATTATATGAGTTTTTGGAAGAAATGCATGTGGAAGAAATTATAAAAGCAAAAATAGAAAAGTTAGAAAATAAAGGTTTTATAGAAATAGCAAATGAATACGAAACTAGTTTTAAAGTACTAGCAGAATTATTTGATGAGATTGCATTGGTATTTGGGGAAGAGAAAACAACATTTGATAAATACATAAATATATTAAAGATTGGTCTTAAAAACACAGGACTTGGAAAAATCCCTGCAACACAGGATCAAATTACAGTAGGGGATATAAATAGATCTAGAAGCCATAAGGTAAAAGCTGTATTCATAATAGGAATAAATGATGGAATGTTCCCAAGTGTTTTTAAAGAAGAAGGTTTTTTTAATGATGCTGATAGAGAGTATTTAAAAGGAAAAGGTTTTGAACTAGCAAATGGTAGTTTAGATAATTTATACGAAGAAAATTTTGATATATATAAAGCTTTCACAATTGCAGAAGAAAAATTATTTCTATCATATGCTTCATCAGACAATGAGGGAAGAACACTAAGACCATCAGTACTTGTTACTAAAATAAAGAAAATTTATCCAAAATTAAATGAAGAAAGCGATATAATTAAGCAAGAGAAGGAGATAATTACTAAAAACAATACATTTGATAATTTAATAGAAAGACTAAATGATTATCAAGAAGGAGAAGAAGTAGAAGAAATTTGGTTTGATGTATTAGAATATTATAAATCCGATCCAGCTTGGAAGAGTAGATTGTATAAAAGTTTGGAAGGAATAAAATATACGAATGAACCAGAAAAAATAAAACCTGAATTTATAAAAAAACTATATGGCGAAACATTGCATACAACGATTTCTAGGTTGGAAAGATATAGAAGCTGTCCTTTTTCCTTCTATCTAGAATATGGATTAAAATTAAAAGAAAAGCAAGCTTTAGCAGTAAAGCCAATGGATACGGGTTCATTTATGCATGAGGTTATAGATGAATTTTTCGAAGAGCTTTCTAATAGAAAAATAAATATAAGAGACTTAGAAAAAGATGATATAGAAAAGATAGTAAATCAAATAATAGATGAAAAACTTAATTTAAAAGCTAATTATATATTTAAAAGTAGCCCAAAATTTGTTGTACTTACAAAAAGATTATCTAGATTAGTAAATTTGTCAATTAATTATATCGTACAAGGTTTGCAAAAAACTGATTTTGAAGTTATAGGAAATGAAGTGGAATTTAAGAAAGGAAAGGAATATGAGCCAATAGAAATTACAACAGATGATGGAAGAAAAATAGAAATTACAGGAAAAATTGACAGAATAGATTTGGCAAAAGATTCCACTGGAAAATATATAAGGATAATAGATTATAAATCCTCTGCGAAAGATATTAACTTAAATGAGGTTTTTGCAGGTTTACAATTACAATTAATTACATATTTGGATGCAGTTTGCAATGAAAAAGACCTAATAACAGCAGGAAAACTATATTTTGGATTGGAAGAGCCAAAGATTAAAAAAAAAAAAAAAGTAGGAGAAATGGATGAAGAGGAAATAGAAAGAAAACTAAGAGAACATTTTAGAATGAATGGATTAGTTTTGGCAGAAATGAATGTTATAAACATGATGGACAATACTTTAAAAGATGGTGAAAAATCAAATGTAATTCCAGTAAAATTAAAAAAAGATGGAAGTATGGATGGAACATCAAAAGTGATTTCTAGGAAAGAATTTGAGATTTTGCAAAAATATGTAAAGAAGACATTAGCAGATATTTCAAAAGAAATATTGGATGGAAGAATAGATATTAAACCATATTATAATGTTGCTAAAAAAAGAAACCCTTGTAAATATTGTGCATATTCAGCAATATGTAATTTTAAAAAAGGATTTTATGGAAATGATTATAATTATATAGAAAACATGAAAAAAGATTATATACTCGAAAATATGAAAGGACGAATGGAATGAATTTAAGTAATGAAAATATAGTCCATGTAAAAAAAGATGGAATTGAATATCTTCAATTTAGGGAGTTACTAAAATATTCAGATAAATTAGTTCATGCTTATTCTTTAAAGCCACTTCAATTTAGTGATAAAAATGAAGATGCAGAAAAAAATTATAAAAAGATTTGTGACATACTTGGAATTAATTATAAAAAAATAATAAAATCAGCCCAAAGGCATACTGACATAGTCAAAGATATAAAAGAATTTACAAACCAAAAATTTGAATATGTTGATGGATTTATAACAAAAGCAAAGGACATTGCATTAGTTACAAAATATGCAGATTGTACGCCAATAATTATATATGATAATGAAAAAAATATAATTGGAAATATACACTCTGGGTGGAGAGGAACATTGCAAAGAATAAGTCAAAAGGCAATTTGGCAAATGGTAGATAACTATGGTTCAAATCCTAAAGATATAATAGTTTGTATTGGACCATGTATTAAACAATGCCACTTTCAAGTAGAAGAAGACTTTATAAATAAATTTAAAGAAGAATTTGGTAATGTAGAAAAATATTATAAATATGGAGAAAAAGAAGAAGGAAAGCAAAAATACTATTTCGATACAACCAGCTTAATAATTGACTATTTAACAGAAATTGGGATAAAAAAAGAAAATATATTCGACAGCAAGATATGTAGTGTTTGCAATGTAGATCTTATGTCTTCATACAGAGCAGAAAAAGAAAATGCGGATAGGAATATGAATATAGTAATGCTTATAGATGAGGAGGAAAAAGCATGATACCGGAAAGAATAAAAAAAGGTGATACAATAGGAATTATTGCACCAGCAAATCCAGTAACAGAAGAAAATTTATTAGATTTTAATAGCTCAATTTTATTATTAGAAGCTTCTGGATATAAGATAAAAATAGGGAAAAATGTATTTAAAAATCCAACAGGTTATGGTGCTACAGCGGAGCAAAAAGCAGAAGACTTAAATTATATGTTTTCAGATAAAGATGTTAAAATGGTTTGGTGTGCTAAAGGTGGTAATAATTCTAATTCCATATTTGACCTAATAGACTACGAAAACATAAAAAGAAATCCTAAAATATTATGTGGTTTTAGTGATATAACTTCGATAACAAATATTATTTATCAAAAAACAGGACTTGTAACTTTTTCAGGACAGACTTTTAAAGGGGTTGCATCATGCGAAACAGAATATAGCTATAAGGAGATAATAAAGAGATTGCAAGATGCAAGTTTAGAAATAGGAACTGCTGATGATGAATATAGAGTGTTGCAAGATGGTGAAGCAGAAGGAATACTAATTGGTGGAAATTTAAGTTTAATGCATGATTTAGTTTGCGGGAAATATACTATGGATTTTACAGATAAGATTTTGTTCTTAGAAGAATTAGGATTTGAATCACCACCAGAGGCTGTTAGCCATTATTTATATTATATGAAGCAAAATGATGTGTTTAACAAAATTAAAGGACTATGGATTGGAAATTATGAACATGAGAGTGGAATTACTTTAGAGCAAATTCTAAAAGATACAATAGGAAATGAATATAATTTCCCAATTATTAAATCAAATAATTTTGGACATGCAGATAGAAAAACTGTTATACCGGTCGGTACAAAAGCAAGACTTGACACAAAAGATGGGATTAAAATAAAATTATTAGAGGAATGTGTTAGTTAGCATAAAGAGGTGTAAAGATTGTACGATAATTGGGAAGATTTAGAAAAATCAATAATTGGTTGTAAGAAATGTAAATTATGTAATAATAGAACAAATATTGTGTTTGCAGAAGGAAATAAAAATGCGAATGTAATGTTAATAGGAGAAGGACCTGGAGCAGATGAAGATGCCCAAGGGATTCCATTTGTAGGAAAAGCAGGACAACTGATGAATAAAGCATTCGAAGGATTGGGAATAGATAGGAGCAAGCTGTATATTGCAAATATTGTAAAATGCAGACCACCAAACAATAGAGTACCGGAAGATGATGAAGCTAATGCATGTTTGAATTATTTAAGAAATCAGGTTATCCTTGTAAGACCAAGAATAATTGTACTTATGGGGAGTACAGCTCTAAAAAATATATTGGGTAAAGAATATAAGATAACAGCAAGCAGAGGTCATTGGATTGAAAAGAAGGATATTATATATATGCCAACATGGCATCCAGCAGCACTTTTAAGGGACGAGACTAAAAAACTAGACTTTTGGAGAGATTTTAAAAAGGTACTTACCATGTGTGAGGAATTAAAAATTGACATAGAAAAAGATTAAACGAGGAGGAAAAATGGAAGAACTACAAAATGAAGCAACAAGATGTTTAAATTGTAAGACAATGCCATGTCATAAAGCATGTCCATTAGGAAACGATATACCAAGCTTTATAAAAGCAGTAAAAGAAGGAAATTTAGAAGAAGCTTATAAAATTTTAACAAAAACAACTGTATTAGGAGCAATATGTGGAAGGGTTTGTCCTCATTTTAAGCAATGCATGGGGAGTTGTGTAAGAGGAATTAAATCTGAGCCAATCAATATAGGAAAATTGGAAGCATTTGTTTTTGATAATGCTCTAGAAAAAGGATATAAATTAGAAAAAAATTCAAAATTATTAGGAAAAAAAGTTGCAGTAATTGGTGGAGGACCTTCTGGACTTACTTGTTCAGCTTTTCTAGCAATGAATGGCGCTAAAGTTACAATTTATGAAAAACAATCAAAACTTGGTGGTATTACAATGTATGGAATTCCAGATTTTAGATTGCCAAGGGAAGTAATAGAAAAAACTGTAAATAATATTTTAAGCTTAGGAATAGAAACAAAATGCAATCAGGAATTAGGAAAAGATTATAGCTTAGATGAAATTACAAAGAAATATGATGCAGTGTATTTAAGCTTTGGAGCAAATGTTTCTGCAAAAATGAATATTCCGGGAGAAGATTTAAATGGAGTATTTGGTGGAAATGAGCTATTAGAAACAGGAAAACATCCAGATTACAGAGGCAAGATTGTTGCTGTAAGCGGTGGAGGAAATGTTGCTATGGACGCTGCCAGAACAATAAAAAGAATGGGTGCAAAAAAGGTATATGTAATATATAGAAGAGCAAGGGAGCAAATGCCAGCAGAAGATTATGAAGTAGAAGAAGCAATGAAAGAAGGAGTAAAATTTTTATTCCAAAACAATATTCTTAAAATTTTAGGAAATGAAAAAGTAGAAAAATTAGAATGTATAAAAACAGCACTTGTACAAAGAGAAGGAGAAACTAGATTATCTCCTGTAAATATAGAAGGATCTAATTATACAATAGATATGGATTATGTTGTTATGGCTGTAGGATCAAAGGCAAATAAAGATGTAGTAGAAAAAACAGGATTAGAAACAACTAAATATGGAAACATAAAAGTAGACCAAAAATATATGACTTCTAAGGAAGGTGTTTTTGCAGGAGGGGACTTAATAGGAACAAAAGCAACAGTTGCATGGGCTGCCCGTTCAGGAAGAAATGCAGCAGAAGAGATAATGAAATATTTAATATAGCAATAGGTTAAAATTAAGATTATAGTCAATAAATGTAATACGACTGTAATCTTTTTTTAACGATATTGTTATACATTTTTCTTGCTAATATAGTATAATATAATTACGTATAGTTATATCAAGGAGAAAGATTATGGGGATAGAATCTAGCTTAAGAAAAGAAGGAATTATTGTTAAAGAAGAACTTGATAAAATTAAAGTTAATACTATAGCGAAAAACGTTGCACAAAGGATAGTTGCAGCATTTCCAGAGTTAAATTTTAAATTAGGAGAAATTTTTATAAAACTTTCACAGCTAAAAATGTATTATGCAGAAGTACCTAAGGGCTTCTCCGAAGCAAATTATTTTTATAAAAATTCATCTATTTATTTTAACTGTGAAGTTCCACTTGAAGAAATAGAAAAATATGCAATTCATGAATGCATCCATTATCTACAAGAAAGAAAGGACAAAACAGGATTTTTACTAAGATTAGGTTTATGTGATCTAACACAGTATAAAGTTCATGGTTTAGCGTTAAACGAAGCAGCAGTACAATATGCAACAGCAAAAGCTACAAAAGAACAAAAAGACAATGTTAAATATTATGGAATTTCATTCGATACGATAAGCCCAACATGTTATCCTTTAATATGTAATTTAATTGCTCAAATGGCTTATGTAACAGGAGAGACTGTTCTTTTTGAAAGTACATTTAACAGTAACGATAATTTTAAAAATGAATTTATAGAAAGAACATCTGAAAATACTTTTTATACATTAGAAAAGAATTTTGATAAAATTCTAAAATTAGAGGAAAATTTATTAAAATTAAATAATAAAATGGAGATTTCTGATAATTTGAATTCAGGTCTTAATAAAAAAAGACAAAAAATAAAAAATAATATACAAAATACTTTTATGGAATCACAAAATTTAATTATTACATCATATTTTGACAATGCTTTTAACAAGATAACTAATTTAGAGCAAGTAGAAAATTATAGAAGAGTATTATACAATTATAAAGATTTAGTTGGATATGTAGATGGTATAGATACTTTTAACGAATATTATATTAATACAATGAATAAATTAGAAAATAAATATAATGAATTAGAAAATGGTATAAGCATGGAAAATGAAGTTGTAGGATTACCAATGGAAAGAGGTTCTAAGATTCAAATAGTTTGGAGAACTATAAAAAGATTTTTATTTAGATCTGGTGAAGAATACAAAACAGAAATGCAGGACAATGCAAATAAAGACTAGTAATAGTCTTTATTTTTTTTCTAAAAGTATTGACTTATAAATAAAAAAATGTTATTATATATGGGCAGTTAAAGAAGAAGGTAACCACTTCCACCTTATCTATATGAATAGAAAGGTAAATAATTAAATTTATATATAATTATTTTAGTGGGTTAACTTGCGTCTTTAAAGTTAATTCATTTTTTTATGTCAGAAATGACGAAAATATACGGAGGTGTTTTAGTATAAAAAAGGATTTACCTATTAATGAAAAGATAAGAGCAAGAGAAGTTAATTTAATCGATGAAAATGGCGAAAAGCTAGGTGTAATGCCATTAAATGAAGCTCTTAATATTGCAAAGGATAGAAACTTAGATTTAGCATTAGTTTCTCCTAATACTGTACCACCGGTTTGTAAAATTATGAACTATGGTAAATATAAATTTGAACAAGCTAAGAGAGAAAAAGAAGCAAAGAAAAAACAAAAAGTATTTGAGCTAAAAGAAATTAGGGTAACACCTAATATCGAAGAGCATGATTTTCAATTTAAATCTAAAAATGCTAGAAAATTTATAGATGATGGTGCAAAAGTAAAAATAACAGTAAGATTTAGGGGAAGAGAAGTTAATAATGTTAAGTTAGGAGAGGCAGTTATCAACAAATTTATAGATGCATTAAGCGATGTAGCATCTCCAGAAAAGAAACCTTTATTAGAAGGTAGAAACATGTTTGTAATTTTATCAAAAAAAGCATAAATAGAAAGGAGCAGATAAAAATGCCAAAATTAAAAACTAACAAAGCTGCAAGTAAAAGATATGGATTTACAGCAAAAGGAAAAGTAAAAAGAACAGCAGCAAACTCAAGACACAGATTATCAACAAAAACAAGTAGACAAAAAATGTCTAGAAGACAAAATTCTTATGCAGATAAGACAAATGTCGGAGGAATAAAGAAATTATTACCTTATGAATAATAAGGAAATGTAATGAATAAGGAGGAATAAAAATGGCAAGAGTAAAGACAGCAAGAATTACTCGTAAGAAACATAAAAAGATATTAAAACAAGCTAAAGGATATTTTGGTGGAAAAAATTACAGATTTAGAATGGCTAAACAAGCTGTTATGAAATCTGGAATGTATGCATATATAGCTAGAAGAGACAAAAAGAGTAATTTTAGAAAATTATGGATAGCAAGAATAAATGCAGCTGCTAGAATGAATGGTATTTCATATAGCAAATTAATTGCAGGACTAAAAAAAGCTAATGTAACAATCAATAGAAAAATGTTAGCTGATATTGCAATTACAGATCCAAAAGCATTTACAGAAATTGTAGAAATTGCTAAAAAAGCATAAAATACTAGTTTTAACTAGTATTTTTTTATTGCTTTTTCATTTTAGGTTTAGCAATTAGAGATGCTATATATCCAAAAAAGATAGCTGCTGCAATTCCACCAGCAGCATTTTTAATTCCACCAGTAAAAGCACCTAATAAACCATAGCTTTTAACCCCTTCGATTGCTCCTTTTGCTAAATTATAACCAAAACCTGTAAGAGGAACAGTTGCACCAGCACCAGCAAACTCTACTAAGTATTTATAAATTCCAAGACCACCTAGAATAACACCTGTAGTTACAAAAACAACTAAAATTCTAGCAGAAGTTAATTTTGTTTTATCTATTAAAATTTGTCCAATTACACAAATAAGACCGCCAATTAAAAATGCTTTAAAAAGCATTTGCCAGTTAAAAACCAAGGACCAATCAATATTAAGCATAGAATCAAACTCCTTTATAAAATATGTATAATAATAGTTTGTACAAAATATTTAGAATTATACTAATAATATTGAAGAGGAAAAAGTGATATGCTAAAATATTTAATATATAATAGTAAAGGATAAAAAATGATTAAGAGTAGAGTTTTTGATAGGTATAAATTTAATATGGAACCAATAAAAAATGATATAGTCGATTCGATTATATCTATTTATGGTGAAAGATATAGAAGTCAAATAGAAGATAGATTAAATAGATTATACATAAATATATATGTAACTGCTGACGATCTAAAACATGATTATTATATGAAAAATTCAAAATGTTTAGCAGATTTATCAATTGCATTTTTAAGACAAATAGGAGAAGAAATTCCTAAAGATGTAGAAGATAGTGTTTGTGAAAGGGGTATAACATATTATTTAAGTGACGAGCATAAAGCAATATTAGAAAATTACTTTAATTCAACAACTTTTACGCAAAACGGTCCAATTTTTTCTTTTAGTGACGATATATTAAGCTCGGAAAGTTCATATATAAGAAATAGAGCAATGGAAGATAGATGTAATATATTAAAAAAAGTTTATGGATTGGATATAAACAAAGATAATTATGAAGAGATTATAAAGACAGAAGAAGGAAGAAGAGCTTTGGAGGAATGTAAAAGGATATATCAAATAGCGATGGAATATGCTGTTAAATATGACAAATTTAAAGCAGAAAATAGTGACTATACAAGTTATTTTGAGCAAGTTGATGAATATGGTAGAAAATTGAATTTAAAATATTTAAAATTATATGCTGCTTCAATTTTACCATATTGTAGTGAGGAAGAACAAAGCAACATAAGTAGAGCATTAGAAAGTAATGCAGATGGTGTTTATACTTTTGTAAGACTTGCAGATGAAAAAGGTGAATTGTTTAAAACAAATGGTGAGCCAATATTGGATTCATTCCAAGGAGAAGATAAAGAAGAAGTATGTAGAATAAAGAAAGGCTTGGATAAACAAAAAGAAGTTGAATTTATAACAAATACGGGAAATTATGCTGTATGTAAGAAAAATTTATTAGGATTGGGATTAAGAATACAAGAAGGTTTTAGTGTGGAATTTGTAAAGAGTGGAAACATTTGTACAACACCAAATGTAATTTTAGACGAAAATGGAGAATATAGCATGTTTAATGTAGTGCATTTGCCATTAGGAAGAATGCTTCCAAATTATAAAGATGTAGAAACTATACACGAATTACTACATGCAGTAGAAGCAAATATGAATGTGGAAGAAGATGGAAAAATTCATTTTAAATTAGGATTTGATAGTTGTACAGAGGAAATTTCTGATGGAATAATAGTTGATGATGAGTTTGAACAAGAAGAAACAGGTATAAGACCATTTGAACTTTTATCCGAAAACTTACATCAAGAACTTGCAGAAAGAGTTACAAGTGATTTACACTCAAAAGGAATTTTTATATTTGATGATTCAAAAACTGCTAAAGAACACGGAAGTACTTCATATGAACAATTTAATGTAATTACAGCATGTTTCCAAAGAGATTTTATAGATTCTATTGTAGATGGAATGATGCAGGAATCATTAGACCCATTTTTTAATGTTGTGGGGAAAGAAAATTATAATAGATTAAATGATTGTATTAATGAATATGCAGAGATACCATACTATAAGATGATGGAAGATGTTATTGAAAAAAGAGATACAGAGCTAACAAGAAAAAGAAATAGTTTAATACAGAGAGGAATTGATATTGATAATGATATGTTAGCATATAGGAACAGAGATTACGAAATTCAAGTTCAACAAATAGGGAAAAGTACAGTTCACCAATCATTGTCTGGAAAAAGAGAAGCAGTTCAAAAAATGCAAAGTGATGCTACAAAAGATTTGGAAGGAGTTTTTTCGAAAGATGAATAATTATGCAAGAGCATATGTCGAAGTATTAGAAATTCTAAAATACATACCGGAAAATGATTTAAAGAAAATTCCAAGTAAAATAGTAGATACATTAAAGAAAAATGCGGACAAAGGGTATGTATATAAAGTAAATAAAGAATTGCCATTCGAAAAGCAAAATTTAATGGAAGAAACAAAAGATATTTTAGCTGTTTTATTTAGAGACTACTGGGCAACGGATTATCAAAAACAGCAAATTATCATGCACGAAAAAGCAGAAAATATGGAAGAAGAAAAGAATAAGATAAAAATAAATTATGAGGATGTATTTAAGAAAAACAAGGAAGAAACAGTTTTACCAGCTAAGAAAGAAAATAAAAAATGGTATGAGAAATTTTTAGAATTTATAAAAAGTATTTTTAAGAAGAATTAGAAGCCTAATTCTTCTTTTTAACATTCTATACTAACAGCATGTGCAATGCCAGGAATACTTTCTCCTTGTTGAGTAGAAGTTGAATTCATAAGAGCACCAGTAGCAATTAGCAAGATTTTTTTGTATTTTTTATTCTGAAGCATGTTGAATAAATAACCGGAAAAAACAGTTCCACAACATGCACAGCCACTTCCTCCGGCATGGGTATCTTGTTTTTCTTTATCAAAAATTAAAACACCACAATCATTATAATTAGATTTAATATTAAAACCTTTAGATTGGGATAATTCTATTAAAATCTCTTTACCAACATGTCCTAAATCTCCAGTTATTATGGCGTCATAATAACTAGGATTTCTACCAGTATCTTCAAAATGGGTTAATAGTGTATCCAAGGCAGCAGGTGCCATTGCTGCACCCATATTATTTGCATCTTTAATTCCCATATCTACAATTCTTCCAGGTGTAAAATGAGTAACAAATGGGCCATTACCAGAAGAGGAAAGTAAAGCAGCTCCGGCACCTGTTACTGTCCATTGTGAAGATTGTGGTCTTTGGTTACCAAGCTCTAAAGGAAATCTAAATTGTTTTTCTGCACTACAAAAATGACTGGAAGCAGTACAAAGAATATTTTTTCCAGCTCCACCATCAATAAAAACAGAAGCTAAACCAAGTCCTTCTACAAAGGTTGAACATGCACCGAAAATGCCAATAAAAGGTATGTTAGAATCTCGTAAAGCAAAACTAGAAGAAATACATTGATTAAGCAAATCACCTGCAAAACAGAAATCAATATTGGAAATAGAAATATTGGATTTTTTTATAGCCATATATGCTGTTTCTTTCAAAATTTTGCTTTCAGCTTTTTCCCAAGATTTTTCTCCCCAGAACTCATCCTCTAAACATTTATCGAAATAAGAGGAAAGAGGACCTTCCATTTCTTTTGGACCAACGATACTAGCGGTAGATGTAATTGTTGGTGGGGTCATAAATTTTATTGTATGCTTACCTATTTTTTCCAAAATATCATCTCCTTTTATAATATAGTTATATTTTGGGTATTAATAATAAGATATAAGATGCCAACAATAATAGAAGAGCATATTCCGAATATTAAAACTGGTCCTGCTATTGTAAACATTTTT
>CALYAI010000027.1 GCA_944393475.1 uncultured Clostridia bacterium
AAAAACTATAAAATAATACCAAATATATCATTTTTATGTATAATAACAATTATTATTACTTTTGCTATGTGTATAGTAAGTATTACGAGTTATGATACGGGGAGAATACATGTACCGGTGGGTGCTTTAATTGGAACGATATTTATATACCTATTTTGCAGAACCAATATATTTGTTGATGAAACTGTTATGAAATATACTTTAATATTTGCTTTAATTGCCTACAACATCATAACTATAATAAATACAGTATTTTTATTATACGAACATAAAGAAGTTAACAAACTAGAAAAAGAACAATGCGAAGGACTAGAAGAATATATTAGATCATATGAAGAAGAAAATGATGTAAAGATTACAGAAGCCAGATATTTTAAACTATCGAATATGAAGCCATATGGATATTTTGAAGAGATAGTAAATGAATCGGTTTTAACATATGATGGTGTTGCATGTACTTGGTCTGCGATAGGGACAATAAATTTTTACACTGGTAGAAATTTCGAAAATAACTATCTGGAAGCATATCCAAACAGAAACTTATTTTATGCATATGCTGCAAAAAGAAAATTAGGATATGAAGGAAATTTTGTAATAATGGATAATATTTTATATTTCCTAGCTTATATTTAAAGAAATAAGCCTTTTTAAAGAAGGGAACGAATAATATGAAAAAACTAAAAAAAGATTATTTAATCTTTTTTGGAATATTTATTTTAGCCATAATAATGTATATAAACTGGATTACAATGCATTATGCTTCGGACACATATAATATTATAAATGTTGGATATGAAAATTATGCTAATAATTGGTCTTTAAAAGATGGAAGATTAATAATGTATTTAATTACGATGATATGTGCAAAAACTAACTTGCCAATCGAAGCATTTGTAATAGGTACTTTAATAATTGCATTATTAATATCATGTGCAACAGTAATAAAACTAAAAAATCTTGTATTAGCAAATACAAATATAAGTACAAAAAAAGAAATAATAGTAACAATTGCAGTGTTTTTTACAATATTTAATTTTATGTATATAGAAGATATGTATTTTGTGGAAAGTGTTGTTATGGCTTTAAGTTTATTCTTTTTTACATATTCAGCAGATTATATTATTAATGGTAAAACAATATTAAATAGATTTAAAGCCATGGGATTGGCAGTTCTAGGAGTGATTGCATATCAAGGTACTGCAGGATTTCTTATAATTCTTACATTTGTTTTGAGCCTATTAAAAAATAGAATAGAACAAAAAGAAAAAATAAAACAAAATCTAAAGGCAATTTGTAAAGACGTAGTAATTTCATCTGTTTTTACATTAATTGCAGTAATTATAAATATGTTAATTGTAAAAATTATAGGAAATATTACAGGACAAGTCCAGACAAGAATGGGACAAATTTCGTCTATTTTTGTAAATCTTAAATTTATAATTAATAATTTTTCAAAAATATTAAAAGAAAATATAGGATTATTCCCAGTAAATCTTTTATATGTATTTATATCAATTATACTAGTTCTAACACTTGCATGTGATATAAAAACGAAAGAAAAAAGATTTTTAACCATTAAATCTTTTTGCATTATATTATTAAGCGTAATTTGTGCTTTTTTAGTATCTCTTGGCACATTATCTAGTTTTTATACAGGAAGACTACATTATTGTGTGGGTTGCATAATTGGATTTGTAATAATTTGTCTAATTATGGAGAATAATGATGAAATTTTTGATAAATTATTTTGTTTTATTTTAATAATTTATAGCATTATAAGTATATGTAATTGTATAATAGTTACATACCAACATAAATTGGTAAACGAGTATGAAGAACAAGAAGTTAATAATATAGAAGAATATATAGAAGAATATGAAAATACAAGTAATATAAAAGTAGAAAATATAGCAATCTATACAGTCCAAGGTTATGATGACAAAACATATTTCGAAGACATTTCTCGAAAATCTGTAGTGACATATAATGCAATAAGGTGTAATTGGGCATCTGACGGAGTTATAAAATTTTACACAAATAGGGATTTTAAGACTATTAATATAACTAAAGATATCCTTAAGGAATATTTATCACAAAAAAATGACACAGGTTATGGAATAGTAGGAAACACGCTAATTGTGGAATGTTATATGTATTAAAAGGAAGTATGATTATGGTAAATGTAAATGAAAATTATTATAATTTAAAAAATGATTATTTATTTTCTAAGATAACTGATAAAAAAAATGAATATGAAAGAAATAATCCAAATAAAAAAGTAATAAGCCTTGGAGTCGGAGATGTTTCTTTGCCACTTGTACCAGTTGTAATAGAAGCAATGCATAAAGCAGTTGATGAGCTATCTAAAAAAGAAACTTTTAGAGGCTATGGAATAGTACAGGGATATGAATTTTTAATAGATAAAATCTTGGAAGTTGAGTATAAAAAAAGAGGAGTTAATTTAGACAAAGATGAAATTTTTATTGCAGCTGGGACTAAGGGGGATTTGGCCGGAATTGCAGAATTGTTTTCCAAAAATAACATAGTTGCGTTAACAGATCCAGTTTACCCAGCATATAGGGATACAAATATAATGCTTGGTAGAAACAATATTGTTTACTTAAATGCAACAGAGGAAAATAATTTTATACCAAGTATTCCAAAAGAGCATGTTGACATTATATATCTATGTTCTCCAAATAATCCAACAGGAACAGTTTTTACAAAAGGACAATTAGAAGAATGGGTTAAATATGCAAAGGAAAATAATAGCATCATTTTTTATGATTCAGTTTATGAGATTTTTATAGAAGATGCTAATTTACCACACAGTATTTATGAAATAGATGGTGCAAAAGATGTTGCAATAGAATTTAGAAGCTATTCTAAATTAGCGGGATTTACAGGAGTTAGATGTTCTTTTGTGGTTGTACCAAAGGAATTAAAAGTATATAGAAAAAATGGAGAAATAGCAAATATTAATTCTCTATGGAGAAGAAGACAAAGTACAAAATTTGGAGCAGCATCATATATAACTCAAAGAGCAGCAGAAGCAGTATATACAGAGTTAGGACAAAGACAAATAAGAGAAAACATAAAATACTATAAAGAAAATGCAAAATATATGAAAGAAAAATTAGAAAGTGTTGGCTTTACAGTATATGGTGGAGTTAATTCTCCATATTTATGGCTAAAAATTCCTAGTGGAATGAAGTCTTGGGAATTTTTCGATAAATTATTAAATGAAGCAGCAGTTGTTGGAACTCCTGGAGTAGGATTTGGAAATTGTGGAGAAGGATTTTTTAGATTAACAGCATTTTCAAGCAAAGAAGATACACAGGAAGCGATTACAAGAATAATAAATTTATTTAATTAAAAGTAATAAAAAGTGAGGGGAAATAATTTATGAATATAGAAGATGAAGTAAATAATTTAAGACCTCAAATGGAAAAAGACAAAGAATATCTATGGAACCATCCGGAAAAAGGCTTATGCGAGTATAAAACTTCTACTTATATAAAACAAAGATTGGAAGAAATGGGATATACTGACATAAATACAGATATTTATAAAACTGGAATAGTTGCAATGCTAAAAGGAAAAGAAGATGGACCGTGCATATTATTCAGAAGCGATATGGATGCAGTTATAATGGACGAAACAGGAAGAACTAAGCATACTTGTGGTCATGATGCACATATGACAATTCTACTTTCCTTAGCACAAATTTTAATGAATAATAAAGAAAAAATAAAAGGAACTGTAAAATTATTGTTTCAACCAGATGAAGAAGGAGATGCAGGAGCAAGTAAAATGGTAGAAAATGGAGCTTTAGAGAATCCAAAAGTAGACAAAGCTTTTGCAATACATGTTTGGAGTGAATTAAAAGAAGGAACAATAGGAATAAAAGAAGGAACAGTAATGGCATCTTCAGATCCATATGATATTTATGTTTATGGAAAAGGTGGACATGCTGCAATGCCAGAAAAATGCGTAGATCCAATTTATATTGCAAATAAAATAGGAATTGCACTTAAAGAAATGGCAAGAATTGATGTTAATATAGATGAGAAAGCAATTATAGGAGTTACAGCAATAAGTGGTGGTAAAACGAATAATGTAATACCTGACCAGGTCTTTATGAAAGGTATTTGCAGAACAAATAATAATGAAACAAGAAAAGAAATGAAGAAGAAAATAGTAGATACAGTTGAAGAAGTTGCAAATAAAATGGGTGGAAGTGCAGAAGTAAAATTTTTAGCACAATATCCTGTAACAGTAAATTCTAGTGAAGAAGCAAAAATTGTACAAGAACTTGCTAAGAATATTGTAGATAATGTTATAACAGACTATCAAACAACAACATCTGAAGATTTTTCATATTATTTAGAAAAAGTTCCGGGCTGTATGATTTTCGTAGGTTGTGGAGGAGATATATATTATCCTCAACATAATGAGAACTTCACAGTTGGAGAAAAACCAATTCTAATAGGAACACAATTATTTTATGAAATTACAAAGAAATATTTAATGTGATTAAAATTAAAAAAATAAAGAAACAAATAAAAAAATAATATTGAAGAAAGTGAAGAACTATGAAAGAACCAAAGAAAAAAAGTAAAATTTTAAAAAAAATAATAATTATTATAATCTCGATTATAATTTTAGTATTTGCTATTTTCGGAATAATTAAATTAAAAAATTATTTAGAATTAAGGAATAGTATATTAAATCAAGAATTTTTGCTTGGAACTAATGAATATAAAACTATAGATAATATTATATATTATTATGATAGCGAATTAACAGAAGCAGAGGAAGATGCACTTTTTAATATTGCTAATGTAATAATGGAAAGATATCCAAGTAGAAATATTCTTCTAACAGAAATCAAAAAACTTAAAAACAATAAAATGGAATATAGTTTTACCCAATTTGTAAATGGACAAATTATTGATGGAAATAATATTTATATAACAGTAGATAAAGATAACAAAGTAGAAGATATTAAAATATACATTGACACTTGGAGTGAAGGGAACGATATAAATAGTTTAAAAATAAATTCAGAAAAAGCAATTAGTATTGCAAAAAATTATTTTTTGGAAAATTTAGAAGAATATAAAGAAGGTACACATGCATTTGTTAGATCAGTTGGAGATTATTATATGACTTTTAAAGACATGATAGAATACTACCAATATGAAGGAAAACCTGCGTGGAAGATATCATTCCCAAGTGATTATATAATTATAGATGCTAATACAGGAGAAATTATAAAAAAAGAAATTCATTATCATGGTCCAATAACATAGAAATTAGTAATAAAATAAGTAGGAGGAAGAACTTTTGAGTAAATTAGTATTAATAGATGGAAATAGTATATTAAATAGAGCTTTTTATGGCATAATGGGAAATAGGATGCTTTCAACAAAAGATGGAACTCCTACAAATGCGGTATATGGTTTTTTAGCAATTATGTTTAAAATAATGGAAGATATACAACCAGAATATTTAGTTGTTGCATTTGACATGAAAGGGCCAACAAAAAGACATGAAATGTATGATGGCTACAAAGCCAACAGAAAAGGAATGCCTGATGAATTGGCTTGCCAAATGCCAATTATAAAAAATATTTTAAAAGCAATGAATGTTGATATTGTAGAGAAAGAAGGATATGAGGGAGACGATATTCTAGGTACATTATCTGTTTTTGGAGAAAAACAAGGACTAGATGTTACAATTTTATCTGGAGATAGGGATACATTCCAACTTGCTACAGATAAAGTTACAATAAGAATACCTCATACAAAAGCAGGAAAAACAGAGGAAGAGGATTTTGATAAAAGCAAAGTAATAGAAAAATATGGAATAGAACCAAAACAATTAATAGAAGTAAAGGGATTACAAGGAGATACTTCAGATAATATACCAGGAGTTCCAGGAATTGGAGAAAAAACAGCATTAAAATTGGTTCAAGAATACAATAATATAGATAATTTATATACTTTGTTAGAGGAAGGAAAGGCTGAAGACGTAAAAGGAAAAACAAGGGAAAGAATCCTAGAAAATAAAGAATTAGCTTTGCTTTCTAAAGAACTTGGAAAAATTAATACAAATGCACCATTGGACGAAAATTTGGAAGAATTTAAAGTAGAAGAGTGGGATAAAGACGAAGTTTTAAAGCTATTTAAAGAGTTAAACTTTAATAGATATATAGAAAGATTTAATCTATCTTCAGAAGAAAACTATGTTGAAGAAGAAACTAAGATTAAATATGAAATAAAAGAAATTACTTTAAAAGATGCAAAAAATGTAATAGAGAAAACGAAAGAGGCTTTTTATCATTTTTATACAAAAACTTCAGAAAAACCAGAATATATAATAAAAAAAGAAATTACAAATTTTTCTTTTTATTGTAATGACGAAAATAAAGCATATTATGCAAAAGTAAATCCTGAAGATATAAACTATTTAAAAGATATTTTTGAAAATAATGAGATAAAAAAATATGGATATAAAACATCTGCAGATTATATTTTGTTAAAACAGATTGGAATTAAACCTAGAAATATAATTTATGACGCAGAAATTGCAACATATGACTTAGATCCAACAAATATGAAATATAAAATGGAAGATGTTGCTTACCAATACTTAGATATTAATATCGAAGATTATCTAAATGCTTTAGGGGTAAAAAAGCAAGAACAAATAAATCTTTTTGAAGATAATGCAAATAATGATGAGTATGACAAAAAGTTAAATACATTATATAGCTATTTAATATATAAGTTATATGAATTAACAACAAAGAAGCTAGAAGAGTTGGAAGAACTAGATTTATTTAAAAATATAGAAATGCCACTTGTGGAAGTACTTTCCGAAATGCAATATGAAGGAATACAAATAGACAAAGATGAACTAGAAGAATTTGGAACAAGATTAAAAGAAAATATTGCAAAACTAACATCGGAAATATATGAATTAGCAGGAAGCGAATTTAATATTAATTCAACAAAGCAATTGGGAGAAGTCTTATTCGAAAAATTACAATTACCAGTTTTAAAGAAGACGAAAACAGGTTATTCTACAGATGTGGACGTTCTAGAGAAATTAAAGAAAATCCATCCAATAATAGAAAAAATATTGGAATATAGGAGTTTAACAAAATTAAATTCAACATATGTTGAAGGAATGAAGCCATATATAAATTCCGTAACTGGAAGAATACATTCATATTTTCATCAAACGATAACTGCGACAGGTAGAATTAGCTCAACAGAACCAAATTTACAAAATATTCCTACAAGAATAGAACTGGGTAAACAATTAAGAAAAGCTTTTAAACCTAAAGAGGGGTATATATACATAGATGCTGACTATTCACAAATAGAATTAAGAGTTTTAGCACATATGTCAAATGATGAACACATGATTCAAGCTTTTAAAAACAATGAAGATATACATAAACAGGCTGCGTCAAGTGTATTTAAAGTTCCAATAGATAAAGTAACAAAGGAACAAAGAAGTCACGCAAAAGCTGTTAACTTTGGAATTGTATATGGAATAAGCGATTTTGGCTTAGCAGAGCAAATAGGTGTATCAAGAAAAAAAGCAAAAGAATATATAGAGCAGTATTTAGAGAAATATAGTGGAATAAAAAAATATATGTCAGACATTGTGGAAGAAGCAAAAGAAAAAGGATATGTAGAGACATTATTTAAAAGAAGAAGATACATTCCAGAGTTAAAATCAAAAAATTTTAATATAAGACAATTCGGTGCTAGAGATGCAATGAATACACCAATACAAGGAACAGCAGCAGATATCATGAAAATTGCAATGATAGATGTATATAGAAAATTAAACGAAAGAAAATTAAAATCAAAATTGATATTACAAATACATGATGAGTTATTAATAGAGACAAAGGAAGAAGAAAAGGAAGAAGTAAAAGAAATATTAAAAACATCTATGGAAAATGCTACAAGATTAAGTGTGCCATTAAGAGCAGATGTTTCAGAGGCATATAATTGGTATGATTTAAAATAGGGATAGGGAGACGATATGATAAAGAAATTACTAAAGATAATACTTATATTATTGATTATATATGTTATAATATATATAGCCTTTGATAAATTTAATTTATATGAAAAGATACTAAAAGAATTATATCCTAAAGATTACTCGGAATATGTAGAAAAGTATTCTGCAGAATATGGTGTGGACGAACTATTAGTCTATGCGATAATAAAAGCGGAGAGTAATTTTAGGCCGGATGTGGTATCAAAAAGTAATGCTGTTGGACTAATGCAACTTATGGATATAACAGCAGAAGATACTGCGAAAAAACTTGGTATGGAATATAATAAAGAAAATTTAAAAGATCCAGAAATAAATATTAAGCTAGGAACAAAATATTTTTCTACATTGAATGAAACATACAAAAATATTTCTATAGCCCTAACTGCATATAATGCGGGAAGTGGTAATGTAGATAAATGGATTCAGGAGGGCATTATTCTAGCAGATGGATCAAATATAGAAAATATTCCTTTTAGAGAGACAAATAATTATGTAAGAAAAATATTACGTGACTATGAGATCTATAAAAAAATATGGGGATCAAAGGAAGAAACTTAAAAAAATAAATAATAGGAGGTATGGTTATGTCTATTTTAGTAACAGGAGGAGCTGGATATATAGGAAGTCATACTGTTGTTGAATTATTAAACACAAATAGGGAAGTTGTAATTGTGGATGATTTCTCTAATAGTAAACCTGAAGTATTGGATGCAATAAAGAAAATTACAGGTAAGGACTTTAAATTCTATAATATTGATTATTCAGATAAAGAAAAAATGGATAAGGTTTTTAAAGAAAATAAAATTGATGCAGTTTTAAATTTTGCTGGATATAAGGCTGTTGGTGAATCAGTTCAAAAACCAATAGAATATTATACAAATAATGTTGCTGGAACATTAAATTTATTAGATGTTATGAGGAATAATAACGTAAAAAAATTTGTATTTAGCTCATCAGCTACAGTATATGGAAAGCCAGAAGTTATTCCGATTACTGAAGACTGTAAAACAGGTGGTACTACAAACCCTTATGGTACAAGCAAATTATTTATAGAGCAAATTTTAAAAGATTTATATAAATCGGATAATTCTTGGGAAATTGTAATATTAAGATATTTCAATCCAATTGGAGCACACGAAAGTGGACTAATAGGAGAAGAACCTCAGGGAATTCCAAATAATTTAATGCCATATATTGTTAGAGTAGCAAATGGTACATTAAAAGAATTATCCGTATTTGGAAATGACTATAATACGCACGATGGAACAGGTGTAAGAGATTATATACATGTTGTTGATTTAGCAAAAGGACATATTAATGCATTAGAAAAACTTGAAAAAGAAGGACAAGGTCTATATATTTATAACTTAGGTACAGGAAAGGGATATAGTGTATTAGATATTGTTAAAGCATTCGAAGAATCAACAGGAATGAAAGTACCATACAAAATTGCACCTAGAAGAGAAGGAGATATAGATATTTGTTATTCAGACCCAACTAAAGCTAAAGAAGAATTGGGCTGGGTAGCAGAAAAAGATCTAAACCAAATGTGTAAGGATTCATGGAATTATATAAATAAAAAATAGTTGGGTGGAAAAGGTGGAAGACAAAAAAGGAAAACATAGTGAAAATTGCGAAAATAGAAAAATATTTATATATAGAATTGTTGTAGCAATAATTCTTATTGTTAGTATAATATTAGTATATATATTAAATAATTTAGGAAACAGTAAGGAAGTTGGTGCTATGGCAAATAATATTTCTAATGAAATTATCGGTTTTAATTCCATTGAGAACTCTATTGTTAACAATACAATTACAACCCATGTAACATCGGAAGAAAGTTTAAGAAAATTAAACGATTGGAAACTTGTCTTGGTGAATAATGACAATAAAATGGCAGAAGACTATGTTCCACCACTTGCAAATATCGATAGTGCAAGACAATTTGACGCAAGAGCAATAAATAGTTTAACTCAAATGATCTTGGATATGAAAGCAGCTGGTATAAAAAACATATGGGCACAATCTACATATAGAAGTCCAGATAAGCAAAAGGAGTTAATAGAAGAAAGTATTCAAGAATATTTAGAAGATGGAAAAACCGAAGAGGAAGCAAGAACTCTTACATTAAGAGGAATAGAGGAGCCATATAGTAGTGAACATAATTTAGGATTGGCTGTAGATTTTAACAATGTAGATTATGCATTTGAAGAAACAAAAGCATTTCCTTGGCTTGTAAAAAATGCAGAAAAATATGGTTTTGTGTTAAGATATCCAAAAGATAAAGAAAACATAACAAAGATAAAATATGAACCTTGGCATTGGAGATATGTAGGGACGGAATATGCAAAAGAAATGAATAGTTTAGGATTATGTTTAGAAGAATATATAGAGTATTTAAAGAATAATTAAAAGATAGGAAGTAAGATTATGAGTGAAGATAAAAATAACGAAACAATACAAGAAATAGCGGAAAGAACAGCAAGATCATCTACTGATTTTGAAACTACTAATACAGATTTAAAAAGAAAATTTTTGATTTGGAATATTGAATCATTTAATATTATTGCTTCAACAATTAGTACATCAAAAGGAAGCTTTGGAACAGGATACCCTTTTTATGCATTGGATTCTAACTTAGAAGGTGAATTACCAGTTATTCAAGAGCAAGTTAGATATAATAGGCAATTGGTGGTTGAAGGAAAGCGTGTGGCACCATCAATATGGGAATGTAAGTCTTGTTTAGAAAGAAATTATGCAGAAATGCCGGACTTAAAAATTGTATGTAAACCATGTCCAAATATGTTTGACCAGTTTAAACCTAGAAAAATAATAAATAGATTACCGGATATGGATATGTGGGTAGTTTGTGAGGACGGATATGATAATGTTATTGCTACTGCAAGAGAATTAGAATATTTGCTAAAAGAGACTGGAATGAGAACATCGGATGTAGAGCCTTTAAGATCCCTTGATGAAGTAGTAGAAATTGCAGATAATTTAAAACAAGATAGATTTCCAAGAAAATTTTTACCAATAGATGCACATATTATTGAATATTCAAAAATAAAAGCTTTAATAGAAAAAGTGCCTAATGAATTAAGAGAAGCAAGTAAATCTGGTAAAAAACCATATTTACCAATTCAACCATTGTCTTTAAGAAAAGATTGGCAATATGATGATGAAGCATATAATTTTATATATGATTATCTTTCAGCTTTTAAATCATTTAATTTTACACCGGAGTTACAAGAAGCTTTGGATAAAAGTAGAACAAGAGTAGTAAATGAACATTCTGCAGATGAATTGTTTAATATGTTAGTTTCTTCTGCGACAGAAGCAAATGCAAGAAGATTTGAAACTCCGGAACTAGAAGAATATTTTAGGAAAAAAGTAGAGTTTTGGAAGAGTTCAGGTGAGAAAGATAAAAGAGAAAACGTACCAGGAGTTTCTTACGATGACGATGATGAAAGATAGTAAGGGGGAAAATAAAATGCAAAAAAGAATTGATTTACATATACATACAACTATGTCAGATGGTTTTCTTACACCTAAAGAAGTAATAGATGAAGCAGAAAAAAATGGTGTTTCTGTTATTGCAATAGCAGATCATGATACAACAGAAGCATATACGAATGATTTATTTGAATATGCTAGACAAAAAAATATAAAATTAATTAATGCTGTAGAGATTTCAACAAAAAATAAAAAAGTAGGTATACATGTTCTAGGTTATTGTTTTGATTTAAAAGACGAAAACTTTAAATCAAAATTGAACAAAATAAGAAATGCAAGACATGATTATTTGCATAATGTTGCAAAAAAATTAGAAGAAATAGGATATTATATTAATGTTGAAGAATTGGATAAAATTGATGCTGTAACAAAAGCTCATATTGCTTTAGACGCAACAACAAATCCTAGAAATAAAGAAAAACTTTTGGCTGAATTTGGTCACATTCCAAACAAAGGAGAATTTATAGAAACAATAATGAACGAAAATTGTCCTGCATATGTAAAAAAAGAAACAGTAACACCAAAAGAAGCAGCTGATATAATAAGAGAAGCAAAAGGAAAGGTTGTTTTAGCACATCCTGTTGCATATCAACATGAAGATAACCTTACAGATGAAGAAATATTAGAATTACTAAAAGAAATGAAGCCTGACGGATTAGAAGCAAATTACTTATATGTTGATCGAAATGATAATAAATTCGACGAAACGGAAAAATGGAATAAATTTGCAGAAGAAAATAATTTATTTGTAACAGCTGGTACGGACTTTCATAATAAAGATGGAATAAGACCAGAAATAGGATTTGTAAATACAAATTTTGTATTATCTAATGAAAAGATAGATGAAATATTAAAAAATTTGCAAGATTAAAATATAATTATAAAAACTAAAAACCACATATTATATGTGGTTTTTATGTGGGAAAAAATTTTTTATTTGTGCTGGCACAATTTTTTATTTTATGATACAATAACAAATGTGCTTAAGAAAAGAAAGGAGAAATAGAAGAAATGATTAAGGAACTTGCAAAATACGTCAAACAGTACAAAAAATATGCAATTTTAACACCATTTATGGTTGTTTTAGAAATTGTAATGGAGGTAGTAATTCCATATTTAATGGCAAGAATAATTGATGTGGGAATTCAAAATAATGATTTGAACTATATTATTAGAGTTGGAATTATGCTTGTAATTTCTGCAATTATGTCTTTAATTTTTGGTGTGCTTTCTGGAAGACTTGCTTCTGTTGCATCTGCAGGATTTGCCAAAAACTTAAGACAGGGAATGTTCTATAATATTCAAAATTATTCTTTTACAAATATCGATAAATTTTCTACTTCAAGTTTGGTAACAAGACTAACAACAGATGTAACAAATGTTCAAATGGCTTTCCAAATGATAATAAGAGCTTTGGTAAGGGGTCCTGTAATGATAGTATTTGCCTTAGTTATGGCGTTTTCTATTAATAAGGAACTATCATTGGTATATGTTATAACAATGGTACCACTTGGAATATTATTAGCATTTATCTCTATTAAAGCACATCCATATTTTGAAAAAGTATTTAAAAAATATGATGAATTAAATAGAGTCGTTGGAGAGAACTTAAATGCAATTAGAGTTGTTAAATCTTTTGCAACAGAAGACTTTGAAGAGAAAAAATTCGGGGATGTTAATTCTTTAGTATATAAATTATTTATGAAGGCAGAAAAAATAGTAATATTTAATAGTCCTCTTATGCAAATTGCAATTTATGGATGTATATTACTATTATCATGGCTTGGTGCAAAAGCAATAGTTGTAGGAGGAATGCAAACAGGACAATTATCTAGCTTAATTACATATGCATGGCAAATATTATCTAGTTTAATGATGCTTTCTATGGTATTAGTCATGATAATTATTGCTCAATCTTCTGCAGAAAGAATTGTTGAAGTTTTAACAGAAGAGCCAACTATAAAAAATAGAGAAAAAACAATTAAAGAAATAAAAGATGGAAGTATAGAATTTATAGATGTGGACTTCCAATATGATGATGCAAAAGCAAACGAAATGCTTCCGCTTGAAGATATTAATTTAAAAATTAATGCAGGCGAAGTAATTGGAATAATTGGTGGAACAGGTAGTTCTAAAACATCACTAGTTAATTTAATACCAAGACTATATGATGTTAAATCTGGATTTGTAAAAGTTGGTGGAATAGATGTTAGGGACTATGATTTGGAATCTTTAAGAAATTCAGTTGCAATGGTTTTACAGAAGAACGTATTATTCTCTGGAACAATAGCAGAAAATTTAAGATGGGGAAATGAAAATGCAACTGATGAAGAATTGGTAAGGGCTTGTAAATTAGCACAAGCAGATGGATTTATTCAAGAATTACCAGATAAATATCAAACTGTTTTAGATCAAGGTGGAACAAATGTCTCAGGAGGTCAAAAGCAAAGAATTTGTATAGCAAGAGCATTGCTTAAAAAACCAAAAATATTAATTTTAGATGATTCTACAAGTGCAGTAGATACAAAAACAGATGCACTTATAAGAAAAGCATTTAGAGAAGAAATACCAAATACAACAAAAATAATTATTGCACAAAGAATTAGTTCAATAGTAGATGCGGATAAAATAATTGTTATGGATAATGGTAGAATAGATGGAATTGGAACATCTGATGAATTACTAAAAACAAACAAGATATATCAGGAAGTATATGAATCTCAAATGGGAGGAGTTGATACAGCAGATGAAAAATAAAACTAAAAAAGCACATACATTAAAAAGATTACTTAAATATGCATTAAGTGAATATAAGGGACAATTTGTAATAGTTGTAATAAGTATAATAATAAGTGCAGCAGCAAGCGTTGTGGGAATACAATTTATTCAAACATTAATAGATGAATATATTACACCGCTTATAGGAAACCAAAATCCAAACTATTCTGCATTATTACAAGCAATTCTAATGATGGGATTAGTTTATCTTATAGGTATTGCAGGTACATATATTTATAACAGATTAATGATAAATATAACTCAGGGAACTTTAAGGAAAATAAGAAAAGAAATGTTTGAGCATATGCAAAGATTACCAATAGGATATTTTGACAGCCATAGTCATGGCGAAACGATGAGTACTTATACAAACGATGTAGACACATTAAGACAGGCGTTAAGTCAAAGTATTCCACAAATGTTCTCTGCAATAGTTTCTATGGCATCAGTTTTAGTAGGTATGATTACAACAAATTTATATCTAACAGGAATTGTTTTAATAATGGTAGTTATAATGGTATTTGTATCTAGATTTTTTGCTAAAAACAGTTCAAAATACTTTATTGGTCAACAAGAAAGCATAGGTAAAGTTGATGGATATATAGAAGAAATGATGAGTGGCCAAAAGGTTGTAAAAGTATTTTGTTATGAGGAAAGATCAAAAGAAAGATTCGACAAATTAAATGAAGAATTATTCAAAAGTAGTACAAAAGCAAATACTTATGCAAATACATTAATGCCATGTATTGCAAATATTGGTAATTTAGGGTATGTATTAGTTGCAGTTACAGGTGGTATATTTGCAATAAATGGAATGCTTACAATAGGTAGTATTGCAGCATTCTTACAATATATTAAAGCATTTACAAATCCACTAGCACAAGTTTCTCAACAATTAAACTTCGTTGCAATGGCTTTAGCTGGTGCTGAAAGAATTTTTAAATTAATAGATGAACCAGCAGAAGAAGATGATGGATATGTAACACTTGTAAATGCAAAAGAAATAGATGGACAATTAGTAGAAAGCAAGGAAAGAACTGGAATGTGGGCATGGAAACATCCTCACGAAGATGGAACAACAACATATACAAAATTATGTGGAAATGTTGAATTTGAACATGTTACATTTGGTTATGTACCAGAAAAAACAATTTTGCATGATATTACACTTAATGCAAAAGAAGGTCAAAAAGTATCATTTGTTGGACCAACAGGTGCAGGTAAAACTACAATTACAAATTTAATAAATCGTTTTTATGACATAAACAAAGGTAAGATTAGATATGATGGAATAAATATAAATAAGATGAAAAAAGATGATCTAAGAAAATCATTGGGTATGGTTTTACAAGACACACATCTATTTACAGGAACGATTAGAGATAATATAAAATATGGTAAAATGGATGCAACAGATGAAGAGGTTATTGCAGCAGCAAAATTAGCAAATGCAGATAGATTTATAAGACATCTACCACATGCATACGATACAATGATATCTGGTGATGGAGAAGGTTTATCACAAGGACAAAGACAATTATTAGCGATAGCAAGAGCTGCGCTATATAATCCACCTGTATTAATACTTGATGAAGCAACATCAAGCATAGATACAAGGACGGAGAAAATTGTTCAAGATGGTATGGATAAACTTATGAAAGGAAGAACTGTTTTTGTTATAGCTCATAGACTTTCTACAATAAAGAATTCAGATTTAATTATGGTATTAGACCACGGAAATATTATAGAAAGAGGAAACCACGAAGAATTATTAGCACAAAAAGGAATGTATTATGGTCTATATACAGGTGCAATCGAAATAGAATAGGAAAAAGGGGAGCCTTTTTCCTATTTTTTTGTAATAGCTAAGTTTGACAAAAAAAGTTAATTAAGCTATTATATAAATATGCAAGATGGATATAATAACATAAAAATATAAATTGATGGGAGGTAATTCTAATGGACGAAGAAAAGGATTTAAATCAAGAAATTAATGTAGCAAACGATGTTGTTGCAACAATCGCAGGTATGGCTGTTGCAAAAGTTGATGGTGTTGCTAAAATGGCAGGAGGTTTTACAGAAGGATTAAAAGCTATTAGTGGTAAAAAACAAATGTCAAGAGGAATAAAAGTAGAAACAGAGGAAGATACTGTAAAAATAGAGATAAATATTATTGTTAAATATGGAGTAAATATAAGGGAAGTGGCTAAAAATATTCAAAATATAGTTAAAGAAGAAGTAGAAAATATGACAGGAAACAAGGTAGAAAAAGTAGTTGTAAATATTCAAGGGGTAAAAGTAGATGAGCCTGATTCTGAGGAAGAAAAAGATGAGAATATAGAAAACATGGAGGAATAATATTATGAACCAAATAATGGATTTTTTAAAGAAATCGGGGAGATCAAATATTATAGCTTCTATAATATTTGGTATATTTGGAGTAATATTATGCGTTTTTAGTGAAAGTGCAGCAATAGCTATTTCTTGGATGATAGGATTGTTTTTTATAGCTATAGGCATTGCAAGACTAATTACATATGTCCAAGGAAGAGCAAT
>CALYAI010000028.1 GCA_944393475.1 uncultured Clostridia bacterium
TTTCTACTATTCCTTCATTCTTTACTGCTCCTGTTACATGCACAACTATTTTTTTTTTTTTTTCTTCTTCAATAATTTCACTATCTGTACTATTCTGTAGTATTTCAAAATCATCAATTTCATTATAATCTTCTTCCATCTTACTACGCGTATAAAAAAACACACAAATAAATATAATAATTATTATAGAAATAATTCCAATTATTACTTTATTATCCTCAAAATTAAATTTATTCATTTAATCTCCTCTCTTTTTTAATCTGCAAATTGCGTATATGTCATAGATTTTACATAGTATCATTTACTTAAAAAATATATCCATAAAAAGTTGAAATTTGTCGAAATTTAATATATTATATATGTATTCTTATAAAGGAGTAAAAATATGAAATTCAAGAAATTTATTTTATGCTTAATGGCAAGTATTATATGTCTTTCAATCCTATTACCCGTAAGTACTTTTGCAGACGGATTAAACCTAGATATTAATGCTAGCTCTGCAATTTTAATAGATAGTGATACTGGAAAAATTTTATATGAAAAATCAGCTTATGAAAAAAGAGAACCAGCTAGTACAACAAAAATAATGACAGCTTTACTTACATTGGAACATACTAAATTAGATGATATAGCAACAGTTAGTTCAGATGCAATAACTTCTGTTCCTTCTGGATATTCTTCCGATTTATTAAAAATGGGAGAAGAATTAACTATAGAAGATTTATTATATGCACTATTGCTACCATCTTCTAACGAAGCAGCAAATGTTTTAGCAATGCATGTTGCTGGTAGCGTTGATAGTTTTGCTTCTATGATGAATACTAAAGCTGTAGAACTTGGTTGTAAAAATACACATTTTACAAATCCAAATGGTGTACACGATGAAGATCATTATACAACTGCTTACGATTTAGCTATTATTGCTAGAGAAGCAATGAAAAATGATACATTTAAGAAAATTGTTTCAACAGCATCCTATACTTTACCTAGTACAAATAAGTATTCACGAATAGATAGGACACTTATTTCTACAAATGATTTAATAAAAAAACAAAGTGATAATTATTATGAATATGCAATAGGAATAAAGACAGGTTTTACTACACCTGCAAAGAATTGCTTGGTATCTTCTGCAGTTAAAGATGGTAAAACATTAATAGCAGTTGTTTTAGGTGCTAGCACAGATAATAATAGATATACAGATGCAAAAACATTACTTAACTATGGCTTTGATAATTTTTCTAAAAAGGATATTGTAAAAGCAGGTAGTGTTGTTTCTACAGTTGAAGTAAAGAATGCTACTTCAGCTACAAAAGAATTAAATTTAATTGCAGAAACAACTATTAATACAATTGTTACGAATGATAAATTAAATGATGTAATAAATCCAGAAATAACTTTAAATGAAGGTTTACAAGCACCAATAAAAAAAGATGATATTGTTGGTACTGCAAAATATATAGTTGATAATATTCAATATACTATTAATTTAAAAGCTGGTAGCGAAGTAAAAAAATCATATATTTTATATATTGTAATTATTATTGCTATTATTGCTTTAATATTAATGTTATTTGAAAAGCCTAAGAAAAAAAGAAGAAAATCTTCTAGAAGAAAAAAAGCATCTGTAAGATCTAATGGATATTATAAAGCAAGGTAATATATACCTTGCTTTTTTTAAGAAATCAGCTTAGATATATTTTTTTAAAGTTCCAATTTAACAAATTGGAACTTTAATTTTTATAATCTTGTCCAATTGTTATTGTAAAATCTACATCTTCATTGTCTTTTCCTGTTTCTGTTTTTGCTGTTTCTTTAATTATATTTTTTACTGCTGTTACTGTTGCACTATCTTGTTTTGTTCTATTTGTTATTTTAGTTTGTTTTGCTTTACTTTCTGTATTTCCTACTTTTAGTATATTATATCCCTGTTCTTTATATTTATTTACAACTTCTTTTAATAGTGAAAAATCACTTGTTCCATTTAATATTTGTAGAGTTGGTTTTAAATTTTCTGTATTTGCTGTTGTTGTGTTTTCTGTTGAATTTGATTCTTCGTCTTCATCATCTTCTAGACCTAGCTCTTCTGCAGATGGACAATCGAAGAAATATTGTGCAATCATTTCCTGTGATTCATCATCATCTGTTAAATATAGCCATACTCCATTCATTTCCTTTGGCTCTCCAGGTAATGTTGCTGTTTGTAAATTATCTGTAGAAAATTCTACTGCATAAGGAATATAGTCCTTTAATACTTCTATTGGAATATTTGTTTTTATATTTTCATTTGCTATATCTATAAATTCACCTATTTTAAAAATATTACTTGGCTTTAATGTTTGTTTTAATAATGCAGAAATAAATGCTCTTTGAGTCTTCATTCTTCCAGTATCCTGCGTTCCATATGATGCTGGGTATGTAGTTCCATCATTATTATGTCTAAATCTTAATACTTGTTCTGCTTGATCACCATTTAATTTTTGCAATCCTTTTTTTAGATTTATATGTAAATCTTGGCTTGTATCATCATATTTCATATCTATTGGCACTTCGAATTCCACTCCACCGATTGCATCTACTAATTCTCTTAAGCCTTTTGTATCTACTACAACATAATATTCTAAATTTAGTCCTGTTAATTCATTTACTTCTTTTAATGTTTTTTCCGGATATTTTCCTTGGTAAACTGAATTTATTTTGTCATATGCTGTTGCACGTTTTGGATTATCTCCTATAAATGTATCTCTTTGTACAGAAATTAATGCTGCTTTTTGAGTATTTGGATTATATCTACCAATCATTATTGTATCTGTTAAATTTAAACTTTCCCCAAGTATTAAAAATTGTATTTCCGACATACTCTTTCTCTCTTCTTCAGATTGTCCAAATAATGTTGCTAGTATTCCTCTTACTCCTCCTCCATTAATTACCACTTTACTTGCAAATATACCTGCTAAGATTATTAGTATTATTACGATTATTACTATAATCCTTTTTGCTACTTTGTGTTGTTTTTTCTGCTTTTTATATGGGCCTTTTGTCTTCTTTATAGGTCTAGATGCGTTTGTTGGTCTCCTTTTATTATTTATATTGCTATTTTTTCTTTTATTATTTTTATCATTTTTCATATGTTTACTTGCCAAATCATTTCACTCCTTATAAGTATGTCAAAAGTATAGCAAAAAAAACTCTAAACTTCAAGAATTTTGGTGTAAAAAAACAACCACATTATTGGACTATTATCTCCAACAATGTGGTTGATTTTTATATTAGAAAAGTAACATTAATAATATATTATTATTATATAGAATTGATGCTAGATATGATGTTTTTATTGCTATTTGTACTTCTGGCACATTTACAAATGACATTATTGCTAAGATGATATAAATTATTAATAATGCTTCTATTAATCCAAAAACAAAACCTCCTAATGTATCTATTTGTTTTAGTATAGGTAAGCTTGCAATTGCTTTAAATATAAATTTTAAGAAGAATAATATTATATTAGTAATTATAAATATAACTACAAGCACTATTAAATTAATAATAACTTCTGCCATGCTTTTAGCTATTACATTATTAGCATTTTCCTTTACATCTGTTACTGTTCCTTCTATTGCTTCTAGCATTACATTTGGTTCAGAGCTTGTATCTTCATCTTTATTTTCTTCGGAGTTTAATGAACTTTCTATTGATGTTACTAAGTTATCATATATCGGTGTATAATTTATTATTAACGCAGAAACTGGTTTAAATAATATTAAAGAAATAACTAAAGATAATACAATCGAAAGTAATTTAACTATTACACCAGTTAGCCCTCTTTTTACTCCTAAGAATATGCATATTGCAAGAATTAGTATAACTATAATATCTGCAATTATATTCATTTACTTTCCCCCTTCATACAAATATAAAATAAAATTTTATAAATCTATTATTTCTATTCTGTCAGAATATATAATTCCAGCAATACTCTGGCCCAGAATAACATCATTTATTTCTGTTGATGACTCATATTCTTTTACAAGCCATCCATTTGTATTTATAAAGTAAACTTCTGCCCCTAAATTAACAGCCATTATATTTTCCGTTGTTTTTAATCCTGTTGCTACTCCGTCAATATTATAAGTAGTTGTTTTATTATTTGTTATATTGGTTATTTCTACATCTATATTTGCAAATAGTCCAGATGAGTTTTCCGTAATACGTACAGCATTATTTTTTAGATTAATATCTGCAAATGTATTTTTTGTGTCAGATACATCAATAATCTTTTTGTCCGAATTATTTTCTATTATATGTATAGAATCATTATACATACAAACTAGTTTATCACCATCTTGGTATTTTAATTCTGTGATTATTTCCTTAGATTCTGCCGGGTAAATATATACTGTGGAATTATTTGGATCTGTTTGTGCTTTTTCTATGGAAATGATTTTAACATCTGATTGCACAAAACTTCCTGAAGTATCTACTTCTCCGATAGCTATATATTTGTTGTCATTCGAAATTTCTACATCCATTGCAGATTTTTTATCTAGGAATATTCTAAATAATTCTTTTCCATCATCATTATATGTTATTATTACATTTTTATATGATGTTCCCGTTATTATTATAGATACATATCCATTTTTATTAACAAATACATTTTCTATATTTCCATCGATATCTGTTTTCCACAAAATTTCTGTACCAGATATAAGTTCAAGTTTTTTTCCTTCTTTTTCGGCAATTACTAAAAATCTATTTGATGTATCATAAACACAATTACTAATTTCTAGTTCTAATTCCTTTTCCTTTTTACCATTTGAAGAATATATTGTTAAAATACTCTTATTCAAAATTCCAATATAATTATCATATGCCAAAATATTATTCTTATCTATTTGTGATGGCAATTCTATTATAGGTCCATTGTTTTCTAATATATTTTTTCTAAATATATATCTATCAACATTATTTCTAAATGTTTTGTTAAACATATATATACAACTTAAAATTGCAATCACAATTATTATAAGTATTATTATCGAAATAGTAATTACTTTCTTTTTATTTAGTTTTCCTTTGCTTTTGGTCTTTTTATATTGGTTAAAGTTTATTAGTTGCATTATTTTCCCCTTTATCTTTTTCTTCTTCTAACTTGCCAAATAACAATTCCGAAAACAATTATTGCAATTGGTAAAATAAATATTATGCTTCTAATTATTAGGTCTTGTTCCTGTGTTGCTGTATATGTTACATTTTCTGTTTGTTTTCTAATTGTAACTGCTGGGTCTCTATCTGATAAGTAAGATACCGCATTTAATAAAATATTTGAATTGCTTCTAAAATTAATTGCATTTATTGATTGTGTTGTAGAACTTCCACTTCTCATATTTATTTGTGTATCACCAATAAATAAATCATTTCCAATTATTACTAGTTTTGATTCTTTATCACCAACTGTTTTTACCATTTCTTCTCCTATTGGGAAAGAACCTGTTTCTTCTCCTTCTTGAGCTGTAGATGCTGTGATTTCTGCATCTGTTCTATAATATGATGAGTCTGATGATAGGATTATTGGTTTTGCTGTAACTCCTAAATTTTCTAATTCTTCGTCACTCTTAAATTCCAATCTTGTTGCATTAAACATAATTACATATCCATCTGCAATGTCTTCTGTTACAGTATGTGTTGCTAAACTTGGAAGTATAAAGTTTGGTGCTCCTGGTAGATATCTATCTGAACTTGTTTCCCTTACAATTCCACTTCCTATTGTTACACCATATGCATCTAATACTTTTTGTACATTTGGAAGATTTTCTGTTTTTGCACCATTAAACCATAGTATATTTCCACCATTATTTATATATGTTAATAATTTTTCTGTTTCTACTTCTGTAAAGTCTTGAGAAGGTGATACTACTATTATTACATTACAGTCTTCTGGTATATCTGTCGTTAGTAGATCTAGATCTGCTACATCAACAATATCGTTTTCCAAATATTGTTTTGCAAGTTGTAAACTATTTATTACTTCCCCATGTCCTGTTAAGAAATATGCTTTTGGGTTTGTTTCTGAAGTAGTTTCTACAATTGCATTTGTAATTTTTTCTTCTGTTAAATCTATTGTTTCGCCTGTCGAATAATCATAACTGCTAAGATCATATGCAGATATTGTTTTAGATTTCTCTGGTGATTGAACAACTATTGCAGATTCACTTGTTGATATTCCGTACTTATTATATATATCCTGTCTTTCCGTAGCATCTACAACTTGTACTGTTATCTTTGGATTGGCTGAAGTATATTGTTTTGCAAAATCTATAACTGATGTGTTTTCATCTGCTCCAAAGAAATATATTGTTACTTCTTGATCTATATTTTTAATTTTTTCTTTACTTTCATCGGATACAGAATATAATTTTTCTTCTGTAAAATCTATATTTGGTAAATTTAATTTTTCAGCTAATATATTTATAGCAAGATATACTACAACTAAAACTGCTATTAATAAAACAGTTCTTGTTGTGTCTGCTATCCATTTTTTCTTTATTATTTCGAAAAACTTTTTCACTATTATTCTCCTTTCTTTATTTAACACTCTTTCTTCTTTGTATTACGATTATTGTTAATAATACGAATAATACAGTATAAGAAAGGAATGCAACTACTTCAGTACAAGCAATTTGCCCATTTGCAAATCTGTTAAACATATCCATTAATCCTAATGGCTCCAAACTTGTACTAATATAAGGAGCTCCTATCCATGTAATTATATAAAATGCTATTGATATTATAGCTGCAATTACTTGGTTTTCTGTAAGGCTAGAAGCAAACATACCAAATGAAATTAGTGCTGCCCCTAACAATATAAATCCTAAAACTGTTACAAGTGATGTTTTTATATTTGGATTTCCTAAAAACATTAGAATTATATAATAAATTGCTGTTAAAGCTACTGCTATTATAAAGAAAATTAATCCTGCAAAAAATTTTCCTAAAACAATGCTTGTTACACTTCTAGGTGCTGTTAAAAGTAATTGTTCCGTACCATCTTTTCTTTCTTCAGAAAACATTCTCATTGTTAGTAATGGTACAATCATTATTAATACTGTTGATAGTGAGTAGAACATATTACTAAACATTGTTGATCCTGTTACTAATACATCTGCATAAAATAATAAGCTTGCCATTAATAGAAATAATCCTATAAATACATAACCTATTGGAGATAAAAAATATGCTTTAAGTTCTTTTTTTATAATTGCTCCCATTATTTGTTACCTCCTTTTTTATTTTGTTTTATCGCCTGTTTTTGAGCTTTTTTATTTGCTTTTTCTAGCTCTTTTTGTGCTTCTTTTTCTTTTTTGGCCTGCTCTTTGTTTTCCTTTTTTGCTATCTTAGCTTGTTTTTTGTTTTCTTCCTCTTTTATTTTTTCTTCTTCAGCTTGTTTAGCTTTTTCTTCTTTTTCCTTTTCATTTTTCTTAATTAAATCCATAAATGCTTCTTCCAATGTTATTTCTGGATTTTTAAGTTCAAATATTGTTATATTTTCTTTTGCTAAATCCGCAAATATTGTTTTTCTTATATCAAAGTCTTTCTCTGGAACAATTCTATATTCTTTTGTTTTATCGTCTCTTTCCTTAACTAATTCTATCCTTTTTGCTCCATTTATCTTTAGATTTTGCATTTTATTTTCTTTGTCTTCTACAACAATATTTATTGCATTTTCTACATTTACTGTTTCTTCAAGGTTCTCAGGTGAATCTATTGCTACAATTTGTCCTTTATTTATTATTATTACTTTTTCACATATTTGGCTTATTTCTGATAATATATGTGAGCTTATTATTAATGTATGATTTTTTCCAAGTTTCTTTATTAAGTTTCTTATTTCTATTATTTGTTTTGGATCTAATCCAACTGTTGGCTCATCCATTATTAATATCTCTGGATTTCCAACTAAAGCTCCTGTCATACTAACACGTTGTTTATATCCCTTAGATAGATTTCTTATAAGAACATTTCTTACATTTTGTAGCCAAGTATCTTGCATAGCTTGTTCTACACTTTCTCTTATATTATCTTTCTTTACTCCTCTAAGTTCTGCCATATATGTAATGAATTCTTTTACAGTCATATCTTTGTATAAAGGAACTCCTTCTGGCATATAGCCTATACATTTCTTAGCCTTTTTTGGCTTTTTAGAAATGTTATATCCATTAATTATAACATCTCCTTCTGTAGGTTCTATAAAGCCTGTTAAGATATTCATTGTAGTACTTTTTCCAGCACCATTTGGTCCTAAAAGTCCAATGATTTCTCCATCATTAATTTCGAAGCTAATATTGTCTACGGCTTTAAACTTTCCATACTTTTTTGTAACATTTTTTACAGTTATCACCTATGCTTCCTCCTATCTTGTATTTAAGTTTACAAATATACGTAAATATTATCACTACGGAATTTAAATTTCAATATTATTTATAATAATCGTACTGGGTTCACAAAAAATTTACATTTTATATACATTTCCGTAATGTTTGGTGACTTGGATTAACCTTAAATTCAAAAAAATGAATCCTCTTTATTAAACTTTTTGTCTAATAATCTGGATTCATTTTATTTTTATTTAAATAATAAAATATTTTATTTCTTAACTTTAATTAATGTAGTTTTTATGTTGTTTTATTATTTATCCTTTGCTAGTTCTTTTATCTGTTCTTCTGTTAATCCTGTTGTTATAGCAATTGTTCTCAGTTCTACATTCTCTTTTAATAATTTCTTTGCTATGCTTATTTTTTCTTCTTTTTGTCCTTCTTTTCTTCCTTTCTCTTCTCCTTCTTTAACTTCATTATATGTCATTGCTTTTGCTAACTCTGGATTTGATTTTAACATATTAGCTCTTCTTACATTCATTGTAACTACTGCAATTACTGTTGCTAAAACCACCAATATTAAGCTTGCAATTAGTATAAATTTAATCTGTGTCCCTTTCAATTTTTAAACATCTCTAACCCTCCAAAAATCAGTTAATTCTTAACTTTCGCTGGGTTAATTTTATCAAGTTTCCTACTTATATAAAATAGCAGTTTTTGGCAAGTTAAACTTTCGTTCAATATCGCTTTACGCAAGCTTTATCCAGGTATTTTTGGCCCTAATATGACATTTTATTATACTTTTCGACAATGTGGTCAAATATATGTGTAATATTGCTAAAGTATATATTTCCGTAAAATCTTTTAAAGCTTTACTAATGTTAAAACAGTGGATAACTATTTTAGATTTATATAGTTATCCACTGTTTTTTAACATATTTATTTTATTATTTTTCCATATTTTTAATATATTCTTCCATTTTAGATTTTATCTCTGTTGCAGAATTCATTTTTAAAACTTCCTGTGCTATCTTTTTACATTCTTTGTGGCTTAAACTTCTAATCATCTTCCTTGCACTTAGCATTTTTGTAGGATTCATAGAAAATTCGTCCAAACCTAATCCAACTAATATTGGAATATATCTTTCATCACTTGCTGCTTCTCCACACATTCCACAGAATATCTTAGATTTATGTGCTCCATTTATTGCCATTTTAATTAATCTAATTACTGCTGGATGGAATTTAGTATATAAGTCAGAAATTTTTTCATTTCCTCTTTCTACCGCAACAGTATATTGTATTAAATCATTTGTTCCTATGCTAAAGAAATCACATTCTTTAGCAAGTTCTTCTGCCATTATTGCTGCAGATGGAATTTCTATCATAATTCCGACTTTTACATTTTTATCGAATTTCACTTTTTTAGATTTAAGTTCTTCTTTTACTTCATTAATAATTTCTTTTGCTTTTCTAATTTCTTCCACAGAAGAAATCATTGGTAGCATTATTGCTAGTTTTCCATAATAGCTTGCTCGCAAAAGAGCTCTTATTTGTACTTTAAATATTTCTGGTTCACGTAAACAAATTCTTATTGCTCTATATCCTAAAAATGGATTTTCTTCTTTGTCCAATTTCATGTACTTTAAATCTTTATCCCCACCAATATCAAGTGTACGTACAATTACTCTTTTTCCTTCCGCTTTTTCTAGAACTTCTTTATATGCTTCAAATTGCTCTTCCTCTGTTGGCATAGCATCTGAATCCATATATAGAAATTCACTTCTAAACAATCCTATACCTTCTGCACCATTTGCAATAACCGCATCCATATCTTTAGGTGATCCAATATTTGCAACAACTTCTGTTTTATATCCATCTTTTGTTATGCTTTTTCTTTTTATAAATTTTGATAAATCGTTTTTCTGTGCTTTTAAGTCATCCTGTATTTTCTTTAATTTATCAATTTCTTCCTGTGAAGGATTTACAAAAATTTCACCAGTACTTCCATCCATTGCAATATATTCATCATCTTGTAATTCTTTTATAATTCCTTTTGCACCTACTATTGCTGGAATTTCATGTGTTCTTGCCATTATGGACACATGCGAATTTTCGCTTCCATGTTCTATAATTATTCCTGCAATAGATTTTAAATTTAATTTTGCTGTATCCGATGTAGAAAGATCTTTGCTAACTAATATTGTATTTTCTGGTAAATTAGTTAAATCTAATTCAGCTTTATTTGTAATTTTATTCAATACCTTTTGCTTCATATCCTGTATATCCGAAGCTCTTGCAGACATATATTCATCATCCATATTTCTAAACATTTCTTCTACTGCTTCGAAACCTACTTTTGTAGCATAGCCTGCGTTATATCCTTCTTCTGTTATTAGTCTTTCTGTTTCGCTTGTAAGTGTAGGGTCCTGTAATATCATTAAATAAGCATTCATAATGTCTGCTTCTGTTCCAGAAAGCTTTTCTGTAACTTTCATAGTTTCTTCCATTACATTTTTTAGACATTCTTTAAAGAATTTTAATTCATTTTCTTTATCTTCAACCTTAAAATCTGTAATTTTTATTTCTTCTGTTTTAAGTACTTTTGTATGTCCAATCCCAATACCCTTTGATACACCTTTTCCTTTTAACATATTTATCTCCTCTTTTGTTTAGCTAAATTTTATTAAATTTATGTGGAGTAATTTCTTACCCCACATACCTTTATTCCCCAAAATTGTTTTTGAAGGCTTCTTCTATTTCTTGCATTGCTTCTTCTTCTTTTTCTCCATCACATTGTATTTCTACATCTGTCTTTTTCTTAATTCCTGCAGACATAATCATTAATGGAGATTTTGCATTTACTGTTTTTCCATTTGCTATTAATTTTATATCACATGGATATTTCATAGCTATTTTTGCAAGTTCTGTTGCAGGTCTTGCATGCAAACCTGTTTCATTTTCTAGGGTTAATGTTTTACTAAGCATTTTTTACTTCATCTCCCTTTTTCCAAACATTTTTCTTTAGTGCTGCCATAATAGCCATAGCAACTACTGATCCTACAATAATAGATACGATATACATTAAAGCATTTCCAACAACAGGGATTACGAATATTCCTCCATGTGGTGCCATTAATGTACAATTAAATAACATAGACATTGCTCCAGAAACTGCTGAACCTACTACGCAAGATACAATTACACGTATTGGATCTGCAGATGCAAATGGTATTGCTCCTTCTGATATAAAAGAGAATCCCATTATATAGTTTAACAAAGCTGATTGTCTATCTTTTCTTGGTAATTTTTTAGGGAAGAATGTTGCAAGTAATGCAATTGCAAGTGGTGGTACCATTCCACCTGCCATAACTGCAGCCATTATATCGTAGTGTCCTTCTGCAAGCATTCCTGTACCAAATGTGTATGCTGCTTTATTAACAGGTCCACCTAAATCCACAGACATCATTCCTCCTAGGATTGCGCCTAATATTAATTTATTTGCTCCTTGCATTGATGATAAGAAATTATTTAATGCTGTGTTTATTGCTCCAACTACTGGGTTTATTGCAAGCATTATTACACCCATTAAAAGAATTCCTCCAACTGGATAAATTAATATTGGTTTAATACTATCTAAACTCTTTGGAATAAATGAGAATATTTTTCTTAATAGTAATACTAAATATCCACCAATAAATCCAGCAAGTAATGCTCCTAAAAATCCTGAGCTAACTACTACTGCATCTGGATTAGAAATTGAATCAAATGTTGTTCCTGCTTTTGCTAAAGCTCCACCAACAAAACCAACTGCTAAACCAGGTCTATCTGCAATACTCATTGCAATATATCCTGCTAAAATACATAGCATAAAGTCAAATGCTGCATTACCAACTGTTTTAAAGAATGCAGCAATTGGTGTATTCATACCAAAATTTGCTGGATCAATTGTATAGTCATCCAATAAGAAAGCTATTGCAATTAAGATACCTCCACCTACAACAAATGGTAACATATGTGTTACACCATTCATTAGGTGTCTATATATTTTGCTTCCTGCACCTTCTCTGTCATCACTATCTTCTTCGTCTTTACCATTTCCTTGGTATACTGGTACATCTTTACCATTTAACGCTCTTTCTATTAATTCTTTTGGCTTATGAATTCCATCTGCAACCTTTGCTTTTAGAACTCTTTTACCTTTAAATCTAGATAAGTCAATATCTATATCTGCTGCAATTATTATTGCTTTTGCATTTTTTATTTCTTCTTTTGTTAATTTATTTTTAACTCCGGATTGTCCCTGTGTTTCTATTTTTACAAGATGTCCCATTTCTTTTCCTGTATTTTCTAAGGCTTCTGCTGCCATATAAGTATGTGCAATTCCTGTTGGACAAGCTGTTATTCCTAATATTTCATATCCGTTTGATTCTTTTGTTTCTTCTTTAAATTTATCATTTTCTGCTTCGTTTATTATATCTAAAAATTCCTCTTTACTTTTTGCACTTATTAATTTATTTTTAAATTCTGTATCCATTAACATAGTAGATAATCTACTTAACACATCTAAATGTACATTATCACTTGTGTTTGGTGCAGCAATCATAAATAGTAAATTTACTGGTTTTCCATCTAAAGCATCGTATTCTACTCCCTCTGGAACTACCATTGCAACTAATCCTGGTTCTTTTACACAGTCGCCTTTTCCGTGAGGAATTGCTATTCCTTCTCCTACTCCTGTACTTCCTTCTTCTTCTCTTTTTATAACAAGTTCTTTGTACGCATTTGCATCTGTAATTTTACCAGTTTTAAGCATTAATTCTGTCATTTTGTTTATAATGTCATCTTTGCTTGACGCAGATACATTAAGTTCAACTGAATCCTTACTTAATAAATCAGTAATCTTCATTTTCTTCCTCCTTTGTTAAATGTTGTTGTATAAATTATATACTTCTTCTTTAGTCGCTAAAAATTTTGATAAAGCACTTGCTGTTCCCGCAGATACTCCCATTTTTAAAGCTTCATAATAATTATTATATTTTAGGTAACCTGCAATAAATCCTGCTACCATCGAATCACCTGAACCAACTGTATTTATTCTTTTTCCTTTTGGTGATTCTATAAAATATTCGTTATTCTTTTCATCGATTAAAACAGCACCAATTTTACCCATAGAAACTAAAACATTCTCTGCCCCCATTTCTTTTAATTTTTTACCATATTCAATTGCTTCTTCTTTTGTATGTATTTCTACACCAAAAATTTCTCCTAGCTCTTCATTGTTTGGTTTTATTAAAAATGGGTTATATTCAAGAGATTTTACAAGTAAATTCTTAGTTGCATCAACAATTATTTTTACATTTTTCGGTTTTACTATTCTGCAAATATCCTCATAAATATTATCTTTTATAGAAGAAGGTATGCTTCCTGATAATACCAAAAAATCTCCCTCTTTAAGATTTCTTAATTTTTCGAGTAATTCTAAGATTTTACTTTCACTTATTTTAGGTCCATTTGCATTAACAGCTGTCTCATTTTCCGCTGATATCTTTACATTTATTCTAGAATTTCCTTCTTCTAATTTAATGAAATCTGTTTCTACCTTCATTTTATTTAATAAATCTTCTATTGCTTCACCTACAAATCCTGCTTTAAATCCTAGTGCAATATTTGCAATCTCTAAATTTGTTAAAACTGTAGAAACATTTATTCCTTTACCTCCTGGAAGAATTAATTCTGTTTTTGCCTTTTGTATTTTTCCCACTTCCAATTTATCTAGTTCTAAAATGTAATCCAATGCTGGGTTAAATGTGACTGTATAGATCATTTTCTCCCCTCCTATCTTTTGTTATTTTTTCATTGTAATTCTATCATAACGCAATTTTATTTACAATTAGTTTAAGCTTATTTATTTTGCTTAATAATAAGGTTTTTATTTAATTTCTTATTGTTTATTATTGACAAGGTTTCTAGATTTTATTATAATTCCTATAATTTATTTAATTCTTTTTTAAAAATTTTAATATTCAGGAGTTTTATATGAAAAAATTTTTTTATTTATTTCTTACTATTTTCTTGATTTTTATTTCAATTATTTATGATAAATATTTTTCATCGAATGGTAATTTAATTATAGGTAACGAGTTTTATAATTCTAATGCAAATAATTTAAATATTATTTCTAACGAAATTTCAGCTTTCGAATTAAATACACTAAATACTGTAACAAATAACACTCTTCCCGAAAACATTAATTCTAAAAATTCATCCTCAGATTTAAATAATAAAAAAACTTCTATAAAAAGTTCTCCCAAAAAGCCAAATTCTAATATAAATACTTATACTCCTCATTCTAATTCGGATTCTTTAAATGAGCCAAATATAGAAATAAATTCAGATCTTTTTATAGATACAAATTCTAATATTCAGATAAAAATCGATAAATAATTTTTTATCTTGTTGTTAATTTATTTTTGTGGGATAATTATCTAAATTAATAATTTAATATTGCGAGGTGTATTTAATGAGAAAAAAATTTATATCAATATTTCTTTTTATCATTTTATTAATATTGCCAAGCATATCTTTTGCAACAGTGGATAACGGATATGCTATTACATCATATAATATTAATATAAATGTAAATGAGAATAATACTTTTGATATTACAGAAACAATAGTTGCAAATTTTTCCGCGGAAAATAAACACGGAATAGTTAGGACCATTCCTTTGGTAAATGATTTTAGAAGTTCAACAGGTCAAGAAGTAAAAAATAAGGTTCAAATAAACAATATTTCTGTTAATACTACATATTCTGAATTAACTACTAAAGATAATTTATCACTACAAATAGGAGATCTTAATAAGACTGTAAAAGGACCCCAAACATATATAATTAAATATACTTACGATATGGGAGAAGATCTTATATATGGTTCAGATGAATTTTATTTTAATTTAACTGGCAAGGGATTGGATACTACTTTAAATAATGTTTCGTTTACGATAAATATGCCAAAAGATTTTGAAAAAACTAAAGTAGAAATCTCTCCCGGAGCATATGATTCAATCGAGGATTCAAATATTTTTTATAATATAGAAGGTACAACTATTATAGGATACTGTAATCAGATTTTACAGCCTTATGACAAAATATCTGCAAGAATTGTACTACCTGATGGATATTTTGTCGGAGCACGTAATAATAATATGGACTATTATATTATTATTGGTGTTTCTGCAGGATTTGTATTATTTGCTTTCGTTCTATGGTTTTTCTTTGGTAGAAATAAGCGTATTAAAATGGATATGGAATTTCTGCCTCCTGATGATCTTAATTCTGCTGAAATAGGCTTTTTATATAAAGGAAAAGCTACAGATAAAACAGTTCTTTCTTTATTAATATACTTAGCTGAAAAAGGCTACTTAAGTATAGATAAATTTAAGAATAAATATGGTGTTACAGATTTTAAGATTACAAAATTAAAGGATTATACAGGAAAAAATAAATATGAACGTAAATTCTTTAAAGGTTTGTTTAAGAAAAAGAATTCTGTTACATCTGACGATTTATACCAAAAGTTCTATGTTACTATTGATAATATAAAAAGTGATTTTAATAAAAAAGAAAATAAATATAAAGTAATAGATAAAAAATCCGTTATTGCTAAAATACTACTAATACCATTAATTTTTATAATTTTCCTTTTAATTACTGTAAAACCATTTTACGATATTGGAGAAACTGTAGAAATAATATATATATTAGTTATATTTGCCATATTTACTTCTATGTTTTTATATGCATGTTTTAATAGAATTAATAATTGGATTAAAGTTTTCTATGTTTTTATATTTTTACTTTTAGTAACACCATACTTTGGAAAAGTAAGTAATATAATCTTTGCTAAACCAATTACAGGAATTACTTTTTTAATAGGTATAGCTTGTATACTTTTATTAGTTCTATTTTATAAAATAATGATTAAAAGAACTGAATATGGAAATAAAATGTTGGCAAGAATTAAAGCTTTTAAGCATTTCTTAAAAACAACCGAAACTCAACAATTAGAAATGTTTGTAGAAAGTACTCCTGAGTATTTTTATAATATTTTACCATATACATATGCTTTGGGAATTTCTGATAAGTGGATTAAACAGTTTGAAAAATTAGGAGTTGATCCATCAGAAGTAGACGATCCTAACTATAATTCACAATACTTAATGTCAGACTTTATGGGTTCAACCATGCATTCTATATCTTCTTCTATGACCTCATCACCAACATTTCATGGTAGTTCTTCTGGAGGAAATGATAGTAATTTTTCTGGTGGAGGAAGTTCATCCGGTGGCGGAGCTGGTGGAGGCTCTATTAGTTCTTGGTAATGTTTTTTTAAAATATTATTATATGTGTTGACAAAGTAATTATCTACGTAGTATAATTATTTATGTAGCACATCGCGGGGTGGAGCAGTTGGCAGCTCGTTGGGCTCATAACCCAAAGGTCGGAGGTTCGAGTCCTCCCC
>CALYAI010000029.1 GCA_944393475.1 uncultured Clostridia bacterium
GAAGAAAAATTAGATGATGGAGACACAAGAGTAGTATTACATTTACATCCAGCGCTAGCTCCATACAAAGTAGCTGTTCTTCCACTATCTAAAAAACTTTCTGAAAAATCTACAGAAGTGTATCAAAAATTATCTAAGAAATTTATGTGTGATTATGATGAAGCAGGAAGTATAGGAAAGAGATATAGAAGAGAAGATGAAATAGGAACACCATATTGTGTAACAATTGATTTTGACACATTGGAGGACAATTGCGTAACAATAAGAGATAGAGACACAATGGAACAAGTAAGAGTAAATATTGATGAACTAGAAAAATGGATTGAAGAAAAAATAGAATTTTAAATAAATTGTCCTTTTAGGAGTAAAGAATGGAAAAGGAAGAAATACAAAAAGCACTAGAAGAAAATAGAAATATTCAGCCTAGAATAAAAAATACAGTTATTGAGGTGTTTTCTGATATATATGATTTTTTAGGCGAAAGAGGATTAAAAAAGTGGTTATTAGATAACCACTTTAATTCTCTTGCAAGAAAAGTAGTAATTAAAGTAATGACATCTAGAACGAATAAGCATTTAAAAAGAAATCCAACAGTAAAGGGATATTATAAAATAGAAGAGGGAAAAAAACCAAAAATTGTATTAAGAAAAAAAGTTGGGGAGAATAAACCAGATACTGGTCACGAAGTTTTTCATATGTTAGGAAATGGACTTGGTGGATTTAATATATTTTTTGGTGAGGGTATAACTGAATTTTTAAGTAAAACATTATATAAGAATGAGTTTAAATATTCATATAGAAGAAATGTTGATGTTGTATCTTTATTATATGCAATGTATTCTAACAGATTACTAAAATATTATTTTACAACACAGGGCAGTCAGTTTTTCTACGATTTAGCAAAAGAAACAAATGGGGAAAAACAGAAAAAAATGATAGAAAATCTAGATAAAATAGAGATACATTTTACAAATTATCATATGATTAAATATAGAGGATTGGATAACAAAGATCCAGAAATTGAATTAAAAGAAGGAATAGATTCTCTACTAGAGAATTATTGGCTATATAAAGAAGATCAAATTCAAAAATTTAGATATATAAAAGATGGAAAAGTTGACTTTGATAGTTTTATAAAAGAGATGGCGGGTGTATATAGTTGCTATTTAAGATTATATGATTTAACAAGAACGATAGAAGAGAAGGACGGACTAGTCTTTTTAAATAATTTAGATCATCTAATAGATGAATTATTAACAAATAGTCATTTATTAGTAGGATTAGATCCCGATACTCAACAAAGTGTAAAGCAAAATATCGGAAAGCAAATTTCAAGTGAAATAGTTAATAATAGCTTTAAATATAAATATGGTAAGATACCGGATGTAATAATGGATCAAGAAGATGAACCATATAGAAGTTTAAATGAAAACGCAAAAGAAAAATTACTAGAAAAATTTGTAAAGAATAAAAGATCTGAAGATATTTTTGAACAACTAGAAGTAATTAGTAATATTGCAAGAGCTACTAATATGACTCAAGATGAGATTGAAGATGCAATAAGAACAGTTAGTTTAGATAACATACGAATAAAACCAAATCAGGCTATGAATCTAGCTAGAAAATATAATATGGCTTCTTCAAATTTACATGCAATAGAAGAATATAATAGACAAAATATGTTATCTCCAAGATATATACAAATAGATTTAGATTTTGAAGAGCAAAGAAGAGGTTTTATAGAGATTAATGTGGATAATAAGGAAATGTCTTTGCTATTGTTAGATGATTCAACAGGGAGGATGGATAAAGTATCATTAGAAAAATTTGGAACAGTCTTGCCAGATCAAGGACTAATAATAAAAAGATGTATTAACAAAGATGAATTACCAGAAAATGTAAAAGGTATGGATAGAGTATACAAAGTTTTTTCTGCAGAAGGTAAACAAACAACATTTATAGGTATTTCAGACAAATTCTTAGAAAATTCATTAGAAGAAAGTTTTAAAATTGTAAATGGAAACATATATAATGGATTTGAATATTATAATGACATGCGAGAAAGCATTTTAAGTAGAATTTTATTGGACAACATGGAATTTAGGAAGGATAACAATGAAAGTTCTCAAGAAGATTTATTAGAAAGTACAATTAGATTTACTAAAAGAAATATGAGAACAGGAATTATACAAAATCAAATACAAGAAATACAACAATTAATCGAAAATGAACGAGAAGATTCTAATAGACAAAGAGGAAGAAACTAGCAAATATAGGAAGATACTATTCATTAATATCTATTTACAAAAATAATATTGTTGATATATAATATTTGTATAAATTGGATTCAAAAGATAAGGAGCGAAGTTACATGGAAGAAAAAAGTACGAAATATGTATATTTGTTTGAAGAAGGAAATGCAAAAATGAAAGATATTCTTGGCGGAAAGGGTGCAAATTTAGCAGAGATGACTAATTTGGGATTACCAATTCCACAAGGTTTTACAATATCTGCAGAATGTTGCAATAAATATTATGAAGATGGAGAGAAAATTTCTGAAGAAGTAATAAAGCAAATAGATATAGCGTTAAGTAAATTAGAAGAAATGAGCGGAAAAAAATTAGGAGATGTAGAGAAACCTTTACTTGTTTCTGTACGTTCTGGAGCAAGGGTATCCATGCCTGGAATGATGGATACAATTTTAAATTTGGGAATAAATGATGAAACAGTAAAAACATTGGCAGTAAAAAACAGGAGATTTGCATATGATAGTTACAGAAGATTTATTCAAATGTATAGTGATGTTGTAAAGGGAATTCCTAACAGACTTTATGAAGAAGCAATAGATACTAAAAAGATGCAAAGAGGACTAAATCAAGATATCGATATGGATGCAAACGATTTAGAAGATTTAGTAAAGGTGTTTAAAGGTATATATTACAAAGAAACGGGAGAAGCCTTTCCACAAGATGTAAAATCATTGTTATTGGAATGTATAGAAGCGGTATTTAAATCTTGGAATAATGAAAGAGCAATAAAATATAGAAGACTGAATGATATACCAGGAGACTGGGGAACAGCAGTAAATGTGCAAATGATGGTTTTTGGAAATATGGGAGAAGACTGTGGGACAGGTGTTGCTTTTTCTAGAAATCCTGCAACAGGAGAAAATAAAATATATGGTGAATTTTTATTGAATGCACAAGGAGAAGATGTTGTAGCAGGTATAAGAACACCAATGTCAATAGATAGATTAGCAGAAATAAATCCAGATATATATAAAGAATTTGTAAGAAGTGCAAAAAAATTGGAAAAACACTATAAGGATATGCAAGATTTGGAATTTACAATTGAGCACGGAAATTTGTATATATTGCAAACAAGAAATGGTAAAAGAACGGCTCAAGCAGCTTTACAAGTTGCAGTAGATATGGTGCGTGAAGGATTAATAGATGAAAGGGAAGCTGTACTAAGAGTGGAGCCAAAACAATTGGAACAATTATTACATCCGAATTTTGATCAAGAAAAACTAAAATATGCAAGACAAATAGCACAGGGATTAGCTGCATCACCAGGAGCTGCAACTGGAAAAGTTGTATTTACTGCAGAAAGAGCAATGCAATTACATGACGAAGGAGAAAAAGAATTAATTTTAGTACGTCTAGAGACATCTGCAGAAGATATAGATGGTATGAATGTTTGTAAAGGAATATTAACAGTAAGAGGTGGAATGACATCACATGCAGCAGTTGTTGCAAGAGGAATGGGAACATGTTGTGTTGCAGGTTGTTCAGATATAGTTGTAAACGAAACTGACAAATACTTTGAATTACCAGATGGATCAGAATATGTAGAAGGAGATTATATTTCATTGGATGGTAGTACAGGAAATGTATATGATGGAAAAATAGATACAGTTCCTGCAGAGATATCTGGCAATTTTGCAGAACTTATGAATTGGGCAGACCAATATAGAAAATTAAAAGTAAAAGCAAATGCAGATACACCAAAAGATGCAAAGCAAGCTTATGATTTTGGTGCAGAGGGAATAGGTCTTTGTAGAACAGAGCATATGTTTTTTGCACCAGATAGAATAAGAGCAATTAGAGAGATGATTTTAGCAGAGAATCTTGAACAAAGAAAAGTAGCATTAAATAAGTTGCTACCAATGCAAAGAGAGGATTTCGAAGGATTATATAAAGTAATGAACGGATATTCTGTTACAATAAGATTATTAGATCCACCATTACATGAATTTTTACCAAAAACAGATAAAGATATATATGAGTTATCAAAAGAGATAAACATACCGGAAGAAAAAATAAAAGATACAATACAAAAATTGCGTGAATTTAACCCAATGATGGGATTTAGAGGTTGTAGACTGGATGTTAGATATCCAGAAATTGCACAAATGCAAACAAGGGCAATAATAGAAGCAGCAATTAATGTAAATAAAGAAGGAATGAATGTAATTCCAGAAATAATGATTCCATTAATTGGTGAATATAAAGAAATGAAATATGTAAAAACAATTGTAACAGAAACTGCTGACCAAATAATAAAAGATGCAAATATAGAAATGAGATATCATGTTGGAACAATGATAGAAATTCCAAGAGCAGCATTAACAGCAGACGATATAGCAAAAGAAGCTGAGTTTTTCTCATTTGGAACAAATGATTTAACACAAATGACATTTGGATTTAGTCGTGACGATGCGGGAAAATTCTTAAATGAGTATTATTCAAAAAATATATATGATTTTGATCCATTTGCAACAATAGATAGAAAGGGTGTTGGAAAACTAATGAAAATGGCAGTTGAATTAGGAAGAAAAACAAGACCTGACTTAAAGATAGGAATATGTGGAGAACACGGAGGAAATCCTGCTTCTGTTGAATTCTGTAATTCAATCGGATTGGATTATGTTTCTTGTTCACCATATAGAGTTCCAATTGCAAAACTTGCAGCAGCACAAGCAGCAATTAACGAGGCATAATTATGACTTCACTAAAACATAGATTTTATATCTATGTTTTAGCGAATTAGGAGAGAAAAAATGAGTGAAGAGATAGAAAAAATTCAAAGAGATATAGAAGTTAATCCAGATATCCAAAAAGGAATGAAAGATGTAACTAAAAATGTTTTCTCTGCAATATATGGCTTTTTAGGTGATAGAGGATTTAAAAAATGGTTAATAGATGGTAGATTTGGAACAGTTGCAAGAAGAGCAATAATTAGAGAAGCTTCTGCATGGAATGATAAGTTTTTTAGATCTGGCAATTGGGCTGGGTATCAACAAAATATAGTTCAAACAACTAAAAAGCCAGGAGTTCAAATACCAAAAAATAAAATTGTAGTAAACAGAAAAATTCAAGGCAAAGCATATACTTTAGTACATGAATCTTATCATGCATTAGTCGATGGATATGGTGGTTTTTCTAGATTTTTCGGAGAAGGTATTACAGAAAGACTAGCACATATGACATTTCATGGACCAAATAATCTTTCATATGCATATAGAGAAAATGTAGAAGTTATTTCTTTATTAGAAGCAATGTATTCAGATAGAGTATATAAATATTTTTTAACAAAATGTGGAAGTAGATTTTTCTATGACTTAACAAGAGAAACAAGCGAAGAGCATCAAAAGATAATGTCGGATAGAATAAAAAGTATAGAAGAACATTTAAATAAATTTCATGATATGACATATTACAATAAGGGAACAATAATTGGACAAGAAAGGCAAAAAGAGTTATCCGAAGGTGTAAAAGGAATAATAGAGAACTATTATATGTATAAAAGATCTCAAATACAGAACTTTAAATATATTAAAGATGGAAAAGTTGATTTTGATAGATATATAAAAGAAATGGCAGGAATTTATATTGCGTATGGTAGAATATCTGGAATAGATGCAGATTTTTACCATTTTAACGAGCTTAGCTTTGGATTGATGTCAGAATTAATAGAGAGCAGTCACTTGCTAGTTGGTTTAAGTGATACAGAAAAAATAGCTACTAAAGAAAGAATTATGAATGATTGCCAAAATGCTTATTCATATGAAATAAATTATATGATAAAGAATGGAAAAACATACCCAGGAAAATTAATAGACCAGGAGCAAGAACCATATAATTCATTAAACCAAAATGCACAGGGAAAGTTAATACAAGAATTCATTATGAAAAATTCTGATCAAACAACTTTTGCAGACAGACTGGAGACGCTTAGTAAAATAGCTACAGCGACTAATATGACTAAAGAAGAATTACAAGCAGTAGTAACAGCAATAAATACAGAACAAATAAGATATGATGGTAAAGCATTAGTAGATATTGCAAAGAAATATAGTATAGCATCAAAGGGATTAGAAGCTTTAAATGATTTTAACGACAAAGAATTTGAAACAGCAGTGTATACACCTATAGAATTAGGAGTTATTCCAGAGAAAAAAGGATATATAGAAGGCACGGATCAAGATAAACTTTCGTTGGTGTTGTTAGATAGAAATTCCGGAGAGGTAAGTAAAATTCCATTGGATAGATATGGTTTTATATTATTAGATAAAGGAATTACAATTAGACCTTGCGAAAAAAGCGATCCACGATTACCTGAAAGTATGAAAGATTCAGAAAGAATATATGAAGTTTTTTCCGCAGAGAAAAATGAATCAACATTTATTGGAATGCCAGATGATTTATCTAAGACAGAGCTAGTTAGAAACCAAGATTATTCAAATCAAGTTGGAGTTAAAGTATCCAATGGTAGTATTTCAAAAGATGGATTTTATTTTGAAAAATTAAGAAAGAATGCATTAGCTACAATTGTATATGGGGATATGCATAGAAAAATACAGGAAGGAAGATATTCCTCTAATAAGGTTGCAGGAAGAGAACAACAAAGGGAAGAAGTTAGTGAAAGACATATTTTTTATGATACATTTATAAGTGATTATAACGAAATTGATAGAGTGTTTTCTGGAGTAGATGATGGAAGAGAAGAATTAAGAAATCTGTCACAAGCATTAGTAGACAGAACATTCGAAATGGAAAACATATCTACTTTTAGAAATAGAGAAGTTATAGGAAATATTGATGTATATGAAAGTTATGAAGCAAGAAAAAAAGAGTTTGCAGATGCAATTGTAGACTTATCAGAGAAAAGTAGAGAGGGAGAGACTACTGGTGAAAAGGTTTATACACTAAGAAACAACTTAAATCTAGCGGTTTTTAATACAAATGCATTAATTGACTTTATAATGAACAGAGGAAGAGGAGAAAATTCATCTTATAAACATAGCCCAGCAAAGGCAATGTTAAGCAATGCAGTGCAAATTACAAGAGGAAAAGTAAGGACAAGCCAAATACAAGGACAAATTCAGAATATAAGAACAATAAGACAATTTACAAGAAATAGAGCTAAAGGAACCGAAGAGCAGGTTCGATAAAAAACAACTTAAGTTTTTTTATCTTAAGTTGTTTTTTTATTACTATTTTTTAGTTATACCTGAGTAATTTTTTAATTTTTCATAAACCAAATAATTAATTGTACCAACTGGAAATTTTCCATTTTTATCCTTTGTTCCTGCAGGTACACCTGTTAATAATTCAATTCCTTCATCAATAGTTGAAATTGCATATATGTGGAATAAATTATTTTTAACAGCTTTTACAACATCATCATTTAAGTGAAGGTTTCTTATATTTTGAATAGGAATTATAACTCCATGACTACCATCCAAACCTCTGTCAGAACAAATTTGGAAAAAGCCTTCGATTTTTTCGTTTACTCCACCAATTGGTTGGATTTCACCTTTTTGGTTTACAGAACCTGTAACTGCTAATGATTGATTTATTGGTATTTCGGCTAAACTAGAAAGTAAAGCGTATAATTCAGTACTAGAAGCACTATCTCCATCAACACCATTATAAAGTTGTTCAAAACAAATACTAGCAGTTAGTGCAAGAGGAAAGTCTTGAGCAAACTTTTGACCAAGATATCCAGTAAGTATTAAAACACCTTTTGAATGTGAAGAGCCGGATAAATCAACTTCACGTTCTATATCTACAATACCTTGTTTTCCAGCATATGTGTTTGCAGTAATTTTAGCAGGTTTTCCAAAAGAATAATCTCCTATTGTAAGAACAGTAAGACCATTAATTTGACCAACTTTATATCCTGAAGTATCTATTAATAGTGTATTTTCTTTAATCATTTCTAGATAATGAGAATCATATTTTTTAACACGCTCAACTCTTTCTTTTAAAGCTTTCTTTATAAATTTATCAGTAATTATTTTTGAACGACTAAGCTTTGCCCAAGTTGCTGCTTCACCTATAATTTCAGATAAATCATTAAATTTAGTAGATATTTTTTCTTTGTCATTTGCAAGAACAGTTGCAAAGTCTACAAGGCTTGCAACACCAGTTCTATCAAGAGGAGGTAAAGCCTCTTTCTCACAAAAGCCATGTGCAAATCTTGCAAGTTTAACCATATTCTCAGAATTACGAGGAGCATCTTCTTCAAATTCAACTTTTATTTTAAATAATTTTCTAAAATCATTATCCACTGCAAGTAAAGTGTGGTAAATATTGCTGTTTCCAATAATAAGAACTTTTACATCCAAAGGAATTGGTTCTGGTTTTAAAGAAATCATTACCATGGAAGAATGTTGTTCAGAAGCATTTTCTATATTTAGTTCTTTTACTTTTAAAGCTTTTTTTAGAGCTTCATAACATAAACTATTTTGAACAATATCATCAGCTTGGAATATTATATAACCACCATTTGCCATATGAAGTAGACCTGGCTTTAACATAGTATGATCTGTTTTTAATGCTCCAAAATAATTTTCGTATTCTAGTCTACCAAATAAATTAGGATATGAAGTGTTAGAATCCATTATAACAGGAGCTCCTTCAAGAGTACTATTATCTATAAATAAATTTACTCTATAATTAAGCCAAGGAGCAGGTGGCTCTATTCTTGGTCCGTTTTGTGGTTGAGAATTTGTGTTATCTGCAGTGAAAATAGAGATATTTTTTAAAATATCAGTTCTAATATCATTTAAAAATTTAGTAATTTTTTTATTTCTTTTAAATTTAGATTTTACATTATTAATATGAACATTTATTGTAAGAAGGGCTATATTTGATTGCCATTCTTCTAGTTTTTTATCTGCTTCTTTTTCAATTGCTTTAATTTCGCTAATTGTTTCTATTATTTGTTGTTGAACAATACCTGACTTGTCTTCAAATTCTTTTTTTATTTTATCATCTAATTTATCAAATTCTGCTTCTTCAATAGTTTTTCCATTCAATACTGGCATCATATAAATTCCGTTTTGAGCACTTTTAACGAAAAAACCATATTTCATGGTCTTTTTATTTAAAGCTTCCATTAAAGAATTTCTTTTATCTTCAAATTCTTGTCTTATAATTGTTTTTTCTTTTTCAAAATCTTCATTGTTAAATGTATTTTTTATATCTACTTTTATATCTTTTATAAAGGCATCCATCGTTTGTTTAAATTCTTTTCCTTGACCAGCAGGAAGAGAAACAGCAATTGGTTCATTTGGTCTATCAAAATTATAAATATAGCACCAATCATTTGGTGTCTTTTTCTTTTTAGCAATTGTATCCAAATAATTTTTAGTATACATTGTTTTTCCAACACCGCTAGGGCCTTCTAGGTAAATGTTATATCCTTTAACATTTACATTAAGACCGAATTCTAAAGCTTTAATTCCACGTTCCTGTCCAATTCCAGAAGTAATTGGTTCCAAATTTTCAGTTGTTTCAAAATCAAAAATATTTGGATTACATATAACTCTTAAATCTTTATAACTTAATTCGTTTTTTTTCATTAGTTTTCCTTCTTTCTTTATAATTCTTTTGTCATAATGAACGCATTATCCTTATTTCTATAATATTTCTTTCTAAAACCAACTTTTTTAAAACCATATTTAGAATATAGGTTTATAGCAGGTAAATTATTTTCATTTACTTCTAAAGTAATTGATTTAAAATTTTCGGAAATTGCAGTTTGGATTAATTTTTGTAATAAAGAACTACCAATTCCAGATCTTCTAGTAATTTTTTTTACAACGATATCTGTAATATGTACATCATCAACAGATTTCCATATTCCTGCAAAACCAACAATATTATTATCTAACTTAGCAACAAAATATTCTGAATTAGGATTACTAAGTTCATCTTTTAATATATCGTAAGTCCAAAAATCATCAAATTCATCTATTAAAATATCCTTTAGTAGATTTAAATCATATTCTGTCATATTATATATTTCTAAATCCATATTAAATTCCCTTTAATTTTTTTTCTAGTTCTATTTCCGCACTTGATTTTTTTAAATATAGTGGGGAAAGCGATAATTCTTCTTCAGAATTACAATTGTAGTATTTATAAATACCAGCTTTAGCAATGGCTACAGCATTAGAAACATTTAATTGCTCGGGGACTATGTTGCTATTTACAATAGTATCTTTTATTAAATCAGAAAATGCAATTGCACCTGTTCCAACAAAAGTTATATTACAATTAGAATATGGTTTAATCGAAGTTAATACATTATTAATATTGTCAGAAATATATTTGTTTATTAAAACATAATGATTATTTTGGCATTTAAAAAGTCCTGCATAAACATTATCATTTTTTGCATCAATAAGTGAACATACAAGAGAATTGTCTTTAAAAGGAATATTATATGCTAAACCTTCTAAAGAAGATATTCCAATAGCTGTTTTATTATATAAATCTCTAAAAGCACAAATTGTTGCAATTCCAATTCTAATTCCTGTAAAAGATCCTGGTCCTTTAGCACATGTTAACAGGTCTATGTTTGATAAGCTTATATTTAAATTTTCAAAAGCTTTTTGAATCATTGGCATTAAGTGCTCTGAATGGGTTAATCTATCAGAAATGGAGTCTTCGTATAATATGTTGGTATCTTCCAATATGGCAATACTGCATATATTGCTAGATGTATCAATACTTAAAGTTTTCATTTATTACACTTCCTTATAAATATAATTTCCAAAAGATTCAATATTTAAAATACGAATATTTTCATCATTAAAACTTCTTGAAAATGTGATTTTTAAATAATCTTTTGGCAAAAGTTCTTCTATTTTTTCGCCCCATTCAATTATACATAGACCTTTAGAGAAATATTCTTCTCCACCAATTGCATAGAATTCATCAACATCTTCTAATCTATAAACATCAAAGTGATAGATTGGAAAATTAGGAGTATCATATTCATTTACAATAGTAAATGTTGGGCTTGATAATTCATCTTGTAGATTAAAATATTCTAAAAATCCCTCTGTAAATTTTGTTTTCCCAGATCCAAGTTCACCAGAAAGAACAATAATATCTCCTTTTTTTGAATTAGAGGCTATCTTTTTTGCTAAGTCCTTTGTTTCATTTTCAGAATGTGAAATAATTTTTGTCATAATTTTTCTCCTTTGCTTTTTATTATATATAAATAAAAGGTGTTTGTAAAGAAAATAGATGCCTAAAAATATGGAAATTTGTAGAAAAATATGTTAAAATATATTCGCTTTTAGATGGCAATATATAGGAGATATTTATGGATATTTTAAAAGGAATAAATTCACCAAAGGATTTAAAAAAATTAAATATAAAAGAAAAAGAAATTTTAGCAAAAGAAATTAGAGAACTAATATTAAATATTGTCTCAAAAAACGGTGGTCACCTAGCATCAAATTTGGGAGTTGTGGAACTTACAATTGCAATACATTCAGTGTTTAATGCACCAGAGGATAAAATTATTTGGGATGTGGGACATCAGACATATGTGCATAAAATTCTTACTGGCAGAAAAAATGAAATGTTTACTTTAAGAAAAATAAATGGTATTTCTGGTTTCCCTAAAGCAGAAGAATCAGAATATGATGTGTTCAATACAGGACATAGTAGTACATCAATTTCTGCAGCAATTGGTATGGCAAGAGCAAGAGACATAAAAAAGGAAAACAATCAAGTGATTGCAGTAATAGGAGATGGAGCATTAACAGGAGGAATGGCATTAGAAGCTCTTAACGATGGAGGTAGTGCTAAAACAGATTTTATAATAATATTGAATGATAATGAAATGAGCATATCAAAAAATGTTGGAGGAATATCTAATTTTTTAACAAAAATAAGAAGTAAGAAATTTTATAAAAAATCAAATAATTTAGTTAAGAACATAGTTTTTAAAATTCCATTGGTTGGTAAGAAAATTATAAAAATAGTAGAAGATATTAAATATAGTATAAAAAAATTTTTTATACCAAATATGTTGTTTGAAGACATGGGATATACTTATTTAGGACCTGTTGATGGTCATAATATAGAAAAATTAGAAAAAATATTAAATATTGCAAAAAGAATTGATGGACCAAAGCTAATACATATTATAACAAAAAAAGGAAAAGGGTATGATATAGCAGAAAAAGAGCCTTCAAAATATCATTCAACTGGACCATTTAATTTAAAAACAGGTGAATCCACAATTAAAAAAGATAAAGATTATTCAAAAGTTTTTGGAGATAAGTTAATAAATATTGCAAGAAAAAATAAAAAAGTTGTTGCAATAACTGCAGCGATGAAGGATGGAACAGGACTTAAGGAATTTGCTAGTGAATATAAGGATAGATTTTTTGATGTTGGAATTGCTGAACAACATGCAATTGGTGTTGCAGCTGGAATGGCAAGAAATGGATTAATTCCATTTGTACCGATATATTCATCATTTTTCCAAAGAGGATATGATCAGGTTATTCATGATATTTGTATGCAGAATTTACATGTTGTTCTATGTGCGGATAGAGCAGGAATTGTTGGACAAGATGGAGAAACACACCAAGGAATATTTGACTTATCCTTTTTTAATATAGTGCCAAATCTAGTAATAATGGCACCCAAAAATTTCAGAGAACTAGAAGATATGATGGATTTTGCAATAAATTATAACGGACCAGTATATATAAGGTATCCAAAAGGCGGAGAAGGTAATACAAGAATAAACAAAGAGGATGAAATTGTATTAGGAAAAGCAGAAAAATTATTAGATGGAAATAAATATACGATAATTGCAATAGGAAAAATGGTTGAAAGAGCATACAGTATTGCAATTATGCTAAAAAAAGAGAATATAAATGTTCAAGTTATAAATGCTAGATTTTTAAAACCTATTGACGAGGAAAATATAATAAAATGGATTGGAAATACTAAGATAATAACAATTGAAGACAATATAGTAAGAGGAGGATTAGGAAGTACAATTCTAGAAATCTTACATAAATATAATAAGAAAAATGAAATAAAGATTCTGGGATATCCAGAAAAATTTATAAAACAAGGCACAGTTAATGAGATAGAAAAGAAATATAATTTAGATACAGAAAGTATTATAAAAATAATTAAAAGATGGAGTAATTATGAATAAACAAGAATTATTGGAAGGATATAAAAAAGAAGAACAAATTCTTATAGCAAAAATGTTGGATAAGATTGAAGAAACAAAACAAAAAAACAGAATTACAAATACTGATTTTTTAGATGGATATCAATCAAAAATTTGTGAAGATATTTTAAAAAGAATAAAGTTCGAAAACTATATGTTTTTTGGTGGATATAGTGAAGCAGAAAGAAAAATTTTAATATTTTATCCTGAAAAATTAAGTGACATATTAAATTTTAAAGACTTTTTGGAAAATAAGAGTATATTGGAAAGATTATCAGCAATAAGAGTAAGACTTCCAAATGAATTAAAAGGAGAGTATTCACATAAAAATTATTTAGGAATGATTATGAAACTTGGAATAGAAAGATCAAAAATAGGAGATATTTTAGTTCAAGATAGTGGAGCAGATATTATTATTTTACCAGAAACAGTTAAGTATTTAATAAATAATTTAAGTCAATTAACAAGGCTAAGAAAAGCTAATATAGAGCAAATAGAAATTCAAGATATAGAAGTAATAGAAAACAAAAAGAAAGAGTACAATATTATTATATCAGCATTACGATTGGATAATGTGATTGCAGAATTAGCGAGGACGTCAAGAGCAAATGCAAAAGAAATTATTATGCAGGAAAGAGTATTTATAAATTTTAAAAATGAGACAAAGCAAACAAAATTAATAAATAAAGGAGATATTATTACAATAAGAGGAAAAGGAAGATTTAAAATTAGTGATATTTTAGGAAATACACAGAGAGGAAGATATATAGTAAAAATAGAAAAATATGTATAAAATCTAAATATTTAAGAAAGAATACTTGAAAAGTATTCTTTTTTGTTATAGAATGACTATGATCAAAAAATAGGTCAAATTTTTGCATGCCTAAAAAGGCAAAAAGAATGGAGGAATTATAATGGCAATTAAAGTAGGTTTTAACGGATTTGGAAGAATTGGAAAATTAGCTTTCCAAGCAGCGTTAGAGAAAGGTGATGCAGTAGATATCGTTGCAATAAACGATCCATTTATTACTGCAGATTACATGGTTTACATGGTAAAATACGACACAATGCATGGAAGATTTAATGGAACAATCGAAGCAAAAGACAACGTTTTAGTTGTTAATGGAAAAGAAATAAAAGTATATAATGAAATGGATCCACACAATATTCCATGGGGAGAATTAGGTGTAGAATATGTATTCGAATGCTCAGGAGTATTTACAACAATGGATAAAGCACAAGCTCACTTAGATGCAGGAGCTAAAAAAGTTGTAATAAGCGCACCATCTAAAGATGCTCCAATGTTTGTTATGGGTGTTAATAATGAAACATATGATCCAAGTATGAACATAGTTTCTAATGCTTCTTGTACAACAAACTGTTTAGCACCACTTGCTAAAGTTATTAATGATAACTTTGGTTTAAAAGATGGATTAATGTCAACAATCCACTCAACAACAGCTACACAAAAAACTGTTGATGGAGCTTCTAAAAAAGATTGGAGAGGTGGACGTGCTGCTTCTGGAAATATTATTCCATCATCAACAGGTGCTGCAAAAGCTGTTGGAAAAGTTATACCAGCTTTAAATGGAAAATTAACAGGTATGTCTTTCAGAGTTCCAACATTGGATGTTTCTGTAGTAGATTTAACATGTAACTTAGAAAAACCAGCAACATATGAAGAAATATGTGCTACAGTTAAAAAAGCTTCAGAAAATGAATTAAAAGGAATTTTAGGATATACAGAAGATGCTGTTGTATCTTCAGATTTCTTAGGAGATCCACACACATCAATTTTTGATGCTACAGCTGGAATTCAATTAACAGATACATTTGTAAAATTAGTTGCTTGGTATGATAACGAATGGGGTTATTCACATAAATTAGTAGATTTAGCTTGCTATATGGCAACAAAAGACAATATGTAATTTAAAAAAATTTAGAGGTTGCTTATTTAAGTGACCTCTAAAAGACTGATTATAGTATAAAATTTTTAATAAATTACTAAAATACTTAGGCAAAAAGTAAGTGAAATATTAATTGTAAAGGTTACATATGTGTCTTAGGTTAAAAGATATATATGCAACCTTTACAATTAAAACTGCTGTAAATCTTACAGCAGTAATAATTGACTTACCAAGTAATAAAATATAAGGAGTGAAATTTTATGGATAAAAAAACAGTAAGAGATATCGATTTAAAAGGAAAAAAAGTAATTGAAAGATGTGATTTTAATGTACCATTATTAGAAGATGGAACAATAAGAGACAATACTAGAATTGTTGCAGCATTACCAACAATTAAATATTTATTAGAACAAAATTGTGCAATAATATTATGCTCACATTTAGGAAGACCAAAGGGACAAGTTGTTCCAGAAATGTCTTTAGCACCAGTTGCAAAAGAATTAACTAGATTATTAGGTCAAGAAGTAAAACTTGCTAAAGATGTAGTAGGTGAAGATGCTATGAATTTAGCAAGAGAATTAAAACAAGGTGAAGTAATGTTACTAGAAAATGTAAGATTCGAACCAGGAGAAGAGAAAAATGATCCAGAGCTTGCTAAGAAATTTGCAAGTATGGCAGAAGTATTTGTAAATGATGCTTTTGGAACAGCACATAGAGCACATGCTTCAACAGCAGGAATAGCAGATTACTTACCTGCAGTAGCTGGATTCTTAATTGAAAAAGAATTAAAATTCTTAGGAGATGCAATAAATAATCCAAAGAGACCTTTTGTAGCTATTTTAGGAGGAAAGAAAGTTTCTGATAAAATTGGAGTAATAGATAGTTTATTAGAAAAAGTTGATACATTAATGATTGGTGGAGCAATGGCATACACATTCTTCAGATCAATGGGATATACAGTAGGAAATTCTATTTGTGAAGAAGATAAATTAGATTTAGCACAAAACTT
>CALYAI010000030.1 GCA_944393475.1 uncultured Clostridia bacterium
CAGAATGTTCAAATGTTATACTAATTGGTTTTGCCTCAAAACTATCAAAACTTAATATTCTTGCAATGTCTCCCATAACATCATCTTTTATTGTTACATCTCCTGTAGATCTCCATGTTGGAACTACTACATCATATTCCCCATCTTTATATAAAACTTCATATCCAAGTGCTGTTAGTATTTGATTTATTTTTTCTTGAGGTATCTTTTTGCCCAAACGTGTATCTAAGAATTTTTCGCTTACTTTTATTTTATTCTTTTTAGTCTCGTTTGGATATATATCAACATATTTTATTATTTTGCTTTCTGGGAATATTTCTTTTATAAGTTTTAGGGCTAAATTTAGACCTTCATCAACTCTTTGTGTGTCTAATCCTTTTTCATATCTCATTGATGCATCTGTTTTTTCTGCAAATCTCTTTCCTGTATTTCTTATTGCATCTGCAGAGAAGTTTGCAACTTCTAATACAACTCCTTTTGTATCTGGTAAGATAGAGTCTTTTTTGCCCCCTCTAATTCCAGCCAATGCCATTGCATCATTTTCATCACAAATAACTAAGTCTTCAGGTGTAAGCTTTATAGAATTATTATCCAAAAGCAATAATTCTTCATTTTCTTTTGCATTTCTAACAATTATTTTTTCTCCACTAACATGAGTTTTATCAAATGCATGTAATGGTTGTCCTACTGCCATCATAACATAATTTGTTATATCTACTATAGCATTTATTGGTCTTTGACCTACTTTTGATAATAAAGTTTGCATCCATAGTGGTGCTGGCTTTTCTTCTATTCCATCAATCTCTACTGCAATATATCTATTACATTTATTTGTATCTTTTATTTCTACATCATACTTTGGTAAGTTTTTATCTAAATCATATACATCTAATTTTTTAAGTGGTACATCATAAATTGCAGAAAGCTCTCTTGCAACACCATAATGTCCCCATAAATCTGGTCTGTTTGAAAGAGATTTATTATCTATTTCAAGAACAGTATCATTCATTCCAAATAAATCTGCAACACTATCTCCTGGTTTACAGTCAAATCCTTTTAAATCTACTATTTCTTCTTCACTTTCATTTGGGAAGAAATCACTTAAATATACTTCTGTAGAAGCACAAATCATTCCATAAGAAACTTCGCCTCTCATTTTTGTTTTTGTTATTTTAACAGGTTCTCCTTGACCATGCCAAACAACTTCTGCTCCTGGTTTTGATACTACTACATGTTCTCCAACATAAAGGTTAGAACCACCACATACGATTTGTACTGGTTCTTCTTCTCCAATATCTACCATACATATTCTTAATTTATCAGCATTTGGATGTTCTTTTACTTCTAAAATTTCTCCTACAACTATGTCATGAAACTTCTTTGCAGTATTTTCTACTTCTTCTACTTCTACTGTTCGAAGTGTCATATCATAAGCAATTTGTTCATCAGTTAAACCTTCAGGTAAATCAACATATTTTCTAATTAAATTTAATGATACTTTCATATTCAAAATCCTTTCTATTTAAATTGTTTTAAAAATCTTAAATCTCCACTATGGAATAAACGTACATCATCTACTCCATATCTCATCATTACCAATCTATCCAAACCAATATTGATATAGAAACCTGTCCAAATTTCTGGATCCAATCCGGCAGATCTTAGAACATTTGGATGTATTACACCACCTGGCATAACTTCTATCCAACCATTGTGGTTACAAACTTTACAACCTTTTCCACCACAAACTAAACATTCCATATCTATTTCATATCCTGGCTCTGTAAATGGGAAGAAACCTTCTCTCATTCTTGTCTTAATTTTTCTTCCAAATACCTTTTCTAGAATTGTTTGTATCATAACCATTCCAGAAGAGAAAGATATGTCTTTATCCACTATTAATGCTTCATATTGAACAAATGCTCTTTCATGTCTTGCATCTGTTGTTTCATTTCTATATGCTCCACCTGGATATACAAATCTTGCTGGTGCACCATGTTTTTGTAAATATCTTACAGATCCACCAGTTAAATGTGGTCTAATACATAATCTTTCTGCTCCTTCTTTATTTTCTGTACCATCTATCCAATATGTATCCATGGATTGACGTGCTGGATGATTTTTAGCAAAATTCAAATTATCGAATGCATATTTTTCACTACTTATATCATCTTCACTATATACTTCAAATCCCAATGATAAAAAAGCATCATTTAGATCATATTCCATTTGAGTAATTGGATGTAACGCACCACCACTTACTTTTTTACCAGGAAGAGTTAAATCTATAGGTTCATCCAAAACACTCATAGATGAAATAATCTCATCTTGTTTTTCTTGTAATTTTTCTATGAAAGTATTTTTTATTTCTGTTGCCATCATACCTGTTGACTTTTTCTCCTCTATAGATAGATCTTTCATAGATTTTAAAACTTCTGATAGTTTGCTTTTCTTTCCTGTAAGCTCTTTTCTTACTTCTTCAAGCTCTGGTATGGTTTTTGCATTTTTGATTTTCTGCAAACCATTTACTTTAATTTCCTCTAACTTCTCTTTCATATGCTCTTTCCTTTCTTTTTTATTTTATATTTAAATTTGATCCCATCAAAAAACGAGCAATCATCCCAAAGGACGATTTGCTCGTGGTACCACCTTTTTTTATAGTATTTCTACTACCTCATTACAGATTAACGCTCCTACACGATTTGGCTCCATTACTGAATTTTATTAATTTGCTTTCTATTATAGTTTCCAGTCTTCGACTATAATTCCCTGTGTAGATTTCAAATTAACTACTTATATAATTTCTTTGCCAATATTTATTAATCCATTAAATTATATTGCCTTTTTTAATATTTGTCAAATATTTTTAAGGTAATTTTGTTTTAATTTCTTTCACTTCCGGTGTTTTGTTCTTTTTCTAAACCATTACTTGCCATTGCTTTACTTCTTTTTTCTACAATTAATGCAAAACTTTCTTCTATCCCATAACCTTTACTCATTATATCTTGAAATTCCCAAAACTGAACTGCTTGCCTTGCTTCTTCTGCTGTTCTTCCTAGTTTATCCGATATTGCTCTTACACCTTCTTCACCACGTAAAGAATATGCTGATACAAATTGCTCAGTTAAAGTAAATCTAGCCCCTAGCATATTACATACTTGTTTTAAAACAGATTCATCATCTACAGGACTTTGGCGTAATTCTGGATATAAGTTTTGGCAATTAATTCCTTCTAAACTTAATTCTCCATTTATTCCAATTCCATAAATATCCTTGTCTTTTTCTTCCGCTTCTTTTATTAACTCTGGATTTTCTGCTAGAACCTTGTTCCAATCAGTTTTATCATCATGCGAAACAATGTGTACAGATTCTTTTGCTTCTCTAAGTCTTTTTACTATATATGAATTTTCTAGTCCATAGTCCGAACAAATCCACATTCTTTTTTTATATCCCGGCTCCATAAGTTCCTCCATTAATCATTAGTTTCTTTTAATGCTTTTAAATTTTTATTTCTTAAAAAAATTAATTTAATAAATTTTGGTATTCTGTTTAATTGTTCTTCTAATGAATTATTTTTTATTTTTAAATTCTTTATTTCTTCTTCTTTTTCTTGCATTAACTTTTTATATGCAATAACTAATTCTTTAGCTTGAGGTATTTTTTCGTTTTCTGCTTTTAATCCAGATATCTCATCATTTAATTTTTTGTTCTCCGCTATGGCCATATATCCTTTGTTTTGCTCTTCGAAGAATTTAAAGCAATCATCTGCTTCATCTTTATATTCCTCATAAAATTGATTATCACTAATTTCATTAGCCATTTTCTCTAAAAAGTCCCATGTTTGAGGGTCTAAATCTTGGTCCTCTAATGGTATGCTCAGGTCTATCTTTATATTTGGATCTTCTTGCATATTTTCATTTATATATTTTAAAGTTTTTACTGGAATTAAATTATAATCTTCTTCTGGAAATTGATCTATAACTAATTTTGCTTGATATAAATATTGTGGTTTTGATAACATCTCTTTTTACCTCTTCTCTTGTAAAATATTATACCTATCTTTTATCATAATAAAATAATAAAATCAAGTACTATATAGCACTTGATTTTATTTAGATGATATTTTATTCGATATCTATATATTTTTTGTCTGGAAGTTGTTTTGTCTCATCTTTTTTATTTACTTCTAGCATTAATGTTCCGTTTTTAAATTTAGCTTTTATATCCTCTTCTGTTGTGTTATCACCAACATAAAAGCTTCTTGAACATTCTCCAAAGTATCTTTCTTTACGTACATACTTACCTTCTTCTTTTTCTGTTTCTGATTTATTAGCTTTTGCATGAACTGTTAAATAACCATCTTGGATATCTATTTTAATGTCTTCTTTTTCATATCCCGGTAGATCCATCTCTATTACATATTTGTCCTTTTTCTCTTTAATATCTGTTTTCATCACCTTGTTTTCTGATCCTGCAAAAAATGGATCTGTAAACATTTCATCAAATAAATCAAAATCGTTTCTTCTTGGTATCATCATCATAATAATCGTCTCCTTCTTATAATTAATTTATGTGTTGACACCCTTTTGCTTAGGTAGCACATATAAAAGTCTTATTAACTTTTACAAGTATATTATATATCTGTTTTTAGCAATGTCAAGGATTGACTGCTAAAATTTACAAAACTTTCACATTTCTTCTCTTTTATTGTATTCTCTAGCGTTAGCTACTTTATTATATATAAAGTAGCTTAATAAGTTTATATTCTTAATAATTCTTCAATCTCTTTAACAATGCTATTTTTATTGCTGATTTTAGTTTCTTTTGCAACTTTTAACGTGTCTTCCAAAAATACTTTTCCTTTTTCTATATCTCCTGAACGTAGATATATCTCGCCTAAAATTTTTGCAGTTGTTAGTGTATTTATATTTTTATTACTTAATTTTTCAATTCGCTTATCATATGCATATTTTGCATATTCTAAAGCTTTTTCGTAATCACCATTGTCTAGATATGCTTTGGCTAGATTACTCATAACACCTATAACTCTTAAATTTTCTTTATCATGATTTTTTAAATATGCTCCATATGAATTTTCCAGTAATTCTATCGCTTTAGAAATATCTCCTTTGTACAAATATGTCATACCTTCCGCATTTAATGTAGAAATTGTTGCATCATTTGTTGCTCCAAAAGCTTCTTTTCTTAGCAAATATATTTCATCATATATTTTTATGGCTTCATCATATTTATTTGAACGTGATAAAATATTTGCCATGTTATTTAAAGTATTTAATGTATATGGATGTTTTTCTCCTAACAATTCTTTTCTTATCTCATAAGCTTTCTGCATTTCGCTATATGCAATATCATTATCCCCTAATATCGACAATGTATTTGCTATATTATTTCTTAAACTTGCTTCTTCTAGTTCGCTTGTCGGATTATTTAGTAATTCTTTATATACATCTATTGCATTTTTATATTCTCCTAAATGTGAATATGCATTTGCAATATTTCTTTTGGTAATTCTTTTTTTATTTTCTTCCAATTCATTGCTTAGAATCTCTTTAAATAACTCTAATGCTCTCTTATTTTCACCTTTTTTTCCAAGTGTTAAAGCTATTTGTTCTTTTACAAATAGGTTGTCCGGTTCAATTTTTTCTGCATTTTCTAAAATTTTTAGTGCTTCATCAAATTTACCATTATATAATAGTGCTTCACCCTTTAATACTTGTGAATTAAGGTATTCATTCTTATATTCATCTTTATAATCTTTATAAATTTTTTCATACTTATTTGCAATATCTTCTGCATAATCATATTTTCCATTTTTTATATCATAATCTATTAATTTCCTTGCAATTTCTGATGATATAGTTATATTGTCTTTAAATCTTTTCCATAGATAATAAAAAATACTACTTAGCTCATTATATTTACCTAATTTCTCTAATTCTTCTATATTCTTTGCTAATTTTCTATAATTATCCATGGCTAAATTATCATTTTTTTCAGCATATATATTATTTATTATATATTTATGCAAAACATCTATAGTTTCCTCTGTAGTTAAATTTTCTTTTTCTAATTGTTCCCCATAGTATATGGACAAATTTTCTCTTGCAACTTCTTTTATATTTTCGTCACAATTTTTATAAATTATTTTTCTAGGAACTTTTAGAATATAATATTTGCCATTAGCATTTTCTTCTATTATTGATTGTGTTTTTAATTCTTTGTATCTTAAATATGAAAAACATGTAATAAATTTACTTCCAACTTTTCTTATAAATTCATCGTCCCAACTATCTATACAAGCTAGGTAACTTACAATTTCTTTATCCTCTAAACTTAAACTTTTTACTATATTTTCTGCTAACTCTTCTTGGTTTTCTCCAAAGTCATCCACCGTAGGAATTATATTTTGTTCTTTTAAGGAATTGTATCTATCTATACACCAACTTAAATACATAGGAACACCATCAAATTTCTTATACAATTTTAGAGCAAGTTCATTATCTTCTACTCCAGAAGCTTTAAGGACTGCTAGTCCTTCTACTTCATTTAAATTACAGATTAAATATTTTCTTATTCCAATTGTCTCTTCTTCCTCTTTACTACATCTAAATGGTATATTACCCGCAATTACCCATATAACATTATCCAAATTTTTTATAATATCATTTTTAAGCCAATTATCTGAATCGTGTTTCTTTTCATTTTTTATAAGAACATCGTATGAATCCATAAAAATAACTAATGGCTTCTTTAATTTATGAATATTGTTCTTTAAGTCTATTGCAAAACATTTCGCTAAGTTTTCATATAATATTTCTGCATCGAATTCTTTTTTAGAATTATTTAGTAATTCTCTTACAAAGGAAACTCCAATATCTATTGACTTAATTATACTAATTATAATTCCAGCTCCACCCAAAAAGTCTTGAATTATATCAACTGCTTGCGAAATTCCTGCGTTTTTTTGCAATAACATTTGTACTTCTTTTTTGTTTTTGGATAAACCAATACTAGAATAATATTGGTACAATGCTTTATCAAATAATTTAAAATTAAATTTATATTTGTCAATTAATTTATTTCTTAAGTTTAATAAAATTGATTCTTTTGATTGTGATGAATTGTTTTCTGAACCCTTAAGGTTAAAATCTATTTTTACAAATCGTGCTTTCTTTTCTTTTGTTTTTAATTCATCTTCTAATTGATTTAACAAACGAGATTTACCAATTCCTTGTGTACCATAATAATTTATGACTCTATACTTATTATCATTTTTATTATAAATATCCCAGAAATCAATAATTTCGTTATTTCTTCCAGTAAATTGTTTTTTTACTTTCTCCATTTTTATTCCCCTTATTAATTTTAAAATTCATATTAATTATACTATATTTTTACTTAATTTTATATACTTTTGTCGTTTTTTATGATATTAATAAAGTACAAAAGGAAGGATTGAATTTTATGCAACTTAAAGTATTTATAAAATTGGATAAACCACTTACGTTGCCTATTAATTATAGCCACATATTGCAGGGAATTATTTATTCTTCTGCTAGTTCTATCGATAAAAATTTTACACAAAAATTACATGATGAAGGTAAATACCATTTTGTAGGCAATAATGATAAATTTAAGTTGTTTTCTTTTAGTAAGCTTATCGGAAAATATTCCATAGCTAACAAGCAAATAACTTTTTTAAATAATATATTTTTCGAAATTAGAAGTATAGATGCATATTTTTTGCATCTAGTTTATGAAGGTTTTTCTAAAAATGGTATATCTTTTAAAGATGTTTTTATTAAGCCAGATTTAAGATTAGAAGATAAAGTAATTACTAGTGACAGTATTTATGTACAAACACTTTCTCCAATTGTTGCAATTAGAAAGACTAATGATAATTCTACACATTATTTATCACCAATGGATAATGATTTTGTAAGCTATTTAAATAATAACTTTTATAAAAAATATCAGTCTTATTATAATAGTATTCCTAATTCAGGTTTAGATATTGTTGTTGCTGATGTTTCTTATAGAGATAAATGTATTACTAAATTTAAGAATATTTTAATTAATGCTTGGAATGGAAAGTTTTATATTGATGGTGCTCCAGAATATCTAACTTTTATTTATAATGTTGGTTTGGGTTCTAAAAATTCACAGGGTTTTGGACTTTTGAATATTATTGAAGAGTAATTGACTTGCCTTAATTATTTATGTTATATATATTATATATATTATATATCTTATATTACTCATTGGAGATTTGAAACCTTGGTTTTGCTATTGTTAGGCCTCCTTTTTAACTAATATGTTTTATATTACTCATCTGAGATTTGAAACAGAAAATTTTTTCTCATTTCAATCAACCTCCTTATTGTTTTATATTACTCAATAGAGATTTGAAACCACAGCTTCACTCCATGCAAGTAATTTTTCTTTTGCAAAGTTTTATATTACTCAATAGAGGTTCAAAACTCTTCATTGTATGTTGAAACAAAGGATATAATCATTCAGTAAAGCAAATGCACATAACTATCTATAATCTAATAGATTAAATAATAAAAATAATATATAAAGGAAATAGAAAATGAATTATAGATTATATTTAACAGAAAATTGCAATTTAAAATGTAAATATTGTTATGAAACAAACAAAACAACAAATGAAATGAATTTTGAGAATATCAAATCTATTGTAGATTATGAAATACAACAAAATAATAAAAATTCGCTAATTAATTTTTATGGTGGTGAACCATTATTAAGAAAAGATTTAATATATAAAACCATTGATTATATAAAATCCAAAAACACAAAAACTAAATTTAATTTTGGATTAGCAACCAATGGAATGTTATTAGATGATGAATTTTTAAAATATATAAAAAAGAATAATTTTACACATATTGCATATAGTATTGATGGAAATGAAGAAGTACAAAATAGGAATCGGATACTGCCTGACGGAAAAGGCTCTTTTGATGTTGTTTCAGAAAATGCTAAAAAAACATTAAAAACTTTAAAAAATGTAGTTGCAATGGTAACAGTAACCAAAAATACTTTGCAAAATTTAAGTGATAGTGTAGAATATTTAATAAGTATAGGATTTAAAATAATAAATTTACAATTTGATTATACTGCTAACTGGAATGATACAGATTTAGATAAAATAGAAAATGAATACCGTAAAATTTCTAGAATTTATTATAAAAACATTGTTGAAAAAAATCCAATTAACATTTTAATATTTGACAAAAAAATAAGAACTTATATTGATGATACCTATGTATGTAATAAAGAATGTAAATTTGGTATGGAAAATTTATATGTAGCAACTGATGGTAATTTATATCCATGTGTACAATTTGTCGGTAATCCTAAATATATTATCGGAAATTGTGAAAAAGGCGTAGATGTTAACAAACGAGATTTATTAATAAAAAATGCTTATAAAGAAAGTAATATATGTAAACAATGTGCTATAAGGAATAGATGTAATCATACTTGCTGTTGTAGAAACTATATTACTATGAAAGATATTAATAAAGTTTCACCTATTATTTGTGAAACAGAAAAAATATTTATAAAAATATCAGATGAACTGGCAGAAAGACTATATAATAATTATCCCAAGATATTTATACAAAAATTTTATAAAGTGTGAGGTAGAAAATGAAAGTAGAAAAAATTGAAAAAATAGAAAATAAATATCCTAAATTTGGAGAATTGAATAAAAAGAATAAAAAAACACGAATTAGCCTTATAACAGCCTTTGCTATAGCATTTAAAAGCAAAGATATTTCAGCTTCTTCCATACAGCAAGTGATTCCTGGAAATATGCCAGCATATTTGGAACCTGAATATACTACTTGTAAATATGCTACATTAGGATATATTGCTATGCTTATAATTAGTATATTAAGTTCTATAGTAGTTAAAATAAAATGGAAAAACTACAATCAAAAACAAAAGAAAAGAGCAAAAATAATACTAGGAATCTTATTTACGTTAACACTATTTTTAATATTAGTTACATTAATATTTAAATCAAAAATATAAAATATATGGAAGGATTATTTATAAAAAGTCCTTCCTAAAATTTTGTATTTTAGGCATCTCTTTTTTAGTGTACATCGATTTTTCCTTGTAGCTATAACATTTTTTTGTATAATATGTTTGATTTCTTTTAGCTCGACAGACTTTTTATAAAGATATTTACCCTTATCTTGACTTTTTTATGTTCCGTATGTTATATATTGTATATATTTATGTAGTTTTATATTACTCAATAGAGATTTGAAACACTACCTCATCTCCAGATACTCTAAATTGTAATTGGTTTTATATTACTCATTAGAGCATAAAAAAACATCTAAGAAATCTTAGATGTTTTTTGTTTGTTATCTTTTAAATTTATTGTTTTTAAAGCTTTTATTGCACTCGATTTATCTTATTAAATAAAATTATCTTGAATACTTATATTTCCAAGCTCCTCTTTTTTTATATATTTTAATGAACCTAAAATATATATACAAACTTTATCGTGTTTGCAATCGATATTTTTATAAATTTCTTTCTTTAATTTTTCTAATTTACTTTCTGATATATTTCCTTCAAAAACTGAATTCTGGACTCTTATTAAATATTTTCTACATATCTTCATGATTTTATTTACTCTTTTTGAATTTACATCATACACTAAAATAACGTTCATAATACTAATAATATTTAAAAGCTTTATATTCTTTATCATTTAATATTGAATTTTCTAGCTTATAAATTTCCTTTCTAATAATTTTTTCATAGCTCATTTTACTATTACCAAACGTAGTTATATCTTTAATTTTTTTATAGAATTCGCTAATAAATATATTTCGACCTTCAGTATTTAAATAAATTCCTCCGTTTATCTCTTCAAAGTGCATTTTTGAATTGATCATCTTTTTATTAATTAAAGAAAAAATAACTTTGTCTACAATTATTGGCTTAAATATATCTGCTAAATCTAAATTTAAACTTTCATATCTATTATTGCTTGAATGTAGATACGCAATTCTAATATCTAATCTAGTTTTATAAATTTCTTTAGCAATAAAATTGTATAAAAGTGTATTTCCAAAACTTATTAAAGAATTTATATTGTCTTTTGGTGGTCTTTTAGTTCTTTTTACAAATTTGAATTCTTTATTTTTAATTATATTATTAAAACACGAATAATATATTCCTTTTATTCTTGCTTCAAGTAATAATAAATTTTCATGCTTATTCGTTCTTAAAATCTCTTTTTCACATTTATCTATAAATTTTATTTTATCCACAATATTACAATTATATCTTCTATTATAATATTTTAAATTTGATTTTAGATTATATGCTTCTGCTTTAAGCATGTTCTTTGCTATATTAATTCTTTTTTCTGCATCATTGTATACGCTTACCTGCTTTAATAATACAATACTAGATTTTCGTGTATTGTTTGGAATAAATCTTCCAATAAATCTATTATGTTTATTAAATATATTAACAATTATATTTTTGGAATTAACAAGATTAAAAAAATTTGAGTTTATTATTGTGTTTGAATAAATATTTAATATCTTTGTCGTTTCAATTGGAATATATACTTTCTTATCTTTATTTTCGAATAAAATAGTATATTCACTTTGGGTCAATATTCCTTCGTTTACTATATGATATTCATTATTAACTTTTTCTAATGAGGATGTTTTCCATTTATTTATGTATTTGTTTTCTTTAAATCTTTTTATTATTTCAATTCCAGAAGCATTTTTAAATAATTTATATCCTAAAAATTTAGTATTAAAAACATTTGTAATTTCTGTTTTTTTGGGATTAATTTCTAATAAAAAATCTTTTCTTAGATAATTTTCTATTAACTTTATATGTTTATATGCTTCTTCTTTATTCTTCGTAAATATGTTAATATCATCACAATATCTAATATATTTTATATCTAATTCATCTAATTTTTGGTCTAACTTATCTAAATATATATTACTTAATATTGTACTTAATGGATTTCCTTGTAATATCCCCTTATTTTTGGTATATGTTGAAAATTTGTATTCAACTTTAACATTTAAGAATTTATTTATTAATTTTAAAATTTTTTCTTCTAAATTTAAGTTGGCTAATTCTTTTAATAGTTTTTCATTATTTATAGAGTCAAAATAATCTTTTATATCTATTTTACCGACTATAGTGTTTCCTTCTTCTACATACTTTTTTATTCTATTAACTGCTTGGGTTGTCCCTTTTCCTTTTTGATAAGCAAATGAATTTTCAGAAAATGTTGGCTCTATATATTTTTCTAATATTCTTAACATTAATTTTGAAATAAACTTATCTTTTATATCCATAGAAGAAATTAGTCTTCTTTTTCCTTTATAATTTATAATTTCTTTTAATTCGACACTTGCTGGTTCATATGTATCATTTTCAATTTCTTTTCTTATAAATTCTTTATTATTTTCATAATAATCTTTAAATTCTAAGTATGCCTTTTTATTGTACGTTTTTTTATATAAATCTTCCATTACAATTTTGACATTCTTTTTTCCTAATATCTCATTAATACTTATCATAAAAACACCTTCTCTTTATAGAAAGTACGTCGTTCCTTTTCCCTTGTGGCTGTAGCATTTTTTCTATTTTTTCGTAAATAATACATTTATTTCTTCTTTATTTTATCATAAAAAGTATGTCGATCTGCCTTTTATTTTATATTTTTTAAAAAATCTTAATTTTTCTTATAGTACAGATTTTATGTTCTTTTAGATCGACAGACTTTTAATAGCTATTTCAGCTTTTATCTTGACTTTTTTATGTTTTGTATGTTATATATTGTATATATTTATATAGTTTTATATTACTCAATAGAGATTTGAAACTTCTTCTTTTGTATTATCAGCATCTATAGTAAATGAGTTATCTTGTTTTATATTACTCAATAGAGACTTGAAACTTGTATTTGTATTAACGGTATTATTTACTGATGTTGTTGTCGTTTTATATTACTCAATAGAGACTTGAAACTATTATTTTTTATATTTTAACATTACGTTTTAATTATGTTTTATATTACTCAATAGAGACTTGAAACCTTTTACCACCACCATAAGTAGTAGTCATATTAATTGTTTTATATTACTCAATAGAGACTTGAAACTCTGCTTCCTCAGCTTCATTTGTGTATTCTTGATGTTCTTGTTTTATATTACTCAATAGAGATTTGAAACTCGCATTTTCTTTTGTAATCTTTCCTTTAAAATTTTTTTTCAGTTTTATATTACTCAATAGAGATTTGAAACATTTACTTCATCCTTAGCTTCATCAGTAGAATTATCATGTTTTATATTACTCAATAGAGATTTGAAACCTTTAAGGGAATTTTATTTGTTATAACCAAAAACAAGTTTTATATTACTCAATAGAGACTTGAAACTTGTACTTCCTTCTTGTTATCTTTTTCTGCTTCCTGTTTTATATTACTCAATAGAGATTTGAAACATCAGTATATATTACCTCTAGAGTATTTTTTCCATCCTTTGTTCTATATTACTCATTAGAGCATAAAAAAACATCTAAGAAATCTTAGATGTTTTTTGTTTGTTATCTTTTAAATTTATTGTTTTTAAAGCCTTTGCTTTTATTAAATTTATTGTCTTTGTTTTTCTCTTCTTTAAATTCTTGATATTTTGGAAGTTTTAAACCATTTATTATGACTTTTTTGCCATTTCTTGTTATGACTTTTTTATCAACTTCATTAAGTCCTTTTATACCTCTTGGGTTTTCACTACCTTCTAGTATCTTTGGTAATACCATTAAAACATATGGTGAATTCATACTCGTACTCTTGTTATTTACAAACCAATAATGACTTGCAACTGTAACTTTTCCATTATCGTTTAACAATGCTAATGGATATGTAATCTTGCAGTCTGTATAATTAGCTTTTAAATAGTTAAAATTATAAATTCTAATTATTTCTTGCATAGGTTCTGACATGTTTTTAGTTTCCATATTAAACTGATTATTTAATGTAATTCTCTCCAAATCACTATAATCATTTAAATTATATGTTACGCTATTATTTTCGAATTTTATTTCTCTAATTTTCACATTATCTACTTTTAGTTTTACACTTCCATATCCAAAAGGCTTAGCTTTTCCAATTTTATGGCACAAGTCATAATATGGTTTACCTTCAAAATCAACCTTTCCATCAGTTGGTGTATAGTCTAAATTAATAACTGCTATTAATTTATTTAAATATTCTTCATTCATATTTTCGAAATAAATTTTAAATTTAAATTTACAATCAGATTTTACAGGTGTAATTGCACAATTTCTTTGTGTTTTTTCCTGCGTAAAAGCTATGTTATTTGGTTCATGGTGCCAATATGCTTTTCTTCCTCTTATTGTAATCTTATCTATCTGTTCAGAACCAGATGCATTAAATTTAAAGTCATAATTCCAATCCACATTATTTTGCATTTTTAATAAGTCTGCGTTAGTTAAATATGATGAATAGAAGATTGGATTAGAAATATGTGGTGTTGCTAATTCTTTTATTATCTTTGTTTCTGAGTATGGATTTTCCGTTCCTTCATATACTGCATCTGCAACTCTAATTTTACCTGCAGTTGCTTTTTGCTCCGTATCCCTCTTATCGTTTTTATCGTCATATACAAATCCAAATATTCCACATGTAGGACATAAGTTATTTATATCTATGCATGGCATATATGTTTTTTCTGTATCTCCAGCCACATTCAATAATTCATTAAGAGTTCTATGGTATGCTTCCTTACCTATTTGTGCCAATGACAAATAAGTTCTTCCCTGATTGTCTAAGTCTTTACTGTACCATACAGGTAATATTTTTGAATTTTTTATATCATATCCTGCATACCATTCTACATCCTTTTCCTTCACTTTATTAAAGGCTGTGTCGTTATATATATCAAATATTTCTTCTAATTTTTTAACACTTTTATTTAAATCTTTTGCTTTTACTTCTTTTTCCTCGTTTGTGTTTTGATCTCTATTTATTACGAAAATGCTATCATGTATTCTATCTCTTGATTTCCTTACGCCTGTTTCTCCTATAAATAGTATTCCTGTTAAACCACCATTATCTATAATTTCGTTTGCAATTTTTCTTTTCTTTATTATGGTTTCTCCGTTTCTCTTTCTTATTCTATCTTCTACAGTTCTAGTCGAAAAATGTATTTCATCACCTGTTTTTAAATCTTTATTAATTGAATTAGGTAATCTGTTTTCTTTAAGAGTTATTGTGTTTTTATTATTTACCATATATATTGCTTCTTCATTTTGACTAGCAGATCTTGCTTCCGGACATCCTTTTTCGTGTCTTGTTGTATGAAGTTGATATCTTGTAGCTTCATATAATTTCCAATTATTATTTTCGTCTTTTTTTAATATTCCTGGTAATTTTGCCTCTTTAGTTCTAGATATAAAGCTCTTATCCTTATTTATTGTAGAAAGACATGAGTTTGTAAATGTTTCAAAATCACTCCTTAACATTCCTCTTATCTCACTTCCAGGAATAACTGGTGAAATTATGTTTGTACCAGGGATAAATTCGTCATAACTACTAAACACATAGCTTTTAAATTCTCCCTTGCCTAATGGCTCTTTCTTTATTTTTTCTTCTCTGCTATCAGGTATTATAACTGGTGTTTTTGTGGTTAACGTACATTCCATATATCCTGTTAAATTTCCATTATATTCAGATTTTGGCTTTCTTTTACACCCATTTTTATCTAAAGATATAAAGTTATATGGATTTATATAATTTTCACTTGGATCTATGTTTCCTTTATTCATATTATCTTGCATTAATTTTCACCTTCTTCTTTACAAATATCTACTAGCCTTGAATTTTCTATTACTACTTGATTATTTTTGTCCGTACTAAAGTAATTTCTTACTAATATTCTTAGTCCTTTTCTTACATCACTTTCTGTTACTTTAAATGGCATATCTATTTCTCCGCCACTTTGTTTTATTGTTGTAAATTTATCATTTTCATCATCTATCTTATTTCCTGCAATAA
>CALYAI010000031.1 GCA_944393475.1 uncultured Clostridia bacterium
AATTGGTAAACCAGAAGCTAGACTTTCTGAGGTTGTCAGTCCTCCTGGCTTTGTTACAACCAAATCGGAAACGCTCATAAGCTCTGGTACTTTATTAGTATATTCCATTATTTTTATATCATTAGCTTTATTGGAATTAATTGCTAACTCTTCGAATTTTGTTTTCATTTTTTCGTTTTTTCCTGAAATTGCAACAATCTGAATATTATCAAAATCATTTAAAAGTGAACTTAAAACTTTTAGTGTTTTACTTTTACCAAGTCCGAATTCCCCTCCACCAAAGAAGAGAATAGTTTTTTTATCTTCTTTAAGACCGAATTCGTTAAGTATTTTTGATTTATCAAAATGCATTAAAAACTTATTCGAAAGAGGTATTCCAGTTACAAATATTTTTTCTGCTGGAATTTTTCTTTTAATTAAATCTTCTTTCATTTTATTATGTGCAACAAAAAAATAATCAATACGTTTTTTTCCAACAAGCCATTGGTCATGTGGAGCAAAGTCAGTCATAACAGAAGCAATTTTACAGTTAATTTTATTATGTTTTTTTAAATAGCTACACATTTGACTTGCAAATGGATGTGTAGAAATAACTAAATCTGGATTATATTCTTGTAATAATGTATTTAATTTTCGTGCTAAAATTTTATTAGAAGCACTAGAAATTTCTGCAACAGGGCCTTTTTGAGAGGTGTAATAAATTGTTCCCCAAGCCCAAGGTGCTTTTTTTGCCATTTCCTTATATGCTGCTGTTGTAAGTTTTTCTAATCGTTTATTAACATATTTCATGCAATCAATAATTTCTGTTTCAACATCTGGGTAATTATTTTTTATATATTCATTTATTGCATTTGCTGCAGATAAATGACCTCCGCCATATGATGCATAAAAAATTAAGATTCTTTTCATAATTTTCTCCAATCAAATATATATAATTTAATTTAACAAAATTTTATCACAAACAAAAAAAAATTAACAGGTAAAGTTGAATAAATATGAAAATTTTACACAAAATACGTAAAAGAATAATTTATGGTAATTAAAGAAGATTATAAAGATATTCTTTATAACTATTTAGTTAGGAGGAGTGGATTTTTGAAAAAAGTATTAAAAAAATTTTTGATAGCTGTATTATTCATAATATTAATATTGTTTTTAAATTTAATATTTACAAAAGATGAAAATAAAACATATGCTGCATCAAGTAGTTCTACATCGGATTTGCAGTTAATGGCAAGAGCTATCAATGGTGAAGCAAGAGGAGAACCATATGAGGGACAGGTTGCGGTAGGAGCAGTTATCTTAAATAGAGTAAAAAATTCGAGTTTTCCAAATACTATTGCAGGAGTAATATATGAACCGGGTGCTTTTACAGCTGTATCTGATGGTCAGATAAATGTAGCTATTGCAGAAAATTCAACGGTTTATAAAGCAGCACAGGATGCTTTAAATGGTTGGGACCCAACAGGAGGAGCAATATATTATTTTAATCCAAATACTGCTACTAATAAATGGATTTGGTCAAGACCATTCATTAAGCAAATAGGAAAACATAGATTTTGTAAATAGTAGATAAAACAGGGAAGGGAGTATTAATAAAATTATGAGTTTAAAGGAAAAAGTTATAGATTGGAAAAATAGATTAAAAGATAGGCATATGCTTACAATTATTGTTACATTAATTGCAGTAATTGCAATTCTTGCAATGGTAATATATAAAAAGCAAACTCAATATAGGCAAGCTTCGGAAAATTCATATAATCAAGCATTTTATGAACTTGTTGATTATGTCCAAAATGTTGAAAATTATTTAGGAAAATCGTTAATTTCAACATCTCCAGAACATGGTGCAGAAACATTGACAAATGTATGGAAAGAGGCAAATCTAGCACAGACATATTTATCACAATTACCAATTAGCAGTAATGAATTAGAAAACACATCAAAATTTTTAAACCAAGTAAGTGACTACAGCTATTCATTATCTAGAAAAAATATAAATAATGAATCTTTATCACAAGAAGATTTAGATAATTTAAAAGAATTGCACGAGTATAGCGTAAACTTAGAAAATGTATTAAACCAATTATCTAATGATATTAATAGTGGAAGAATAAGGTGGGGAGAACTTACCAAAAAAGGAAGTAGTGTTTTTGCAAGACAGGTTAGCAATATTTCTAAAGATAGTTTTGGAAATATAGAACAAGAATTTCATGAGTATGCAGGATTAATATATGATGGTGCTTTTTCTGAGCATGTAACAAAAACTGAAAAGGTAGGACTCACAGGAGAAGATATCGATGAAGAAACAGCAAAAAATATCGCAATGGATTTTGTCGGAAGAGATTTAATTAAAGAAGTTAATTCAAATGGATTAGCGGAAAATGCGGACATTCCAACATATGATTTTAATATAAAGCTAAATAAAGAAGATGATAATAATTTGCTTAATATATCGATAACCAAAAAGGGTGGACATGTATTATTTAGTAATTTTAATAGAGATGTAGAAGTGGAAAATATAGATGACGAAACAGCAATTAAAATAGGATTGAATTTCTTAGAATCAAAAGGATTTAAAAATATGAAGCAAACATATTATTTAAAAGAAGAAGGAATAATGACTGTAAATTATGCATATGTACAAAACGATGTTGTTATGTATCCGGATTTAATAAAAGTTAAAGTGGCATTGGATAATGGCGATATATTGGGAATAGAAACACAGGGATATTTGAATTCGCATATGGAAAGAGAATTGCCAGAAATAAAAGTTTCCAAAGAAGAAGCGAAAGAAAAACTAAATAAAAATTTAGAAATAAAGTCCGAAGGTTTAGCTATGATTCCTACAGAATATAAAACAGAAATATTATGTTGGGAATTTAAAGGAAATGTAGATGGAACAGATTTCTTAGTATATATAAATGTAGAAAATGGAAAAGAAGAAGATATATTAACTATTGTAAATACTCCAAATGGTACTTTAACAATGTAGATAAAATGCTCTAAAGTTGACAATAATCAAAAAAAGGCGTACAATTAAAGGGAAGTTTTTAGAAAGTAAAAGGAGAATTGTATGCTGAATAATAATAGATTTCTTGAGAAAATAACTTCAAGAACCAAAATATATTTAGCGATTATAGCACTTCTAATAATTATTATATGTATAAATAGACCTGTATTTATAGTTCCAGGAATAATATTACTTGTTTTAATTACACTTTATTCATATTGGACAAATAATAAGAGAAATGCGGAGCTATCTAGACAAATACAGAATTTAACTATGACAATGGATGGAACAGCTAAAAAGTCATTAATTAATTCACCATTTCCATTAATAATAATGGAAACAACAGGAAGTATTATATGGAAAAGTTCTAAATTTGTTTATGAATTTGCGAATATAGATATTAATAATTATTTAGTAGATATCCTAGAAGAAATAAAGGAAGACATAGAGGCTGAACAAGATAAAAAGCAACAAACAATTAGTAAAACAGTGCATATTGGCAATAAAATATATAGACTTCTAGGAGAATATATTAGATCAAAACAAAATGAAAAATCTGAATATATTACTATCTTATATTTCTTGGATATAACACAGTATGTAAAAGATAAAAAGAAATTCGAAGATGGAAAAACTTGTGTTGGTATATTAATGCTAGATAACTATGAAGAAATTATGCAAAGAATAGATGTAGAGACAAGACCACAAGTACTTGCAGAGATAGAAAAAATTATTTATGATTGGGCAAGTTCAACAGGCGGAATTGTTATTAAAAATGATAGAAATACCTTTGTATATATTTTTGAATACAAATATCTTAAAGAAATAAAAGAGCATAAATTAGATATTTTGGATCAGATAAAGGATATAAATGTAGAAGGTGGAATACAATTAACACTAAGTATTGCAATTTCAACTGATGGGGATACTGATTACGAAAAATATAAAACAGCTCAGGAAAGTATGGATATTGTTCTTGGAAGAGGCGGAGACCAGGCTGTTATTAAAGAAAACGGTAGATATACTTTCTTTGGTGGAAGAACAGAAGAAGTAGAAAAAAGGACAAAGGTTAAAGCAAGAACTGTAGCACATGCATTGGAAAACCTAATAAAAGAAGCTGATAATGTTTTAATTATGGGGCATTCGAATGGAGATATAGATTCTATGGGATCAAGCCTTGGAATTTATAGATTAGCAACAACTTTGGAAAAGGAAGTTAATATTGTTAATAACACAAACGGAATGACATTAAAGAAATTTATAGAAGAACTTGAAAAAGATGAAGAATATAAAGATGCAATAATAAATAAAAGTGAGGCATTAAATAAAGCAACAAATAATACTTTATTGATTATTGCAGATACTCATAAGAAAAATTACGTAGAAGTTCCAGAATTATTGGATAAAGTTGGACAAATTGTTGTTATAGACCACCACAGAAGAAGCACGGACTATATAGAAAATGCAACACTTACATTCCAAGAGGTATATGCATCTTCTACTGCAGAGTTAGTAACAGAGATTTTACAATATACAGATGTTAAAGTACGACTAAAAACAATAGAAGTAGAAGGACTATATGGTGGAATTATGGTGGATACAAAGAACTTTACTTTTAAAACAGGTGTAAGAACTTTTGAAGCAGCAGCATATTTGCGTAAATGTGGTGTTGATATAATAAAAGTAAAGAAATGGTTCCAAAGTGACTTAAATAGTTATAATGAAATTGCAACAATTGTTAAAAAGGCAGAGATGTTTGATAATTCCATAGCAATTGCAGTATATGACAAAGAAGATAAGGATGCAAATTTAATATGTGCAAAAGCAGCGGATGAATTACTAACAATATCAGATATAACAGCATCATTTGTTTTAGGAAACATTGGTGATAAAATTTGTATAAGTGGTAGATCAATTGGAGATGTAAATGTACAACTCATCTTAGAAAAACTTGGTGGAGGTGGTCATATCACCTTAGCAGGTGCACAAGTAGAAGGAATGACAATAGAAGAGGTAAAACAGGAATTAATAAACAGAATAAATGAATATTTTTCAGAAATAGGGAATTAGGGACAATCCTTAATATCCCTATTTTTATTGTTAATTATATTGATAAAAAAGTAGGTATAAATTTTTTGACAATATTAGTATACATAACAACAAAAAACAATATACACAATTAAATTTAGCTAAAGACGACGTAAACATTAGTATATTAGCAATCCTGAGTGTTGAAAAAAATATGTGGAAATTGTGGAATGCAAAAAAAATATGTGGATAAAAAAAAATAATAACTCGTCTAATACTTAATATTACGGGGTGGATAATGTGGATAACTATGTGGATAATCACATAATATACATAAAAACAACACAAAAACACAAAAAATACTATAAATCGATAAAAAAGGTTTGAAAAATTAAATTATCTATGTTAGTATGTAAAAAACAAGATGAATAGCAAAAGATCGGAGGTTAAAATGGACGAGGATAATAAAAAAATAGAGGTTGTTAAGGGAAATGTTGAAGACTTAGATATTTCTCCAGTATATGAACATTTAGATATTGGAAAGCCAAACACAGAAAAGAAGAAGGAAATAGTTATTCCAAAAGAAAAAAAGGATATTTCAAAAGAATCTGAAAATGACGAAGATGAGGAAGACAAAGAAGATAAAAACAAAAAATAAAAAAAAGCAACATTTACATGTTGCTTTTTTTTATGGGTTTGGTGAGCCAGGAGGGATTCGAACCCCCGACCCTTGGCTTAGAAGGCCAATGCTCTATCCAACTGAGCTACTGACCCATTTCTTCGAACAAGATATATAATATCATTTTTATAACTTGCTGTCAAGTGTTTCTTAGTAAAAACACAAATCTTTATCATATAATAGAAAAATTTGTAAAATTTATTATAATAGTATTGAAAAATTTAATTCCTTAGTATATATTGTAACCAAGAAATAAAGGAGGTGAATATACAAATGAAAAAAGTGTTAGGGGCTACAATAATTGCGTTAGCAACTATGGTATTATTAATTGCTTTAACAGGTAATGTACAAGCTGCAACAGACATAAAGAGTCATTTTGACCCAACTTTTGTTGATGCTGTTTGTGCAACACTTGGAATAACAGAAGATGAATTTACTGCAGAAAAAATGTCAACTGTTGAAGAAATACGTATTTCCGGAATGGGTGTTACTTCAGTAAGTGACGAAGTAGGTTTACAAAATTATTTTACAAATCTTAAAGTATTAGATATAAGTAATAATGATATTAATAATTTACCTAATCTACCAGCAAGTCTTAAAGAATTAAATTGTAACAACACAGGTATTACAGCATTAACTCCATTACCAGCTGGACTTGTAATACTTAATTGTGCAGGAAACAATTTAACAGCTTTAATAGATTTACCTGCTGGATTAAATACTTTAGATTGTTCAAATAATAAATTAGTAGCATTACCAAATCTACCTGCAGAATTAGTATATTTGGATTGTAGTGGTAATGAATTACCAGGACTACCAAATTTACCTGCAACATTAAGTTATCTATATTGTAATGATAACCAATTACCAGGTTTACCAGATCTACCTGCTAGTTTAATGGATTTCGATTGTAGTAATAATGAGTTACCAGGTTTACCAGATTTACCTGCTAATCTAAAATATTTTGATTGCAGCAATAATCAATTACCTGCATTACCAGATTTACCTGAAGGACTTAAAGAATTAAATATGGCTAACAATGACATGGAAGAACTTCCTGTAATGCCAGCTAATTTAGTTTCTTTAAATATTAAGGGAAATCCTATAACAGAAATCAAATTAGAACAATTGCCAACAACTCTTACAACTTTTGCTACAGACTTAGTTAAGAGTGAAGCAGGAAATTATTATGAAGAATATGTAGCTGATGGTAAAAAAGATGAACCAGTAGCAGAAGAAACTGAAGAAGAAGTTTCTGAAGAAAAGGATGAAACACCAAAAACTGGTGCAGCAAATTATTTAGCAATAGCAATAGCAGTTATTGCGTTATCAACAGTTACATTAGTAACAATTAGAAAAAGAAGAATCTAATTATAATATTTACTGAAAGAATGAACTTAGTGTTCATTCTTTTTTTATCTAAATAAATTTATTATGAAAAAAATTACAAATATACAAATCATTACATAAATAAAACATACTAATAAAACAAATAATATAAATAAACATATTAAATTTTTCAAAATATGAAATTATTTATACAAGGAGGAAAAAATGAAAAATAAACTTTTTATAAAAATAGTTTTATTAGTATTATTAGCTGTTTGTATTATAAATATTCCAAATATAAGTAATGCAACAGAAAAAACTGTAAATGATGAAAGTAGTTTAACAAGTGCAATTGCTAATGCATCAACTGGTGATGTTATTAAACTATCAAATGATATTACTATAACAAATCCAATAGAAGTTGCTGGCAAAGAAATAACAATAGATGGTAATAATCATAGTATAATAGCAGGATATAGCGGTACATCTGGTAATAAAACAATTTTATCAGCAGTATCAACAGGAAGTGTTATAAAATTAAAAAATATAACATTAAAAAATAGCCCTAAATATGGTGTACAAGCATATGATGGTGGTAAAGTTATTTTAAATCAGGTTACGTTAACAAATAATGCCTATGGTGGAGTGCTTATAAATGGTGGTACTGTGGAAGTTATTAGTTTATCATTAGTAGGAAATAAAACAGGTATAGAAATTTCTAAATCAAAAGCTATAACTTCAAATAATGAACCAATACTTATTATGAATGGTAAATTAACATCGGATACACCTAATAATGTAATATATTTAGCAAATGATGCAAATGATAATACAATGAAATTTATTATAGAGAATACAGATAATACAGAAAATAAGATTTTAGCAAGTGGAAATAAGGTTGTTGTTACAGATAAGAATAATAATATTTTATTTACAAGTAACGAAACTACTGCAACTATAGATGTTGAGGATTATGAAGAAAATCATCCTAATGAAGATGAAAAAGAAGGAGAAACAAATACAGTTGAAGAAAAAATAGAAAATCCACATACTGGGAACAATGTATTAATATATCCAGTATTAGCAGTAATTTCATTAATTGGAATAATCTTAATTAAAAAAAATAAATAGATAAAATACCACAATTGCCATAAATTGGCTTTGTGGTATTTTTATTTTAAGTTACAATATGGAATAAAATATATATTTATCCTTGAGAAGACAGTATAAATATGGTATAATTGAAAAAGCAAATTGACTTTTGGAGAGATAATATGGATATAGAAGAGAAAAAAGCAGCAATAGAAGCAATATTATTTGCTGCTGGAAGAGAAGTACAAATTACAGAAATTATGTCTAGTTTAGAGATTGGGGAAGAAGAAGCGATTACTATTTTAAATAGTTTGGCTTCTGATTTTAACGAAAAAAAATCAGGAATTAAGATTATAAGAATGGATGATTCATACCAAATGGCTACAAAGGTAGACTATCACAAATATATATATCCAATAATAGATAAAAGAAACAAGCCAAATTTGTCAAATGCAGCACTAGAAACACTTGCAATAATTGCATATAATCCTAAAATTACTAGGTCACAGATAGAAGAGATTAGAGGAGTTAATTCCGATGGAGCAATATATAAATTGCTAGAGTATGAACTAATAGAAAATGCGGGAAAATTGAATGCACCTGGTAGACCTGTTACATATAAAACGACAAGTGAATTCTTAAAAAAATTTGGTTTTAGCAGTTTATCTGAATTGCCAGATCTTCCAAGATACAAATTGGATGAAAATGAGCAAATTGTTTTAGATGAATTCGAAGAACCAGAAGAGGCTCCAATGCCCGAAAAGGGTGCACAAGAAGATTTAAAACAGGAAGAAAATTAAAATTGGAGGTTAATTATGGGAGATAATAAAGATTTTGTAAAAGATATAACAAATATAGAAGATGATTTTGCTAAGTGGTATACAGATATTGTATTAAAGGCAGAACTTGCAGACTATACAGATGTAAAAGGATTTATTTCAATTCGTCCATATGGATATGCAATATGGGAAAATATTCAAAAATATGCTGATGAAAAATTCAAAGCAGTTGGCGTAAAGAATTTATCAATGCCAGTTCTTATACCAGAAAGTTTATTAAATAAAGAAAAAGATCATGTTGAAGGATTTGCACCAGAAGTTGCTTGGGTTACAGAAGGTGGAGAAAATAAGTTAGAAGAAAGACTTTGTGTAAGACCAACATCAGAAACGATTTTTTGTAATATGTATTCAAAATGGTTAAATTCATGGAGAGATTTACCATTCTTGTATAACCAATGGTGTAATGTTCTTAGATGGGAAAAAGAAACCAGACCTTTCTTGCGTTCAAGAGAATTTTTATGGCAAGAAGGACATACAATACACGAAACAGCGAAAGAAGCAAAAGAATTTACATTAAAGATACTTGATATATATGCAGAAATATTGGAAAAATTCTTGGCACTACCTGTCTTAAAAGGACAAAAAACAGAAACAGAGAAGTTTGCTGGTGCAGAAGCTACATATACAGTAGAGACTTTAATGCACGATGGTAGAGCTTTACAAGGTGGAACATCACATTATTTTGGTCAAAATTTTGCAAAACCATTTGAAGTTAAATTCCAAAATAGAGAAGGAAAAGAAGAATATGCTTATCAAACTTCTTGGGGAATTAGTACAAGATTAATTGGAGCAATAATAATGGCACATGGAGATAATAGAGGTTTAAAATTGCCACCAAAGGTTGCACCAATACAAGTTATTGTAGTTCCTATAGCTCAACAAAAAGAAGGAGTTATAGAAAAAGCAACAGAGATTGCTAACAAATTAAAAGAAAAATTTAGAACAGAAATAGATGTAAGGGATAATTATACACCTGGATATAAATTTAATTATTGGGAAATGAAGGGTGTTCCTATTAGATTAGAAATAGGTCCACGCGATATAGAAAATAATCAGTGTATTTTAGTTAGACGTGATACATTGGAAAAAGAAACAGTAAGTTTAGATAATGTAGAGCAAAAAATAGCAGAGTTATTAGAATTAATACACAATAATATGTTTAATATGGCAAAAGAAAATACTATAAGAAAAACAACAATAGCAAAAAATATGGAAGAATTTGAAAGAAATATTAATGAAAACCAAGGTTATGTAAAAACAATGTGGTGTGGTAGCCCAGAGTGTGAAGAAAAAATTCACGAAAAAACAGGAGCAAAATCAAGATGTATGCCATTTAACCAAGAGCATATTTCTAATACTTGTGTATGTTGTGGTAAACCAGCAGATAAAATGGTCGTATGGGGAAGACAATATTAATATGAACCAGATAAAAAGCTGTATCTTACTTAAGAGTAAGTATACAGCTTTTTATGTATTTATATATAATTATCTTTCATCTCCATCAGCATTTCTATTAGGAGTTGAATCTTCTAATACTTGTTTAGCATCTTTAGCGTAAGATTGATCTTTACTGGTTTCTGAGTATGTTTGTAGTCCTTCAGTAAGCTCTTGCACAGGTCCATCTAATTTTAACCAAGAGCTTACTTTATCTAAATCACCTTCTGGAATAGATTCTATAGTATCTCTTAGATTAAAATATGGTGTACATACATTGTTAACAAAATCAGTTGGTAATTTTACGTTCATTGGTCTGGTTTCTGTTTGGCCTATTACATCTGGATTATAGCAAGAGTAATGTAAAACAATTGTTGTTTTATCTTCTGGAGGAGCACTACTTACAATAGGAGTTATACTTACTAATGTACCATTCCTAAAAGTATCAGCATCATGTGGAAATTGTTTAGCATATTCTTGTTTAGCAGTACTACTAATTAAGTTTTCTGTTTCGCGTAATAATTCTGTTGGTGAATAGCTATTCATAGTCTCTTGAGCAGATTCTATAGCTTGAGTAGTTTGATAATGACTAACAACACTTCCAACAGTTGCTCCTGTACCTAGTAATGCAACTGCAGCTAATGTTGGGATAGTATATTTTATAGCAGTTTTACCTTTTTCTTTTATAGAATTTATGATGTTTTCTAACCAACTAGGGTTAGCAGAATATTTGTGTCCTCTTGAAGTTTTTGCAGAATTTTTTAAATTTCTGTTGGCAGGCTTTCTTTGTGGTTGTGAAGTTCTTCTAGTAGGCGTATGTTGTGATGTACGAGCTGCATGCCTTCTAATAGCGTTAAGATCATATACGTTATCACGTCTTGGTTTTACTAAAGGAACATTTGGACCTCTTTCTTGTCCATTATTAGGTCTTGTATAATCATATCTAGTCATAAAAACCATCCTTTCTTTTGTACACATATAAATTTATTGTATTGTACTACTAAAATATATTTTAGTCAATTAACAAAAAAGCTTTGGAATAATTTATTAAATAATGTTTACAATAAAAAATGCATATGATATAATTTTTCAGGTAAAGAGGTGAATTAATTGAACCAAATATTGGCAGTTGAAAATAAACAAAAAAATGATAATAAAAAGAAAAATAATACAACAGCAGATATAAAGAAAGTAATAACTGTTTTTTGTATTATAACAATATTGTTTGGAATTGCTATAACAGGGCAAGGCGTTTATGCAATTGTAAATAGTTTTAAAGATGATTCATCAACAAGAATTGCTGAGCAACAAAACATACAAATAAGTAGCGATACAAGTAAAGGAAAAGCAATAATCTATGGAACTGTTCCACTAGGAGTACAAAGAATAATGTATAGTTGGAATGGGGAAGAAGAGCAGACAATAGATAAAAATGGTGAAACTGAAATTTATGAAGAAATAGATTTGCCTGTTGGAAATAGTCAATTAAGTGTAACAATTGTGGATATGAAGAATACATTAACACCATATACTAAAGAATTTACAGCTGATTCAACATTACCACAATTAGCTATAAGTCTAAACGAGGATGGAACAAAAGTAAAAATCGTTGCAAAAGACACAGTTGCTTTATCATATATAACCTATCAATGGGATGATGGAGATGTTCAAACCATTTATCCAGAAGAAGGTTCAGAAGCACAATTGGAAACAGAAATAGATGCTATGTCTGGAAAACATAAATTAACAGTAATTGCTGTTAATACAAGTAATAAAACATCAACAAAAGAACAAGAAGTAGACGGAATTAGTGAAGAATCAAAACCAACAGTTGGTGCTTCAGTTGATGCATCTGACAGATCAAAGATTCAATTTTCTGCATCTGACCAAATAGGATTAAAGAAATTATCTTTTACAATAAATGGTCAAAGATATGATCTATATGCAGAGCAAGAAAATCAGACAGAGTTACAATATACATTCCAAGTAAGCGAAGGACATTATTCTATTACTGTAGAAGCAGAGAATGTAAATGGACAAGTAGCATCTCAAGATTTTATATATGATTATTAAAATAATAATTAAAAGGCAGGGAGACCTGCCTTTTACTGTAATAAAGGAGAATAGATGGAAACTGAAATAGTAAAGATTGTTTTTTATTTTTTCTTGTATTCTTTTCTAGGTTGGGCAATGGAGTCCGTATATCTTTCAATTGGTCAAAGGAAAATTGTTAACACAGGATTTTTATATGGTCCATTTTGTCCAATTTATGGTTTTGGAGCAGTGGTCCTATATATACTACTTATACCTTTACATGGAAAGTCACTTGCAATTTTTTCTGTTGGTTTTATTGTATTATCAATATGGGAATATTTTGTCGGATATTTATTAGAAAAAATATTTAAAACAAAGTATTGGGATTATTCAAATAATAAATTTAATATAAATGGAAGAGTATGTTTGTTAAATTCTATATATTGGGGATTCTTAAGCGTATTTTTTATAGAAATTTGGAATCCTTGGGTAGAAATGCAATTTTCAAAATTAACTATTAATGTAATGATATATGTAGACAGTATCTTAATTATATATATGCTAATCGACTTTATACTTAGTGCAATAAAAGCAACAAATTTAAGAAAGAGAATAAGTAAATTAATTAAATTAGGAGAAAGTCTAAAGGAAAGATTAGAAGAATTAAAGAAATCTTCTTCAGAAAAACAAAAAGTTGCTTTACAAAATATAATTGATGATTTAAAATTAAAGCAAAAGAGATATAAAGAGAAAACAGATAAACAAATAGAAAAGCTAAAAAATGCTTTCCCTACTGTACAATCTGAACATATTAAAGAGTACTTAAAATTAAAAGTTCAAGAAATAAAAAATAAAACAAAGGAGTAGAATATGGTACAGGATATATACATAATTGATGATGATAAATATTCACTACAAGACTTAAAACAATTGTTTTCTGATAATTACGATTTTAGGTTTACGAATGTTTCAACAGAAGAAATAAATAAAGCTTTAATAAATATACCTTCATTAATTATAATAAATGAAGATAATATAGGAAGAGATATAGAAGAATTATGTTCAACAATAAGAAAAAATGAAGATAATAGCATTACACCTATAATAGTATTATCATCAAATGGAGAAAAAGAACATAGAATAAATGTATTAAAAACTGCTGTTGAATATTACATAAAAAAACCTGTGGACCAAGAATATTTATATTATACAATAAAGAACATAATGAGATTGTTATATACAAATAGACGTGTTAGTCCTTTAACAGGTTTGCCAGGAAATGTACAAATTCATGCAGAACTAAAAAAGAGATTGTTTAATAAAGAAGAATTTGCAGTTTTATATTTGGACTTAGATAATTTTAAAGCATATAATGACGTATATGGGTTTATAAAAGGTGATGAGATAATTAAATTTACAGCAAGAACGATTGTAAGAAATATACATAATTTAGAGAATAATGATAGTTTTGTAGGACATATTGGTGGGGATGATTTTGTTGCAATTGTTTCAAAAGCTGATTATGATGAACTTTGTAGAAATATAATAAATGAATTTGATCAAGAGATATTATCATATTTTACAGAAGAGGATAGAAATAGAGGATATATAGAAGTTGCAAATAGAAGAGGAATTTTAGAAGATTTTCCACTTACTTCAATTTCAATTGGTGTGGTAGATGTGGAAATTGACAGATTTAATAATATTTTGGAAATTGGAGAAGTGGGTGCACAAGTAAAACATGTTGCAAAAACTATGTTGGGAAGTAGCTATGCTATAGATAGAAGAAGAGAACAGTAAAATTTAGCTAGGATACTTAGTTCTAATACAACCTTCATATGAATACATTTAAACAAAAGTATTCATATGGGGGTTTTCTTTATGAAAAATCTATCAATAGAAAAACGTGCAATTGAACTTGCATATTATATTATAAATTCAAAAGATACGGTAAGAGGTGCAGCTTCTAAATTTGGTGTTAGCAAGAGCACAGTACATAAAGATATAAGTGAAAGATTACTAAAGATTAACCCTGTATTAGCTAGTGAAGTAAGAAAGATACTGGATAAGAATAAAGCAGAAAGACATATTAGAGGGGGAATGGCGACGAAATTAAAATATAGTCATATGGAAAAAGATAAAGTTGGATAGCATATTTGTTGATTTTTCTTGACTTTGGTGTTATTATGAAAATATATCAGAAAAAATAAGAGGGGTAATATTAATGAGTATAATGATAGAATTATCAGGAACACCAGATGCAGGAAAAACAACATCATTACATTCACTTTTTGAAGTATGTAAGAAAAATAGATATAATACAATTCTTTTAGAAGAAGCAAATGGAAAAACTCTTTTGCCACATAATCTAAGAGGAACATTGGCTTTTAATGAATGGATAGGAACGAATGCTTGTGAAGGAATATTAAAAGCTAAAGAAAAAAATCCAGATATTATTTTAGTAGATAGGGGATTTTTAGATTTTAGATTTTGGAACTATTTTTATGAAAAAACTGGAAAAGCAACCCATCAAGAAGTAAAAGATGTTCAATCAAAAAGTAATTTTACAAACATGGGATTAGTACCAGATTTATTTGTTGCAGTTACGGTTTCTACAGAGGAAGCATTAAGAAGAAATCCATCACTTTCAAGAAAAATTGATTGGGTAAATGAACATAATTTTTTATTTAATCAATTTTATGGAACATATAAAGGACCAAAAGAACAATTAGATACAACAGACCTTACAAGGGAAGAAACACTTTCTAGTATTATCGAAACAATTAACCAAAGATTTCCAAGGTTACATCTTAGTGAAGAGGTAAAAAGAGAACAACCAGAAGAGAGATAAATTAGAAAACACCATAAGCCTTAGGCTTTTATGGTGTTTTTGCATGTATATAAATTAAATTTTTCCATCATTTAATATTACATTTTTACTAAAGTTAATTGCATTGTCTAATTCACCAAGACCTTTCATTCTATGGTCTGCTCCTGCGATTATATAAAGGGATATTTTTTTAGGATTAAGTAAAACAAATTCTTTAGTATCATTTATTGGTGCAATATCATCCATGTCACCCTGTACAATATATATGGAAGGCATAGAAGAAATATTTTTGTATATATCAAAAATATCATTATTATCTAGTTCTTGCATAAAAGTATAAGGAATAAGTAATTCACGTTCAAATCCAAGTTTCGTAAAGCCTCTTTTTTTATAATCTTCTTCAGGTTCTCTTAATAAATTATATCTATATATAGTCGCCATTTTAATTGCAGGTGAACGTAAAATAATGTGGTTATAGTGCTTATTATTTTTTGCAATATTTATTAAAGCAATGTATGCACCAAAGCTAGTTGCAAAAATGCCAATAGGTATATTTGCATAATTTTGATGAAGGTAATTTTCTATAACATTTATGTCTTCCATACAATTAGAGATTGTTAGATTACTTGCATCTGTTTGACTTGCTCCATGACCAGGAAAATCGAAGCAAATTACACCAACTCCATAATTTATCATTTCTTTTGCTAATAATTCTATTGCTGAACTTTCTTTATCGCCTACAAAACCATGGCATGCAATTATTATT
>CALYAI010000032.1 GCA_944393475.1 uncultured Clostridia bacterium
GTGGACATATAAATGAAGCTTATGGTGGTAATAATGCTGGAGGAAATACAATTACTGCAAATATAACAGTTCATGAAAATGGTTCAGTGGCAAATGTCTATGGCGGTGGAAATGAAGCTATTACATCAGAGACAAAGGTTATAATAAATGGAAAAATAACCGAAAGTGTCTATGGTGGTGGTAATAAAGCTTCAGTAGAAACTTCTACAGATGTTTTAGTTCAAAATGCACATGTTACAAAAAATGTCTATGGTGGCGGTAATGAAGGTATAGTTGATCAAAATACAAATGTTCATATAAAAAATTCTTCAATTGATGATAGTGTTTATGGTGGTGGTAATGGTATTACTGCTATCGTAAAAGGAAATACTGTATTATCAGTTGATGGATCTACAACAAAAATTAAGAGACATGCTTTTGGCGGTGGTAACCAAGCTAATACTGGTGAAGAAGCTGTTAATAATTCATCAAGTACAGTATATATTGCAGGTGGAGAGATTAGTGGAAATGTATATGGTGGAGCTAATACAGCAGTTGTTTATGGTACTACAAAAACAATAATGGGTTATGATGCATTTGCAAATCAAAACTTAGAAAAAGGAGATATACATATCGGCGGAACTGTATTTGGTGGTGGAGAAGCAAATGCTGAAGGTTCTGAAATATATGACTTTACTTTCATTAGTGTTACAAAAGGAATAGAAATATATATAAACGGAGATACGTATAACGTATTTAATATTGATGGAAGTATATTTGGATCTGGAAATGCTTCAAGTACAAGTGGTACAAGTATAATAGATATTAAAAATTATGGAACAGTACAAAATCCTAAATATAACGTATCTATACAAAGAACAAATACATGTACAATTTCAAATTCTGCAATTGCTTTGGATGGAGCAACTGATAGAACAAATGAATATGCGGACGACTACTATAGCTTAAGTAGGGTAGATAATGTTAAATTAAAAAATAATTCAACACTATATCTAAATTATGGAGCAAACTTATTAAGACAATTTGATAGTCTAGTCGATATAAATGGACAAGAAGAAAAAGCAACAGTAGAAATTGATGAAAATGGAAATACGACAAAAAATGTTGATAATAGAATATATATAGCTGAAGGAAAAACACTTAATGTAGCAACTAACGAAAATGTTACAGCATATGGTACTGTTAATGGTATGACATTTTTTGGTACATATACAAATACAATTGTTCCAGCATCAAGTACAGGAATATATAGCCCAAGCTTTAATAATGGAGATGCTGCAACAGCAACAGACATATTTACATTAAGTGCAAAAATTAGAGCACAACATAAACGTGATCCAGAACACGATATTGAAGTAGATGGTTTTTATACAAATTATGATAATGAAGGGATAATTAAAGTAGATTATGTTGGTGTAACACCTCCAAATGACCTTTATTATATATGGGAAGTTGGAGAAGGCGGAGAAGTAACAAGATTTGATGTAAGCCTTATTGCTTCTAAATATGCTACATTTGGAACAGATGAATTGTCATTAGTCGGTTTCTCTGAGCCAAATATTAAATTTAATATAGATGGTGTTACATCAGGTTTTAGGAATGGAGAAGTTTTATTAGATCCAGACGATGTACCTTCAATTGCTGACACAGAAGAAGATGCAAATAGGATGTTTGGATTAACAATGGAAGCTGGTAATAATGGTTGGTCAAATCCAAGTGAGACAACATTCTTAGCACAGGATGGAAATACAACATATACGGGTGACTCAAATTACGATTCAGATAATTCTGAATATACCCCTTCACTATATTTCTGCTTATACCATGCTCAAAATATTTCTGGGGAGAGAACTATTGGTAGTGTTACGATTAATCTAACAGCTATAGTACCAGAAGGAAATACAGATGTAACAACAAAAAGAATTATGATTGTAGTTACAATAACATCTAAGGAATACCCAGATGATTATATAGAAGCTGCAATTACACCTGGAGATCAATTTAATCTATTCACATCTACAGAGACAGTTATAACAAATAAAAGCTCATTCTCTACATATTATTCTTTATATATAAATGAATTTTCAAACACAGATTATATAAGGGATTATAATAATTATGAAAGAGTGTTGGTTTCTAATAAATCAGATGGTAGTCCATATGTATTGCCAGAAGGAACCAATATCACTATGATAGACAAAGTTACAAATGAATATTATTATTATATTGTAACTGCAGAAGACGTACGAACTAACAAATATATATATCATTTATCAGACTTTATATATATGGGAAGTACGGATAGGAAATATCCAGAAAGTGAAATGGGAGAGAAATATTACGATAAAAATCAGGATTTAGTATATGAAAACTATATCTTCCAATTTAACTTTAGAGATACTAATTTAAATACTAATATTGTAGATAATACTATGTTGATGGAACTACGAAATAAAGATGACGAGACAATACTCGGAGTATTAGGTATACACAGGGATGTTATGAGATATAGTATATATCAAAATATGGACTCAACAATTGGTGTAACAGGAACTGTTGATGAAATTAATTATTTAGGAAATGATATTAATCTTGGTGTAACAACAGCATTTACACAACAGATATTGGATTCAAGAGTTATATACGATACACAATATTTTGACAAAAAAATGGGTATAAAGTTAACTATATTTGATGCATATGGAAATGCATTACAAAATGATAGTTTACTTGGATTATATTTCACCATTGATGGAGTTAATTATTATCCAAGAATAGATGGTACAACCAGAATAAAAATAGCAGACAAAGTATCAAATGTAGTTTCTAATATAACTATTAATACATCAAACAATACAACTTTAGCTACAGGTGATTATACAATAAGAATTGAGACATATGGTTCACCTGATGGAATATATTATGGTTTAACATCGTCAGATACTACAGAAGTACATTTAACAATAATAAATTCAATATATGGTATAAAAGTAACAACTCCTAATGAATATAAAATATTACAGAAAGATACAGGGTTAAACGAAAATAATCAAAATCTTATAAAAGGAAATGTAGAATATGATTCAGGACTTTCTAATCCTATAATTACAGTATCTATGTCAAGAAGAAGTTATAATTCTGTATATGATCAAAACTATGAACTTGTTGACATGGCAGATTATGTAACAGACACTTTAACAAAATCTGAATTTGATAAAGAGTATTTGTTTACAGATTCACCTACAGCAAATATGGAATTTACATATAACACAAAAGCAAATTTAACAACTGGTACATATAAATTGACTTTCAAACTATATGATGTAAAATTCATTGATGGTAAAAATAAATATGAATTTATAGGAGATGCATACGAATATATTATTATTAAATAGAAAGGATACAAATGAGATACGATAAAGACTCTATAAAGAAACGAAAGAAAAGAATGGATAATATTAAAAAAATATTATATATAGTTTTAATTATCCTAATTTATAATTTAATATTAGTTGGAATTTCATATATAAGTAGGCAAGATTTTAATGGAATTTTTGGATATAAAGCTTATAATATTACGACAAATAGTATGGAGCCAAATATAAATCAGGGAGATATAATAATTATTAAAAAGCCAAAAAATGAAGACAAGCTTAAAGTTGGTGATGTTATAACTTTTGAAAAAGATGGTGAAACAATCACACATAGAATTGTAGAAATAACAGACAAAGGCAAAACAAAGCGTTACGTTACAAAAGGAGATAATAATAATGTTCCTGATTTAGAGAAGATAACATTCGAACAAATTGAAGGAGTGGAAGTTATACGAATTCCTAATTTAGGTCGAATTATATCCATAATGGAAAATCAAATAATATTATTAATTATTCTATTACTAATATTAATATTTTATTTGTATAGGCTTGATAAAAAGGAAAAGAGTGAATTAAGGAGAGAAAAACGACTTAATTACGAAGCACATAAGAATAAACATTAAAAGACAATCTTCCATTTTAAATATTATTTTAAGATGGAAGATTTATCAAATTTATTAGATTCAGGAGAGTATGAAAATGAAATTAATAAATAGAGAAGAACTTTTTAAGTATAATGGGGAAAGTTTTGTATGGTATGCTTGTTATGGTTCCAATATTAATTATAGAAGATTTATGATATATGTAAATGGAGATAAAGACGAAAAGTTTGGAAATAAAATAGGTTGTTCTGATAAAACAGAGCCTGCAGAGAAAAGAAAATATATTTTTAATAACTCCATATATTTTGCTGGAGAAAGTAAAAGATGGGGAGGAGGTATGGCTTTTTTAGATTACGAAAATCTAGGTAAGGCATATGGAAAAATATATAAAATAAAAATGAAACAGTTTATCGACATATTGGACCAAGAACAAACTTGTAAATTATATGACGCAATTTTATTAATTGATTATATTCAAAATTTACCAGTGTTTACTTTTACTGCAAAAACAAAATTAACGGAAATATTAAATAAGCCAAGTAATAAATACAAAAATGTAATAGAGGAAGGAATATTGGACTTATATAAAGAAATTGAACCAGATGATTTAAAAGACTATTTTATATAAATTTTTGAAGAGAATTAGGAGAGCTAAAATGAAAGTTATAACATTATGTGGAAGTTTAAAATTTCAAAAAGAAATGATGGAAATAGCAGAAAAAATGGCGTTAGAAGGTAATTGTATTCTTACACCAGTTTATCCTATTACAAAAAATTTAGAAAAAACAGAAGAACAACTTAAAGCACTAAAAAAGGCACATTTTAAAAGAATAGAATTATCTGATGCAATATTAGTAGTAAATGTAGATAATTATATTGGAGATAGTACTAAATTAGAAATAGAACATGCAAAAAAATTAGGAAAAGAAATTATGTATTATATAAATTTATTTTAGGAGAAATAGATATGGTAGATTTGAAAAAATTACAAAAAGAAGTATATCAAAATAAAGTGAATAAAGGATTTAATGTAACAGATGTGAATAAAGAGTTCTGTTTAACTTATGGAGAAATTGCTGAAGCATATGATGCATGGAAGAAAAAGAAGGATGATCTAGGTGAGGAATTAGCTGATGTTACCATATATTTACTAGGATTATCTGAAATATTAGGAATAGATTTAGAAGAAGAAATAAAGAAAAAAGTATATAAAAACTCCAAAAGAGAGTATAAAATTATAAATGGAGTAAATACAAGAGTTAAAGAATTTGACGAATATGAAGGAAAAAAGGAGAAGTAATGTCATTAATAAATATAAACAATTTAACATTTGGATATGATGGAAGTTATAACAATGTATTCGAGAATGTATCATTTAGTATAGATACTAATTGGAAACTAGGTTTAATAGGTAGAAATGGTAAGGGAAAAACAACATTTTTAAAATTATTACAAGGGAAATATAAATATCAAGGAAGTATATCAAAAAATGTTGAATTTGATTATTTCCCTTTTGAAGTGAAAAATAAAGAAAGAATGGCCATAGAGATAGCGGAAGAAATAGCACCAAATGCTCAAGATTGGGAAATTATAAAAGAATTAAACTTGCTAGATACAAATCCAGAAATACTTTATAGAAGTTTTAACTCGTTAAGTGGAGGCGAACAGGTAAAATTACTATTAATAAGTTTATTCTTAAAAGGTAATAATTTCTTACTTATAGACGAACCAACAAATCATTTAGATGTAGAAACAAGAAACAATTTAATTAATTATTTAGATAAGAAAAAGGGATTTATAGTAGTATCACATGATAGAAATTTTTTGGATAAAGTTGTAGACCATATTATTTCTATAAATAACACTAATATCGAAATACAAAAAGGTAATTTTTCATCATGGAAGGAAAACAAAGAAAGACAAGATAATTTTGAAATAAAGCAAAACGAACAATTAAATAGAGATATAAATAAGTTAGAAATTGCATCGCAAAATACTGCCAAATGGTCAAATGAGGTTGAAAAGTCAAAATATAAAACAAATAATTCAGAGAAAACAATAGACAGGGGCTATTTAGGACATAAATCAGCTAAAATAATGAAGCAATCAAAAGTTATGGAAGGAAAGATTCAAAAAGCGATAAATGAAAAATCCAACTTATTAAGAAATATAGATATGAATGAAAGTCTAAAAAATTATACCATTAACAACGAAAAAAACACCAATAATTTTTGTGAATAATTTACAAATAAAATATAATAATAAAGCAATATTTAATCCAATTTCTTTTGAAGTAAATAATGAAGATAGAATTGCTATAGTAGGAAAAAACGGTATTGGCAAATCAAGTGTATTAAAGCTTATCTTAGGAAAAGAAATAGAGTATAATGGCGAAATAAAAATTGCGAATGACATAAAAATATCATATGTTTCACAAAGTACGGATCACTTAAAAGGAAGTTTAAAAGATTTTGCTTGCAAAAGTGAAATCAATGAAAGTATTTTTAAAGCAATGTTAGTAAAAATGGGACTTGGCAAGGATGATTTTGACACAAATATAGAAAATATGAGTGAAGGTCAAAAGAAAAAAGTCTTAATTGCAAAAAGTATATCAGAACAAGCTAATATTTATATTTGGGACGAGCCTTTAAATTATATTGATATTTTAACAAGAGAACAAATTGAAGATGCAATTTTAAAATATAAATCTACACTTATTTTTGTAGAGCATGATGAGACTTTTATAGAAAAGGTAGCAACAAAGGTTATAACTTTAAGAAATAGTTTAACTAAAAATTAAAATATGGAGAGGAACTATTATGCAAAAAATATTAATAGTAGAAGATGATAAAAAACTAAGAAAAGAGTTAGAAACATTTTTAAATAAACATGGATTTATTGCAAAAAGCTTAGGACAATTTGACAATACTATTCAAGATATATTAAACGAAAATGCAGATTTAATCTTGTTAGATATTAATTTGCCATATATGGATGGTGAATTTGTATGCAAAGAAGTTAGAAAAACATCTGATGTTCCAATTATAATGGTAACAAGTAGGGATAACGAAATAGATGAACTAATGAGCTTAAATTATGGAGCAGATCAATATGTAACAAAACCATATAATATACAAATATTGCTTGCTAAAATAAATGGTTTATTAAAAAGAAACAAAAAGTCAGATAAGGAAATGCAAGAGATTGACTGTGATGGTTTTAAATTAAATATAGCAGAAAGAGTAATAAAAAAAGATGATAGAAAAATTGAATTAACTAAAAATGAATATACTATTTTATATTACTTATGTATAAACAGAGGAAGAATTGTATTGAGAGATGAAATAATGGACTATTTATGGGAAAGTGAAGAATTTATAGATGACAATACTTTAAGTGTAAATATAAAAAGATTAAGGGGAAAATTAGAAGAGATAGGGATCATAGATAGAATAGAGACAAGGAGAGGTCAAGGTTATATATTAAAATGAGATTTATGGATTATATAAAAGAAAAAATTATTTTAATTATTGGCATAATACTTGCTTTGGTAAGTGTAGAGATTTTATTGCTTGCCTATAATATTAGTATTTTAATAAGAGTATATTGTGCATTTATTATTATTTTTGTAATTGTACTTGCAATATTAATTGAATACAAAAAGAAAAAAGATTACTACAATGAACTAATAAAAAATATGGATGATTTAAAAGAAAAATATTTGATTTCAGAAATAATAAAAACGCCTAATTTTATTGAAGGCAAAATATTAAAAGATATATTGCAAGATACTGGGAAATCTATGCTTGAAAACGTGAATTATTATAAAAATATTCAAGAAGATTACAAAGAATATATTGAATTATGGATTCACGAAGTAAAAATACCAATTGCAACAAGTAAAATGATTATAGAAAACAATAAAAATGAAATCACAAGAAATATAGATGAAGAATTGGATAAAGTAGAAAACTATACGGAGCAAGCTTTATTTTATGCTAGAAGTAATACTGTAGAAAAGGATTATATTGTTAGCAAAACAAACTTAAAAGAAATATTAAATGGAGCAATCTTAAAGAATAAAACAACACTTCTAAATGAAAAAGTATCGATAGAACTTTCAAATTTAAAAGATGAAGAAGTATATACAGATAACAAGTGGGCAATATTTATCATAAATCAGATTATACAAAATGCCATAAAATATTCTAAAAAGAAAGATAAAGAAATAGAAATTTTCTCACAAGAAAAAAATGATAAAGTAATTTTATATATTAAAGATAATGGTATAGGAATTAAAAAAGGAGAGATTACAAGAGTATTTGAAAAAGGCTTTACCGGAGAAAACGGAAGAATTATAGGTCAAAAATCAACTGGAATTGGATTATATCTATGCAAAAAATTATGTGATAAACTAGGACTCGGAATAGAATTAAATTCAGAAAAAGGTATTGGAACAGAAGTTAGAATAATTTTTCCAAAGAATAGTTATACAAATTTTTAATAGCTCTTTTTATAGAGCTATTTTTCTTACGAAAATGTAAGAAAATTGTAAGATTAAAAAATGGCAAGGCAATATATAAAGTCTTATAATATAGTCAGAACATAAGAAAGGAGATTTTGTAATGAGTAATGTATTAGAGGTAAAAAATATCGAAAAATACTATGGAAATAAATCAAACTTAACAAAAGCTATAGATGGTATTAGTTTTAATGTGGAGGAAGGAGAATTTGTTGGAATAATGGGAGCTAGTGGCTCTGGTAAAACAACATTATTAAATTGTATTTCTACAATAGATAGAGCCACCGCAGGAAAGATTATTATAAATAATCAAGACATTACAAAATTAAAAGGAAATAAACTAAATAAATTTAGAAGGGAAGAGTTAGGATTTATATTTCAAGACTTTAATTTGCTTGATACATTAACTGCTTATGAAAATATTGCTTTAGCATTAACCATTCAAAAAGTAAATCCAAAGGAAATAGATAAGAAGGTAAAAGAAATAGCACAAAAACTCGAAATATCAGAAATACTAAATAAATATCCTTATCAAATTTCTGGAGGTCAAAAACAAAGAGTAGCATCAGCAAGAGCAATTATAACAAACCCTAAAATGGTACTTGCAGATGAACCAACAGGTGCGTTAGATTCAAAGTCAGCAAGACAATTATTAGAAACATTTGATCATTTAAATAAAAACTTAGGGGCTACAATTTTAATGGTAACACATGATGCTTTTACAGCTAGTTATGCAGAAAGAATTATATTTATAAAAGATGGTAAGATATTTAATGAACTTATAAAAGGTGAAGATACAAGAAAACAATTTTTTGAAAAAATAATTGAGGTGCAAACACTTCTTGGAGGTGATTTGAACGATGTTATTTAAATTATCTTTTAGAAATATGAAAAAGAGTTTTAAAGACTACGCAATATACTTTTTAACACTAGTATTAGGTGTAGCAATATTCTATATGTTTAACAGTATAGATAGTCAACAAGCAATGATAGAGGTTTCTAAATCAACAAGAGAAATGATACGATTGCTAATTGAAATGCTTGGTATGGTTTCTGTTTTTATTGCAATTGTATTAGGTTTCCTAATTGTATATGCAAATAATTTTTTAATAAATAGAAGAAAAAGAGAATTTGGCATATATATGTTACTTGGAATGGGTAGAAGGAAGATATCGGGGATAATTTTAATTGAAACAATATTAATTGGGATATTATCATTAGCAGTCGGATTATTTATAGGAATATTTGCATCACAGTTTATGTCCATATTAGTTGCAAAACTGTTTGAAGCAGATATGAGTGAATTTACTTTTGTATTTTCAAAAGATGCTTGTATAAAGACTTGTATATACTTTGCAGTAATGTATATTGCAGTAATCATATTTAATACATTAACTATTTCAAGATATAAGCTAATTAATTTACTAACAGCAGTAAAGAAAAATGAAAAAGTCAAATTAAAAAATCCAATTATTTCAATACTTGTTTTTCTAGCATCAAGCATTATATTAGGATATGCTTATTACTTAGTAACAGGTGGCGTATATGAATTAAGAACAGCAGCTAAACTTTTAAAACCAATTTTAATGGGTGTAATAGGAACAATAGGAATATTTTGGTCTTTATCCGGTTTTATATTAAGAGTAATACAAACAAGGAAAAAAATCTATTTAAAAGGAACAAATATGTTTGTATTAAGACAATTAAATAACAAAATAAATACTAATATAGCTAGTATGACAGTTATCTGCTTAATGTTATTTATGACAATTAGTGCATTATCAAGTAGTTTATCAATACAATCATCATTAAACTCACAATTAAAAGAATTTACGCCCGTAGATGTAAATTTATATAAAACAGCATATCTACCAGAAAGTTATGTAAGCTCATACAGTGGAAAAACAATATATAATACAGAAGAACAAATAGAAGATTCAAGAAAGCCTGTAAGTGATACACTTAAAACAAATGGATATGATATGAATAATTTAAAAGATATTGTAGAAATACCTATATATGCAATACCAGAATGGACTTTAAAGTATAGTTTAGGAAATTACTATGAAAAAGCTAAATTACAATTTTCAATGTTAACTTATGATATGCCAGAATCTGTAATTAAAATATCAGATTATAACAAAATTGCAAAATTATATGGTGAAGAACAATATAGTTTGAATGATGATGAATATATAGTTCTTTGTGATTTTGATGACATGGTAAATTTAAGAAATAGAGCATTGGAGGAGAATTCTAATATAGAAATAAATGGGAAAACCTATCATGCAAAATACAATGAATGTAAAAATGGCTTCGTGTTTATTACTACAAGTAATACGAATACAGGTATTATATTAGTACCAGATAGTTTTGAGATAAAGGAAGAAAATACAGAACAATTCTTTTTAGCAGCAAATTATAATGCAGAAACAGAAGAAGAAAAAATAGAACTGGAAAATGAACTTTCAGGAGACGATAGTAATAGTACATTATATAAAAATTTAAAGAAACGAAAAATAGATCTAGAAGGCTCAACAAAAATAAGTATAAAAGAAGCTAGCAAAGGATTATCTACAATTATTATATTTATAGCAATTTATTTAGGTATTGTATTCCTTATTGCAAGTTCAGCTATTTTAGCATTAAAACAACTTACAGAAAGCTCTGACAACAAACAAAGATATACAATACTTAGAAAAATAGGTTGTGATGAAAAAATGATAAATGGGGCTTTATTTAGACAGATTTTCATATTCTTTATGATGCCACTTGCTTTAGCAATCATACATTCTATATTTGGAATTAAATTTATATTGTCAATGCTTGCTGCACTTGCATCACCAGAAGAATTATTACCATCAATTATTGTAACAGCAGTAATTATAGGAGCAATTTACGGATTATATTTCCTAGCAACATATTTGGGAAGTAAAAACATAATTAAAGAGGAGGAATAGAAGATGGAAAGTTTTAAGGAAAAATTACCAGTTATAATAGCAGTAATTATTGTTATAGCTTTATTAGCTGGAGCATACTACTTTTTGGTCATCAATAAAGAGGAATATTATACCAAAATAGATAATGCAAAAATACAAGAAATTACTGAATCAGGAGGTATGAAGTACGAATATACATTAACAGCATATAACAAAAAAGGAAAAGAAAAAGAAATTAAATTTAAAACAAGTAGAGAATTAAGAGATGAAGCTTTTTTAGAATTAGAAGTAATGCAAGTTCGTGGAGTTGTAAATTGGAAAGAAGTACAACCTAACGAGTTACCAGAAGATGTTAAATCAAAAATGAATGTAGAATAATGAGGAAAAATAAAGGTAATAAGGAATGGGGTGGTAAAGGATGAAAAAACTATTAAAGGTATTAATTTTACTTTTATTAATCGGATTAAGTATAATTCTGCTATTTATAAATAATGGCTATAATATGTATAAAAAGGCAATAGAGAGTATGCCTATTGAAGAAAAAGTAGAAGAAATAAGATCTAAAGAAAATTATGCCAAATTTTCAGAATTACCACAAATGTATGTAAATGCTGTAATTTCAGTGGAGGACAAAAGATTTTACAAGCATAATGGAATAGATATAATTGCAATAGGTAGAGCTGCTATAAATGATATAAAAGCAATGAGTTATGTAGAAGGTGGAAGTACAATAACACAACAATTAGCAAAAAATATGTACTTTACACAAGAAAAGAAAATAGAAAGAAAAATTGCAGAAGTATTTATGGCTTGGAATATAGAATCACATTACTCAAAAGAAGATATATTTGAATTATATGTAAATAACATTTTCTTTGGAAATGGTTACTATACAGTAAAGGAGGCTTGCAGAGGCTATTTTAATAAAGAGTTAAACGAAATGACTGACTATGAATGTATATTACTTGCAGGTATTCCAAATGCACCATCAGTTTATGCACCAACTAAAAATTTAAATTTAGCAAAACAAAGACAGAAACAAGTAATGGAAAAAATGATAGAAAATAAACTTTTAACTGAAGATGAAGCAAATGAAATATTAAAACAAGCAGATTAATAAATAATTAAGAATTAATAAAAAGAATCATAAGAATTGTAACTTATAATACTAATAAAGGAGAGAATTTAGTATGAAAGAAACGAACAATTCAATTATGATAATAAATGAAGAAAATATTATACAGAAATTAACGAAAATCTTTTGGATATTTTTAATTGGTAGTATATTAGGATATTTTATCGAAACAATAGTTGGACTATTACAAAATGGGCACTTCGTATCGAGACAGGGGTTATTATTTGGACCTTTTATACAAGTATATGGAGTTGGACTTGTTACTTATTATTTGGTTATTTCCAATATTAAAAAGAAAAGTTACATGAAAATATTTTTTGTAACAATGTTACTTGGTGGAATAGTGGAATACTTATTTTCATATTTTCAAGAAAATTGGTTTGGAACAATATCTTGGGATTATAGTAATTTATTATTTAACATTCATGGAAGAACAAGTCTTTTGCATTGCATATATTGGGGAGTAGGAGGGATACTCTTTGTTAAATTTGTATTACCTCTTATAAATAGCTTCAACAAATTATATAAAAGCTTTAATTTTAAATACATAACAGTTTTATTAGTATTATTTATAACATTTGATATTGTGATTTCAGGAATGGCTGGCTTAAGGCAGTTAGAAAGAAAAAATAATGTTGCCGCTAATGGATATATGGATAGCTTTTTTGATGAACATTATCCAGATGAAAAATTAAAACAAATATATTCAAACGCAAAAGCAGTAAATTAGTAAAAAATAATTACGGAAGAATCATTAGAAATAATGATTCTTTTTTTAGCTTAAGGTATAAAATATATAATCAAATAGTAGAATTTTTTATTATTTTATGGTATTATGCAAAAAAATAAGATAAAAATCGAAAGGAAATTTCTATGAAATATGATCCAAATAAAGTTGCCTATATTTGGATTTGGAATTGCAACAATAGTATTCTGTATAGCTTATAGTTTGATTTCACTATTTTTAGCATATAAATATGCACCTAAAACATTTAGATTAAGAATATAATTTGAAAGGAGAAAACTTTTATGGGAAAAAAATTAAAGATAATAACAGAGAATTGCCCTCAAAATCATAAATGTCCTGCTGTAAATGTCTGCCCAGTAGGAGCGTTAACACAAGAAGGTTTTGAAGCACCAAAAATAGATTATGAAAAATGTATTAAATGTGGTAAATGTTCAAACTTCTGCCCTAAAAAAGCGTTAGTATTAGACATCATTTAGTATGGTAAAAGGAGGAAAAACATGAAAGAAAAATATTTAGAAGATTCATTGGAACAAGAAAATTATAACCAAATTATAAGAATGTTAGAAGATTTATTGCTAGATTTATTTAAAAAGATGCTGGATTATAAGAATATATCATATTTAAATGAAGAAAATAATTTTGATTATTTAGATGCACTAATAAGAACAAATTATCCTCAATTTTCAGAAAATCTAATACATATTTCTGTTTTAAGAAATGAACCTGGACATACACATTTAGCTTCTATAAGAGACATTCTATCTACATATATATACTTGAAAAATATGTATAATAATTCTGAGCTGGAAAAAAGATATTTGGAAAGTAATAATCAAGAAGACATAGTTGATGACTATGATATAGTAGAATAAATAAAATACACCTTAAAGAAGGAGAATATAAATGATATATAAGATGAAATTGAATGAAGAGCCATTTGAAAAAATAAAAAATGGAACAAAAACAATTGAATTTAGGATCTATGATAAAAAAAGACAGCAAATAAAAATCGGAGACCAGATAGAGTTTTCCAAATTGCCAGATTTATATGAAAAATTAGTAGTAGATGTCGTTGAATTATATAGGGATAACTCTTTTGAAAACTTATTTAGAAAATTATATACTGATGAAGATGAAATTAACAAGAAAATTAAATCAATATATAAACATTATTCTCCTGAAGAAGAAAAAGAATATGGAGTTTTGGGCATAAAAATTAATCTAGTTAGTAATATCTTTAGGTACACATATAACAAGTTAGTTAGAGACAAAATTCCAGAAAATATAGATAGCGAAAAAGGAAGAAAGAGTCACTATAGAATTCTTAATGACAACGAATATATAACTGAATTAAATAAAAAAATTCTAGAGGAAGCTAACGAATTTATAGAGGAAAATAGCATTGAAGAACTTGGAGATTTAATGGAAGTTATATATGCAATAATGGAATTAAAAAATTATAAGATTGAAGAAGTACATAGAGTTATGAAGATGAAAGCAGAGAAAAAAGGAGCATTTAGAAATAAAATTTATTTGGAATATATAGATGAAAACTCAAAAAATATAAAGGAAGAAAAGGAGTTAAATAAAAAATTTAGAAAATCAGGAATATCACAGGAAATGGAAGAAACAATAAAAAATACAAGTGAGGAAAAGGAATCCAAGATTAATTGGACTAATGCTTGGAGCAAAAAATATCCAATACTTGCAACATATCAAAATGAAGTTGATATACCACAATATGCTTTTGAAATTAGAAAAATACTTAACAATTTAACTAAAGAATATGGTTTTAATGAACTAGATAGCATGTTAGTTTTAAAAGATATTCTTTATCATATATGGAAGGATAAAAAATAATTATGTCAAAAATTATACATGTTTTTGAAACATGTATAATTTTTTAAATTTTTTATACATATTTATTGAAAATGTATAAAAAATATGATATTTTATATATATGGAGGTAAAGTTATGAAATTAGAAATGTTACCATACAAAAATATTAATTTAAAAACAAATAAAATTTTAGAACAATTAACTTTATCATCAAGAGCATTAGCAGAAT
>CALYAI010000033.1 GCA_944393475.1 uncultured Clostridia bacterium
CCTGTCCAAAATTTGTTGCTAAAGAATTATAAAAAGTATTAACAGATGCTTCAACATCTCTTATTTTTTCTTGAGCAATATTTTGTGTTGTGCTATTTAATTCATTTATTTGGAATGCCTTTATTGCATCATATGTTGCATTATTCAAAACTGTATCATATTGACCTTGTAAATTAATGTAATTAATTTGTACTTGCATATATAAAGACATTACTATTACGATTGGTATTACTATAATAGAAAATATTACTATCCAGCTTTGTAACTTCATATTTGATCCTTTCTTTACTTTTGTAAGTTCTTTAATTAAATAAAAAATGCAAAAACATTTCTTATTTAATTAAAGAAAAGGCGTGCCAAACACACACCTCCCTCATTTATTTATAACTATTAATTTCTTCCGTTAACAGTAACAATTCCTCCATTTGATGCACCTATTGTTGCAGAATCATTTCCTGTTACTCTATAAAAGAAGTTTCTTAATAATTGAGAAATTGTTGTGTTTGTATTTTTTACATTAACAGATACAATATCTCCTTCTTTTAAGTATTTTGTATTATTGTTACTAGCATCATTTAAGTCTGACATTATTTGAGTTGTATATTCAGTATAATATACATTCTCTCCTATTTTTTCATAAGTTGTTTGTGCTGTTTTCTTACCTGGGTTTTCGTCCAATACCTTTACTTCCATTTCTACTTCATAAGTATTTCCAGTAGCATTTATTTCTTGGACAAATTTATTATAATCTGCTAATGTTATTCTTCCTGTAGAACGAATATTATCTACAAATGTAGTAGTACTATTTTGCACAGATAATTGAGAAACATCATCACTACGATCAGCAACTGACATTAAGGGAAAAACAAACATTAATACAGCTGCTAATATTATAGCTAAAATTGTAACTACTGTATCTCCCATTTCTTATTACCTCCTTTTTCCCTTCATTTTTATTTTAAATTATATGTTATTATTCTTTTATATTGTTTATTTATATCTGGAACCAATTCATTTGTATTTTCTTCTTCGTAGTCTTCTGTTGTTCCTAATTTTTCTTCGAATTGTCTATTTGGATATTGTTGAAATAAATATTTAACTACTTCATCAACATGTTGCTTTATCGCTGTTGTATTTCCCCTCCATGCTTCGTATCTAGTTACTCCATAAACATCTATCCAATGTTCGGTATCTAAATCTAAATCATTTTTATCTTCACCCGAACCACTAACATATATTTTTAATGGTTGTCCTGTAGTATCATAAAATTGTACTGCATAATCTTCTTGTGCATATCTGTATAATGTTGGTACAATATCTGATAGTGTAACCGTTCTGGATAATGATCTTTCGCCAGCTGGAAGTTCTATGTATTCATATGCTTCCTGTCTGTCTTGATTTGCTACCAAAGCATCCGATGTTGTTTTAGCTTGGGTAAGAGTAACCATGGTAACAGATAGTGCAATTATGAATAATAACATAAATCCTGCCATTTTTAATGCTTCTATTGCATTCTCCATGATTACTCCTCCTTAGTTTCTAATTATTTTTTAGTTATTTTTATCTTTGTAACATAACCTTGGTATTGTCCAGCTGTTTGTTGATATCCTGTAATTGTTACTACATATTGGCTTGTTGCTTCATAAGTATTCTTTTCTTCTGCTAGTTTTGTCATATCTGATATATTTGTTCCACTAACACCATCAACAGTAATATCTCCTAAGTCTGGCATTCTTTGGTTATTGTTTCTAATTGCATCTATTAATGCTTTTGCTTGAGTACCATTTATCGTACCCTCATAATTTTGGAATGTTGCGTTGTGTGCCTCTACTTGTTGATTTGATAAGTCATCCATATTTGTTGCGCTTCTTGCTTGGTTAAATATGTAAACACCAAGTGCTATAATTAAAATTGCAAGTAATATTGCTCCTGCTATGATTAATGCTTTTGATGCATTCTCCATAATAAATTCCTCCTTTTTTTTTTTATAATATTTTAAACCTTATCAACTAAATTAAGATATTTGTTCTATACCTAAGTAGCTTATTCTTTTATTTTTTTTATGATATTCTACTTTGGTACATTTGAACTTTATATTACTATAATTACTTACGAAATTAGAAATTTCGCCAGAATTTAGTAATTCCATACTATAGGTCTTTTGTGTATCTGTCATATATACATCAACTCTTACAGAATATAGCTCATCTTCTATATATTGTCCAGAAGAATTTTTCTGAATTTTATATTTTTCATTATTATCTATTGCTAGATTAATAATTGTAGCTAATTCATTTCCATAAAATTCTTGATCTATATATTTAGAAAATTGATTATTAAATTTTTGTATTTGGTTTACATCATTTTTATATGATGTATATGCATATGTAATTGATATAACTATGCAAATAACTATAACACTTAATATTATAATAATCTTTTTCATATGCATCCTTTCTATTATTATACCATTATTCAACAATATTTGTAAATATTTTTATAATAATAAAAATGTTAACTTTTTACAATTTTATGTTGAATAGTGATCAACTTTAAAACTAACAGCACTTACCATTTCATCATTTACAGTAACATTGCAAGTAAATCTTGCACCATTATCTGAATATGCTTGTAATAACTGTGCTATATCTTCGTTAGAAACATTTTGTAAATTTGCATTATTTATACCTGATATAGAAACTCCTCCAATTATTCCTATTGTGATGTATCCTCTATCTCCAGGTGATAAATTTAAGGAATTATTATTATCCTGTGCTTTGTTTATAACAGATACCACATCATAAATAGTATTTTCGTTGCTTCCTTCATATTTGGTATATTCATTCAATGCTTCTGTTTTTTGGTTTTCATATATTTTTGCATACATTTCTTTTGCATTATTTCCATATACGGTAAATAAATATACGAATAATGAGGCAACCATAAGAGCAATTAACATTCCACCAGCTATAATAAGTGCTTTTGACGCATTTTCCATATCTTAGTTGCCCCTCCTTTATAATCTATTTTCCTTCTTCAAAAGACATAGTATTTACTCTACCAGTGTCAAAAAAGGTAGTATTTGTATGTTTGAATTTTTTTCTTTTGAATTGAACATATTTATAATATTCAACTGATGCACTTTGTAAATCGCTTCTATCAAGTGAAGGATCTATATTTAGCGTATCGCATAACTTATTAAATTCCTCTGGACTATTACTACTTGCTTTAGCTAAATGCTCCCAATTTGCATCTGAAATCTTTCCTTTATATTTGCTAGATTCACTTGTCTTATTCATTACATCTTTTACTGTATTATTTATTTGGCTCAAACCATAGGTTCCTTTATTAAATAGGTTTCCTCCAGTTGTATCTGTAATCTTTACTTGTATGCTCATTTGTCCATATCCTGCATAAGTAATGTCTTTACTTACATTATAATCATTCATTTTGTTAACAAGTCCCAATAATTCACTTCCATACAATGTTTTTTCGTATGATAAATAGCTTTTATTAAAATCATTTACTTTTTGGACTTCTATTTCTTCTTGGTCCATTTTTTGACTTTCGCCCCAATGTGTAAAAACATAATATACCAATACTGCTAGCATAACTGCAATTAACACTCCACCAGCGATAGTCAATGCTTTTGCGGCATTTTCCATATTATTTCTCCTTTTCTACATTGCTGACATCGTAGAGAATGAACTTGACATACTTGTTAATCCTATAAATACCAATGGTGCTATTAAGTATCCTACAAACATACATACCATCGGTGCAAAACCTATACCTTTACCTATAAGTCCTTTACTAGCAATTAACCTATCATTTGATTCTTTTCTCTTAGCCTGGTAGTAATCTCTTTCTGTGTCTAGCTCATCAAAAGCTTCTACAATAGGTATCTTTTCTACTGCTGCTTGAAGGCTTTCTACAATTCTTATCATATCTTGGTAAGATATATCTTCTTTTAATTGCTCTAAAGCTTCCCATGCACCTGCTTCATAGTTATTAACACATTTGCTAATTGGCTCTTTAAATATGTTTGCATATCTTTCTAGCCATTCCAAAATCATTTCTACATTAACTCTCTCTATTCTCATAAGCATTAATATAATTGTTTGGAATTGCATAACTTCGTTTTCCATTTCCATCTGTCTCATTCTCTTTTGGAACATTAACAAAAGTATTGGGAATGCATAACCTATAAGTGCAAATACTAAACCTATTAATATTTCAAACCATTTTAAATATTCACCATTAATTGTTTGTAATTTTCCATATACTCTTTCAGAATCCGTATCTAATACATCATCTGTTGAATTTTCATAATATTCTGACCTTGCCATTGCTCTTCTTATATCGTCTTGAGTAGCTTTTAAATTTCCTCTAAACATATCCAAGAAATAATTGTCTATCTTGGTTGTTTCCATCGCTTCTTGCTCTTCTGTTTCGTTCATAGCACCCATCAGATCATAATCAGTTGTAGGCTCAGTATATATGTAATTTATTTGTAGTTTGTGCAAGTAAAACATTATTATTATTGATGCAATAAATACAACTATAAATAATACTATTCTATTTACATATACCCAAGAAAGTTTAAGTGGTGATGCAGCATCTTTAAGTAATTCTTTTTGTTTTCTATAATCCCTTGTTCCCTCTTTAGGTATAAATAAATCAACAAATTTCTTTATTGGTTTTTTTCTGTATAATTTTTCTTGCCATGGATTTTCTGTATTTTGAGTTTTAGTGTTTACAGATCCATTATCTTTTAATCTTCTAGTAAGTGTATAGCATATAAATGTTAATACGATTACTAATATTTGTACAATCATACCTGATTTTCCCATGTAAAAGCTTTTTGTAAAAGCAAATTGGCTAACACTCCAATTTTTTATCATTTCTAGGAATAACATTGGTACTATTGAGATAACTGATAAACTTTGAAAAACATAATCTAGTTTATCTCTTTTTAATATTTCCAATTGCATTTCCTGTGTAATATTATTTAAATTCTTTAAATATAAAGATGCTCCATCTTTTTTTCTATCTCCATACTCTTTAGTTAGATATGAGATTCCTGCAAACTCTTTTAAATAACTGTTTGGAGCTATATCATAGTATTTTTCCAATTCCATTTCTGGATCATCAGAAATTAATATTTCATATATTTTTTCTGCCTGCCTTGATACTTCTAGTTCATTGTCCTGTGCAGTTTGATAAATTGCTTCTTCAACCATATTAAATTCATGGTAAGCATGTCTAATTTCTCCAAAGAAATCTATTTGTTGTTTAAGCAAATTATTATCAATTTTATCAACCATTCCGTCGATTACACTATCCATAATGAATATTTCAAATATTATTAAAATTCCTAATAATAACACATTGCTATATGTAAGCCATATGATAGCGATAGTAAGAGGTATAACTATTATTAAACCTTTTGTTAATATTTGAGAAGCCTGTTTTCTTGTTAAATATTCATCATCTATATTTAAAATTTCTAGTCTTCTACGTAATTTTAATAAATAACGCTTAACAAGTGGAATCTTCCTATATTTTAAATATAGTTTTTGGTATATAACATCTGCTGAAAATTTTGTGCTTTCAGTTCCTTTACGTAATTGTTGTATTTGCTTATATTGTGATGTTTGCATCTTCTTCCTTATTTGCAAATAAGCTATAACAATTACTAAAAAGATGACTGCTATACCTATTACAAGATACAATAATACCTGATTAGACATTTAAGGTTTGTACACCCCTTTCCTCATTAGTCTTCTACTTTTCTTGGTCTTCCTACTCTTTTAGCAGCAACTTCTTCTGTTTTTGCTTTTTTAGAAGAACCCCAATGGTCTTCTATAAATTTATCAAATTCTGCTAAATCATTATCATCCATATTTAATCTCATTTCTTGAATGTTATGATCTGTTATTTTATTGGTTATAACATATTCTCCGTCATGATATTCTAATATATTTCTATATGTATATAATTGTTTATTTGTTATTTGTGTAAAATAATGTGTTGCGTTATCGAAGAATTTTTCGAATTTACCTTCTAATGTTTTTTCATTTCTAAAATCGAATGTATATTCATTTTTCTCTTCAACTGGTATACATTCTGTTACTCTTTCTATATATCTTCTACCTTTAAAGTCTTTAACTAAATGTATATCAAAATTTAATACTTGTACAACTTGCTCTTCTGCTGTTTTTTCATTAGTAAATACACCTGTTCTAAGCATAGAGTTTCTTAATGCTGTAACTAAATCTGGAAATGTTTTAGCATGGTGTGTAAATAATGTAAACTTAGAAGCAACCTGTGCTGCTTGAATCATCCAAGATGCTACGGGGTCAGTTGCAACCTCACCTATGATGTTAACAGAACCATCAGTCTTTTTCTGAACGTCCAAACCTTCCTGTCCAGATATTGTTTCTGTTTCTCTAAATGTTAAAATATTTCTTGTAGGATATATTTTTCTTAAGTGAAGCTCGAATGCTGTTTCCTGAACCCTTATGTTCATTGTTTCGTAAATATTTTCTATCATACCCATAAGCATTGTTGTCTTACCACAACCCTGCTCACCAGTAAGTGAAATTATACGAGCTCCTTTTACTAAATATTTTAATAATGCTATTGCATCATCTTTTCCTGGTTGTGTAATTAATTGTTCTAGTGTTGCACGTTTTACGTCGAATTTTCTTACGAAGAACGCCCATGTTTCTGAGAAGCTTGGTCTAACAACAACAACACGAGATCCATCTTTCATTTCATTTATTTTATAACCATTTGTATCTGATAATTGTCCTGGGTTATTGTATTTATATATATTTTGGCAAACCCTTTTTAGTTCAGCTTCTGATCCAAAAGAAAGGAATGCTAAACGAATTGATTTACCTTGGAAGAATATCCAAATACTATCACAAGCACGTGGTACTTTATGTTCCATAACTTCGTTTAGATAATCTCCATCAGTTTGTGCAACCTGGCTTAAGAAACTCTCTGGAAGACCAGATACACCACCAGACACACCATCTATGTTCATATCTCTTACTTCGTCTATAGAACTATAACCCTTATAATGTTGATATATTCTTTGTACTACGATATTTAATTTGTCAGAAAAATTAAGTACAAATCCTTCTTTTTCATAAATATCATTTATTTCGTCCTCTGTTATTACATAACATGGTTTTGCATCACCTGCTACATATTTCAAAGTATCTAGTTGATATTTTTTTATTATTTGTGTTAATGCTTCATATCCAAATTCTTTTTTATACATATATATTATAATGTCAAATTTATCTTGAGCTGTAAGAAGTGAAGGAATATCAAAAGGAATTGATTTAGATATATTTGTTTCATCTACTCCATACTCTTTAGAAAGTATATCGTAAATTAATTCTTTAACATATTTTTTATCGTTAACATCACCATATGTACAGCCTTTTAAAGCTTTCTTTAACTCATATTTCTTGTTTTTCCTTCTTTTTAATTCTTCTTCTGTTAGTCCTAAATCGTATAAATTTATTTTAGTAATTTCGTCCAATCTTTTCTTGATATATTCTGTCATCTTTTGCAATGTATATGTTTGGTCATCAACATCTACAAGCTTTTCTACTTCTTCATTCTTTTTCTTTTGTACATTTCTATATACCAAGTATACGAATACTAGAACAACAGCTAGTATTAATACAATATTAAGAATCATTTTTTGAAACTCCTTCCTTGAATTTATCTCATCATTTGCATTTCTTCTATTTTATATAAAATTCCTTTTATTAAATCTTTTACATTATTTAAGAATAATGCATTTCTCTCTTTGTCCGTCATTGTTTGTAATTTTAAGAAGTAATCTGCTACTAATCCCTCGTCACAAGCATCAGAAAATAATGTGTTATATACTATAGGGAAAAGTTGATCTTTTGTTTTAATAGTTCTAATGATATTTTTTTGAGTATATTTAGAAAATTTATCATATCTTCCAATATATCCGACTATATTATTCATTTTAGAAGTATATCCTTCTTTTCTAGAATTATCATATATTTCTATAGAATGTCTCTTTTGTGTCATTCCATATACCACAACATCTGACATTGTTAATACATCCTGTGCTAATTCATTTATTTCTTTTTTAAGATCAACTATAACAATATCATATACCATGCTAGCTTTTCTAATAAGTGATACATAAAAAGCATTTGTTGTGGGTGTTTCCACTCCATCGTATCCGGATAAAACTTCTAATCTATCTTTAAATATTATTCCCGTATAATCTTTTATTAGTTCTGGAGATAATTTATTACTGCCTTCTATCTTCATTAGTCCAGCTACTCCAGATTCTATACCTACAGTTTTCTTTGTTAAGTTTAAGAAAGCTAATATATTCGTTTTTTGTGCTTGTGGTTTTAAAAAAGCTGCATTTATTTCTTTATTATTTTCATAAGTAGAAATTAGCAAAACTTTTTTATTATGCTGTATTGCCATTTGCGTAGCAACTGCAATAGCTGTTGATGTTTGTCCTGTTTCTTTAGCATCTTCTGTCCAAAAAGATATTATAGCCATAGTATATCTCCTTCTTTAAATTTCTTTCATTATTTTTCTTAGTTTGGCTTGAGAATCTGGTTCTAACTTAGCAACCATATATTCTAACCCATCCTTATACATCTGTGTTAAATTATCAAATCTAACTTTTGATACTTTTTGATTTTCTATCATTGCTGTCTTATCTCCCATTTCTAGTGGAAAATATACTCTATCATTTTCCCACATAACTTTTGAACCAAGAGATAAATAGTTTAGATAGTCATCATCTTCTTTAGTTACTTCTTTAGAGAATAGCGCTTTTGTCATTTTTATTGGTGTTGGAAATCCATTTAAAATTTCCAATCCTTTTCTAATTTCATATGTATCGAAAGATGTTACAAAAAAGTTTTCTGATGCTATATCTACTCTAAAGTTCATAGCTAGTTTCGCGTCATCTACATCTACTAACAGATAATCATATTCTAATTGGTTTACCGGTCTATTTGTATATTCTGCTATTGCCTCTAATGAACTAAATCCAACTGCAATATCTATTTCTTCAAATTCAGTTATATAAGACAAAGTAGGATTTAATGCTGGTACAACATATCTAGCTTTTTGTGTAATAGTTGTATCTGCTATTAATACTCTTTTGCCTAATACAGTTAGAATTTTAGCAATATATATTATTAAATCTGTTTTATCAAAAGCTCCTATAAATCCTACTTCTTTCATATTTCCTCCTAATTACTAATTAGTTTGCACTTGTTGTACTACTTGATGAATCAGTAGCTGTTGTATTTGAAGATGCTGCACTTGCACTAGCTACAGCAGCATCTTCAAGTGCTTGTAAATATTGTTGTCTTAATTCTTTTTGTTGTGTAATATGTTCCGTAACAGCTCCCTCAATATTTGATTGTCTATCTTCTGAAGGTATACTACTTAATTGACCATTAATATAATTTTCTCTTAAAGTTCCGTTATATCTATTTGCTATTGCTTGTTTAGCTTCCTCAACAATATTTGGGTTTGTGCTCATTAAATTTAAACATTCTGAATTAACAGGATATGTTGGCGTTGCTGCTGCTTGCATTCCTGGGTCAGTATATCTTGTTACATACATTTCTACTGTATTTGACATATATGTTTCCAAAATTGCACTTGACATAGATATTGTTTCGTCTTCAGATAAGTTAATATCTATAACTCCTTCTGCTGGTGCACCTGATATTAATGGAATTGATACTTGTTTCTTAGAAACAACTATGTAATCTTGTCCATTTCCAAAACGTATACGAACATCAACAAAATCACCATCTACCAAGTCTGTTGGCAATGATAACATATTATATTCTTGTTTTCTTAAGTCATTCGTAACTTTCTCTGAACTTGTTGTTAACATATCTTTTGTTAATATTGTTCCTGCTTTTAAATCTATTTTTGCAACTATATCAGTTTTAGGTTGTGTTCCTAATTCATCTGAATAGAAGTCTGTTGTTGTTGCATAATTTGCAGGAATAACACTCATATCTGCTTCTATTTGGTCTACATTTGCAGTAGTGCTTCCGTCTGTAGATGCAACTACCTGTATACTACCTCCAGAAGAAACATCTGCAGTTAATACATATGCTAAATTTTTAGAACTTTCAATTAAATCTATTTGTTTTTTCAAATTAACTAATTGAACAAATAATAAACCTATTATAACTGCTGCTATAATCAGCATTGTTAACATTCCTAATAAAAATGATACTCTTTTTTGTCTTTGCATTGGATTTGAAGCCATTTATTTTTCCTCCTTAATATTATAAAATATTCAATATAATCTGATTTTATTTTACAACAATCTACTCATTAAAACAATATATACTATCTTTTCGTAACCCAAAATTAATACTATTGTAATATTATAGTAATATTACAATAGTTTCTCTTTTAATACCTTAGCTACACCCTCTTCATCATTTGTCGTGGTTATAATATCAGCCACTTTTTTTACTTCGTCATTGCTATGTCCCATTGCAATTCCAAGACCGGCATTTTTAATCATTATTATATCATTATTATTATCCCCAAATGCCATAACTTCTTCTCTTTTTATGTTTTCGATTTTCATAATCTCTTCTATTGCATACCATTTGTCTACATTTTTACTAGTTATCTCCGTATAATAATATCCAACATCAACTTCTTTTGTACCTAACATTATCTTTTTTTGTGACATATGTGCTACGTCTAAAACATCTATATCTTCGATTTCTTTAATCTTTTTAACAATACTTGCAAATACAGATTTACTTTCATCACATATTGTCATTTTTAAAAACTTATTTGTGCCTAAATCTTTAATGTACTCATAAACATTTTCTACAATATTTATTTCTGTTTTTTTATCACTACTTTTTTTAGTGTTTTCATAATTATAAAAAGCTACATTATAATTTAAGGACTTTGCAATAACTGCACTTTCAGTATAAATATTGTAATAAATACTGTTTTTTTCGCATAGCTCTATTATTTCCAAAACCTTTTCTTTACTTAAGTAATTTTCGTATATAATTTGATCATTTTGCATATCATATACTACCGAACCATTACCAGAAATATAATATTTATTTGCACCTATCTCCTTTGCAATTGTAAGAACCGAGTCAGATATTCTTCCAGATGCTAAAACAACTAAAATACCTTTTTTTGTTATTTCTTTTATAACTTCTTTAGTGAATTCACCTACTTCGCCATATCTGTTTAATAAAGTCCCATCCAAATCTATTGTTATTAATCTATACATTTTTTCTTTCCTTTCTATTTTTTCATTACAATAATATATATTATTATTTCTTTTTTTACAATATATATCATTTTCTTTTTTCAAATTTTTCCAGAATATTTTTTTTCAATTTTACACATTCTATATATTGAAAAGATAAAAAATTCTTTTCTAATATTTTTTACAATCCTAGGAGGTGAAATTTACAATGGCATATTCAAATACAAATAAAAAATTAGTTCCTGAAGCTATGAATGCTTTAGATAAATTTAAATATGAAGTAGCTTCTGAAGTTGGTGTTAACTTAAAAGAAGGTTATAATGGTGATATTTCTTCAAGAGATGCTGGTAGAATAGGTGGAAACATGGTTAAAAAGATGGTTCAAAAATATGAAAACGAAATGTTAAATAGATAGTTTCTCTAAAATTTAAAACAACGGATCCTAGTCTTTTAGATTTTTCTAAAATTCTTGAATCCGTTGTTTTTATTATAAATAATTTTATTCTGGTTGAACTAATCCATAGTTTTTACCATCTTTTAGTTTATAAATTACATTTACTTTTCCATCTTCTAAATTAACAAATGGTAAAAATGTATTTCCCTTCTTTTCTTGCAATTTTAGTTTTGCATCTTCAGGTGTCATTGGTTTTATTTCGTAATATAACTCTTTTATTATTTCGTCTTCTGGTTCTGATGGATTTTCTTCTTGTCCAACTCTTATTGTTGCTTCTTTTGTTAATTTTTCTCTCTTTGTTTTTGTTTTTCTTATTTGTCCTTCTAATATATCTATATTTTTATCTATAGATGCATATAAGTCTTTATGTGCTGTTACAGCTTTATATGTAGCACCTTGGCATGTAACTCTTGTTTCTGCAATTTGTTCATTTCCTTCTACTTTTATTGTTACTGTTCCATCAAAGTCTTCAAAATATTTTGTTAATTTTTCCATCTTTTTTTCTGCATAATCTCTTATTGCATCTGTAACCTCTAAATCTTTTCCTACAACCTTTATATTCATAAAAATCTCTCCTCTCAATTATTTTGCTTTCTTTGGTTATATGCCTATTATATATTGAAAAGTGTAATTTTTCAAGCATATTTTGTTTTTTTGTCATACTAGAAGATATGGTCCATTCTATATTCTTTTTCTAGTTTATCATTTAGATATAATTTAGAAACCATTTCTAGCTCTTTTATAGCATCTTCACCCATGTTGAATGAAAATACTTTTTTGGCTGGTGCAGATATTATATATCTAATTGCTTGTACTGTTGAATTACTTATTTTTATACAGCTTGTATCCTGCCTTGCACAATTTATACACTTAAATCCGTTATCTTTTAAGCTAAAATAATTTATATCTTGCACTTTGTTACAATTTGTACAGCCTTTTATATTTGGAGTGAATCCCAAAATGCTTATTAATTTCATTTTGAATATTGCTAATATAAACTCTAAATCCTTATCAGTTTCTGAGATCATATATAATGTATTCAAATATAATTGTAATAATCTATATGAATTTTCATTCTCATTTGTTACATCAATTATTATTTTTGTTATGAATGATGCATATTCTAATTTTTTTAAATCATTTCTTATATTATAAAACACTTCGATTGGCTCACATGAATTTATGTAATAAGTTGAACTTGTTTTGTATAATATATAATCTCCAAAACATAAAAATTGGCTACCAACTAAGAGCGAACTTCTAAATCTTTTCGCTCCTCTGGCAGCACAAGAAATTTTCCCAAGTCCAGGTGTTAACATTGTTAACATTTTATCGAAATCACCCATATTATGTTCAACTAATATAATTCCTTTTGTCTTTATTGTTCCCATTCTTTTCTTCCTCTATCTTTTTTTCCATCTCTTTTATTTGTTTAAATTCCATAAATGTATCTATATTACCTGTCTTTTTAAAGGTGTTCCAAGCTAATTGTTTTAACATGAAATCATCTCCTTTATATTATCTTTTGTATTTTATTCATTTTTATTCATTTAGTTGAATTTAAATTTTTTTACAATATTATCTTTATCCTGCCAATCTTCTTTTACTTTTACCCAAACTTTTAAATTTAATTTTGTTCCTAACATTTTTTCTAGTTCCATTCTTGCACTACTTACTATCCTTTTTAGCATTGTTCCATTTCTACCTATTATAATTCCTTTATGAGAATTTCTTAAACAATATATTATTGCATCCACATCATATATTTCTTCGCCCTTTGTTGTTTTCCTTAAATTCATTTTTTCTACTTCTATATATATTCCATGTGGTACTTCTTCGCTTAAAAATTTTAATGCTTTTTCTCTAATCACTTCTTCTACCAACTGTCTTGATGTTTGATCTGTGTATTCGTCTATATCATAGTATGCAGGTCCTGGTTTTAGTCTTTTTTCTATTTCATCCAATATTGTATTTATACTTTTACTATTTAATGCAGAAATCGGAATAATTTCTTCAAAATTATATTCTTCCTTGTATAAATCTATAGCTTTTAATATGTCTTCTTTTTTTATTAAGTCTATTTTATTTAATACTAATATTGTTTTTTTATTCATTTTCTTTATTTTTTCTAAAATAATTCTATCTCCCTTTGTTATCTCCTTTTTTGAACTATCAACTATAAATAATATAAGGTCAACATCTTCTGCGATCTCATATGCTGTTTCTACCATTGTTTCTCCTAATTTAGTCTTAGGCTTATGTACTCCTGGCGTATCTATAAATATAATTTGTGAATTTTCTCTATTTACAATTGCACGTATTGCTGTTCTAGTTGTTTGTGATTTATTTACAGTTATTGCTACTTTTTCGCCTACTAATTTATTAATAAGTGTTGATTTTCCTACATTTGTTCTGCCTATTATTGCCACAAATCCTGATTTAAACTTTTCCATATATTTTTCCTTTCTTCCTTTTATATTATCATATTCAAATTGATTTTTTTGTTGAAACTTAGAACTTTTATAATTTATTTTCACAGATATTTTAACATATTTCTAGTAATTTTAAAAGACTAGTTTATCTATTATAAAACTAGTCTTTTGCTTTTGTTATTCAAATGTTACATTACTATCTATTGGACATATATTAAAATATGTATTTCCATCATTTACTTTAATCTCATTACCATCTAAATCTTTATATATTGTTTGTGATGTTCTACTATTCTTTATGCATTTTATTTTTATTGCTTTTCCATTTGTTATATAATAACCATCATTTGTTGCAACATCTTTTAAGTCTTGTCTATCTTTATTTTCATTATCCTTTAATTGAGTGTTTTTAGCAAATGTAATTATTATATTTTTAGTTGTAATATCTTCTTTTGTCTCCATATCTGTTTGTTTTACATTCCTTGCATATCTCGTATATCTTTTTGTTTCTGGGTTATATTTATAGTTTACAGTATGCAAGTCAGAATATGGTATTGTTACGTTTATTGCACTAATTCCTTCTTCTAAATTTACTTCATCAAAAGTATAATTTAGCACACTTTCCTTTGATGATGTTGTTTTATATTTCTTTTCGTTTGCTATTTCCAATATATCTTTTGTACTTGTTAGAACATTATGTGGTGCTGATTTTTGTTTCGTCCTCCAAAATCTTTCTGATGATTCACTAATTCCATTTATATTATTTACTTTTAAAGATGATATATCTGATTGTGCTTTAGGGCTCCAACCATAATGAACATATATTGCATCATTTTCTAGTGCATAATCTAAGAAATAGTGTCTTGCACTACGGACAGGACCTATTTTTTCTAAATCCACACCTTTAAATAGTGCCATTAATCTTGTTTCTCCACCTTCTACTATTATTTCGTAAACACTATATGCTTTATTTAATCCAACTTGTGG
>CALYAI010000034.1 GCA_944393475.1 uncultured Clostridia bacterium
TACTTGTCCTATAACATCACCTTTTTTTACTTCTATATCATGATCTTGAAAATTAAAATATTGGAAATAGAAATGTCCATCATTAGATTCATTTCCATAATAGTCAGCATCTACTACACCAATACTATTTGCCATAACAAATCCTTTTTTTGGTCCACTACTTCTATTTACTAACATATACCATTCATCGTCTTGGCAGTATGCTTTTAATCCTGTTGGAATTAATGTTGGTTTTATTCCTGGTTTATATGCAGGTATTATAATGTCTTCTGCTGCTTCTACATCGTATGCAGCTGCATTCTTAGTCTTTCTTACAGGTAAATGTATTCCTTTATTTTCCCATCCTTTTGCTATTTCAAATCCTCTTAGTTTTTCTTGCATTTTTATCTCTCCTTACTTTCTCGATTTCTTAATTATTTTATATTATTATTTAAATTTGTCAATAGGCAAGGGAGAAGCTCTACTACATTCGTAGTATATAGCTTCTCCCTCACTTTGCACAACTCCAGGTCGGATGGATCTAGATCTTCTTCACCCAAAAATCGGTTTCGTCTCTTCTAAAACCCATCTTAAGCCAAAAATATCTCGCTCCCTGTCCTTCTGGGTAGAGGATAATCCTCTTATAGCATTGGTTTCTGGCATACTCTTCGATCTCACCATAGAAGCTTCTGCCATATCCCTTAAGCTGTTCCGGAGATTTCACGATGAACTCGCTTATGAAGAAGCCCCTTGCACTGCCCATACAAGCACAGTAAGCAATCACTTCTCCTTCACGAGGTTCGAAAACCAATATATTGCAACCCATTTTTCTTACATGTTCCACGTTGTTCTTGAACTGCTCCATCGTAGGAAGACTTCCGAGCGCACTCGGCGAATTTTCTCTGAAAGAACTCCTACATCCTTGCGATGTGCTATATTCTGTCCTATATATGCAATCGATTGTACACTGGTAATCCTCTCTCCTTTCTGGATCGATCTCACGAATTCTTGTTGCACTCTTCTTTCCCTTCACGGGACCTCCATTCAACGCCATTGATGCAAATAAAATTATAGCATATTTTACATAATATGTCAAAAGAGCATCACGATTGATGCTCTTTAAATTTATTTTTTAATTTTAAAAAATTCTTTTATCTTGTTTATAATTTTTCTTAAAGTTGACTCTTTGTGTGGTATTATTTCTTTACTGCTTGTTTCTATATTATTTTCTTTATGATTTGTTTGGTTATTTTTTCTTTGTAAAGCTTTATCTGGATCATATCTTTCTTTTATTTTGTCCCTATATATTTTTTCATTTTCTTCATATATTTGCTTTAATTGCTGTTTTTCTTCTTCATCTTCACAAATATATTTTACATATAGTAAAGCAATTAGTGCTAATGTTTCTTCTTTTAAGTTTTGTTCCTCTATGGGAATTTCTGTACTTATATTTTTAAAATATTCTTTATCCTTTTCATTTTTAAAAAATTCTCTTAACTTTATTGGTATTTTATTTCTATCTTCTTCATCTAATAACTCTATAAATTCATCTAATTCTGCATATGCAATTCTAGTCTTTTGTAAGTTTTCCAAGTTCATCACCTTTCTTTGCAATAATTATATTATTAATTTAGTTTTTTAACAATACTTATTTGATTTTTTCTTTCTTGACTTGACTCTTTTAATGTTATATTATATACACATAAGTTAATTAATAGGAGGTATATTATGGAATTAAAAGGATCTAAAACAGAAGCTAATTTAAGAGCTGCTTTTGCAGGGGAATCAGAAGCTAGAAACAAATATACATATTTTGCAAGCGTTGCAAAAAAAGAAGGATATGAGCAAATAGCTGCTTTATTTTTAGAAACTGCAGAAAACGAAAAAGAACATGCTAAAATACATTTTAAATATTTAAATGGAATCGGAGATACAATGCAAAATCTTGCAGATGCAGCTGCTGGAGAAAACTATGAATGGACTGACATGTATAAAAGATTTGCAGAAGAAGCAGAAGAAGAAGGTTTTACAGAAATAGCTGCTAAATTCAGAGCAATTGGAGAAGTAGAAAAACACCATGAAGAAAGATATAGAAAATTATTAGATAATGTAAAGGACGGAGAAGTATTTAAGAAGGGTAGTATAGTTGTTTGGAAATGTAGAAATTGTGGACATATTGTTGTTGGAACAGAAGCTCCTACAGTTTGTCCTGTTTGTAACCATCCTCAATCTTTCTTTGAATTAAATGCTGAAAACTACTAATATAAGCATAAAAGCTTGATATAAAATTATATCAAGCTTTTATTTTTGCTATTAAATCATATTCTTTTGTATCTACTATTATACAATTCACAAAGTCACCAATTTTTAAATCTTTATCACTTTTTATATATGTAATTCCATCAATATCCGGAACTTGGTACTGAGTTCTACCAATATAGTATTTTTCATCAAAAGTATTTCCTTCAACTAGAACTTTCATTTCTTTTCCTTTTAATTTTTCTAAATTTTCTTTAGATATTCCTTGTTGTAATTGCATAATCTTATTATATCTAGATTTCTTAGTCATTGGATGAATTTGCTCTTTTAATCTAGCTGCAGGTGTTCCCTCTTCTTTTGAATATGTAAACGCTCCTAAATTTTCGAATTTTACTTCTTTTATAAATTCATAAAGCTCATTAAAATCTGATTTATCTTCTCCAGGGAATCCCACCATTACAGTTGTTCTAATAATTGCTTTTGGTATATTTTTTCTTATTTTATTTATAACATCTTCTATATTTAACCTATTTGTTTTTCTGTTCATTCTTTTTAATACGGAATTAGAAATATGTTGTATTGGAATATCAAAATATTTACATATCTTATCTTCTTCTTTTACTACTTTTATTAATTCATCATCTATTCCTTCCGGATAAGAATATAGGAATCTAATCCATTCTATTCCTTGAATACTACAAAGTTTTTTTAATAAATCTGCTAATTTTGGTTTATTATACAAATCCAATCCATATTTAGTTGTATCTTGTGCAATGACTATTAGTTCTTTAATTCCCTTATTAGCCAGTTCTTTTGCCTCTTCTATAATATCTTCTTCTTTTCTACTTATAAAAGGCCCTCTAATATATGGAATTGCACAATATGTGCACCTATTGCTACAGCCTTCACCTATTTTTAAATATGCAAAATTTGTTCCCGTTGATATTTCTCTTTGCAAAAAATCTTTTTGTGAAGGTAGTGGTAATGGTTCTTTAGGATATTTTACAAGCTCACCATATTTTATATCTTCTTCTTTTTGCATATTTATCATTTTCTCGATTTCTTTGTAGAAATCTTCATATTTATCCAATCTTATCCACAAATCTACTTCTGGTAGAGCTTTTCTTAATTCATCCGTATATCTTTGTACTAAACAGCCCATTGCAACCAAGTATTTGCATTTTCCTTTCTTGTATTCAGCCATTTCTAAAATTGTATTAATGGCTTCTTCTTTTGCAGGATCTATAAATCCACATGTATTTATAATTATCATGTCTGCATCTTCTGGATTGTTTACAATTTCCATTTCATGCTTTTTTAAGATTCCTATTGCAATCTCTGTATCCACTAAGTTCTTCGAACATCCTAAAGAGACAAATCCTACTTTCATTTTTTCACCCTTTCAATTAATATATATTTTTCCTTGTAAGCTCCAATAAATTTAATCTCGTAAATCCTTCTATTTGTATTTTTGACCTGTCTTTCTTGCTTTCTTCTTGCATAACTTTTAAGATCTTTTCCTTATGTTCATCATCTTTCATATTAATATAATCTATTATTATAATTCCACTAATATCTCTTACCCTAATTTGTTTTGCAATTTCTTTAGTTGCTTCTTCATTTACCTTGAATATAGTTTCTTCCGAGTCATATTTTCCTACACATTTTCCAGAATTAACATCTATTGCTGTTAACGCTTCTGTTTTATCTATTACTATATATCCACCGCATTTTAACCAAACTTTATTTTTATCTATATCATCTAATTCTTTTTGAATTGTATATTTGTCGAAAACATCCTCGTCATATGATATTTTTATTTTATTATCCAATTTATATTCTTTTAAGAATGTTAATAAACTTTCATTTATTTCTTTATCATTTGTTATTATATCTGTAACTTCAGTTGCTCCAAGTATTATGGACTGTATAATTCCATTTTCTTCTTTTATTAAACAAGGTATGCTATTCTTATTATTTACTTTTTCTTTAATTAATTCCACTCTTTTTTCTAGCCTTTTTATGTCTTCTATAATTTCTTCTTTTGAAGCTTTTTCTGCACTTGTTCGTATTATTGCACCAAATTTTTTTTGCAAATTATTTTCTACTAATTCTTTTAATTCTTCTTTCTTAGCTTCGTCCGATATTTTTCTAGATGTTGTTATAAAATTTATAGTTGGCATTAGTACAACATATCTTCCTGTTAATTTTATTTTTGTTGTAAGCTTTGCCCCTTTTTCTCCAATTGGATTTTTTTGAACTTGTACTAAAATTTTACTATTTACTTTTATTTCTTTGTTATATTCACTTAAGTCATCAAAATGTATAAATGCATTTTTATTTTTTCCTATATCTACAAAAGCTGCGTTTATTCCTGGTATAATATTTTTTACTACTCCCATATAAATATTTCCATCTATATTTTCTTGCGAATTTATATCATATTTCTCTACAACATGATAATTCTCTATTAATATTACAGTCCCCTTTTCTTTTGCAACTTTTATTCTTATTTCTTGCATTTTTACCTCATCTTCCATTGCATATTCTAGTTATATATATTCATGGCTTTATCTATACCATTATTTATAATTTCACACACTGCATCTGCAGCTTTTTCAGTGGATTTATCCAAAATTTCTAATTCTTCACCCTGAATTTTTTGAATTACATATGCAATCATCATTTCTTTAAACATCGGCTTACCAATTCCAACTCTTATTCTTGGAAAATCTTCTGTTTGTAACTCGTAAATGACAGATTTCATTCCATTATGAGTTCCTGGACCACCTTTTTTTCTGATTTTTATAGTTCCTAGTTCAATATCTATGTCATCGTAAATCACAATAATATTTTCATTAGGAATTTTATAAAAGTCCCTAAATTTAACAATGGATTCTCCACTTAAATTCATATATGTTTGAGGTTTTAGTAAAATAATTTTTTCGTTATTAATAACTCCATCTCCATATAGCCCTTTAAATTTTTCCTTTGTTACACTTATATTTAATTTTTTACTTAGGTGATTTATCGTATCGAAGCCCATATTATGTCTTGTATTAGAGTATTCACCTTCTGGATTTCCTAATCCTACTATTAAGTACATTTTGCCCTCCTATATTAGAATGGATATATTTTTAATGTCTTTTATATGTGTCCCTACTTATTCTTTCAGAACTTATAATTTGTCCATTTTGTTTTACTGTTTTATATGTTGCGGATTTTATACTTGTTGATGTTTTTTCCGTTATCTCCGATGTTATTTCCACTTCATAATCTGGATTTTCTTTTAACCCATACATTTCACATTTTGCTATTCCACCACTTACTGTACATATTATTTTTATAGGGTAATTTCTTGTATTTTTAAATCTAAAATCTATTGCACCATATACAACTGTAGCATCTCTACCTGCATTTGCATATGATGGAACAAATTGATGATTTCTTCTTTCTACTATTTCTAGATTAGCAAAAAGTGCTGCATTATATAATGTTGTGGATATCTGGCAGATTCCTCCACCTAATCCATCTACAACTTCTCCGTTTTGATATATTGGTGCCTCTTTGTATCCTGCTGCTATTGTTCTTTCACCAACAACTGTATTGTAAGAAAAAGTTTCGCCAGGCATTAAAACTGTTCCATTTATTTTTTCTGCTGCAAGCTTTAAATTCGTAGTTCTATCCTTATCCCTTGCATTATATTTAGTAGAAAATTTTGATATTAAATCTGGAAAAGCTTCTGTTCCAATCATATTTGTTGTTACATTTGGTGCAGTATATTTAAGTGGTATTTCGTATGAATCCTTAACTTCATTTAACATTGCTTTTGCTTCATCTACAGAAATATTAAAATCCACTCCATTTTCATGTGGATGTACCACATATGGATTTGTTGAATAGTATGCATCAACAGGCTCTTTATATATCTCATTATGTATTTTATCCATATCTATTGCTTCTGGTTCCTTTACAATTGTTACAAGTTCTATTCGATTGCTTGCAAAAGTTAAATCTGCAATTCTATTTTTTATATTTTCCATAGATTTTTCTACATCTACTACATTACCAGCTTTTCCCCTTGTAACAACTAAAGTTTTTCCGTCTACGTAATAACTACTCTGTACGACCGCATCTGGAATCTTTGTAGATATATCGTTTAAAATATTTGTTGTTTGCTCATTATTTAAAGAAACATTTAAATCTAAATTTTCTAATACAACTAGATTCTTCATAATTGTACCCATGTTTCTAAATATATTGCCCTCTCTTCCTAAATTATATGCTCTATTTACAACTTCTTCTATATTAAAGTTAGCACCTATGTCTTCCAAATTTAATTGTGTTTCATAGTCCCCGTGGAATACTGTTAAATAGTTTGGCAATACATTATTAAACTCATTTGTTATTTTTTGAACTGCCTGCTCTTTTGTAAGTCCTGATATTTCTACTCCTTTTACATATATTCCTGGTATTATTTTATTACTAGAAGATATGTATATAGTTATTCCAAGAAATACTGTAAAGACTATTATTATAAAATTTATACTAATTATTCCCATTATTGTTTTTGCACTTAAATGCTTTTTTTCTTCTACAATTTTTAGCTCCGTTGTTTCCAATTTTTTCTCCTTTATAGTCTCGAAATACTCCTATATTATACTATATTTAAGTAATTTATACAATAAGAGATATGTTAATTACTTTTCACATAAAAGGAGATAGAATTTTATTCTATCCCCCATATTTTAATCTTCATCTGTTCCAAATAATTCATCAAATTTAGCTTCCAAAGCTTTTTCCAAATCAATATTATTTACTTCTTCATTATTATCTTCTAAAGGTATTTCCATTGGTTTTTGCTCTGGTTTTATCTTTTTATCTTCATTTTGTAGTTCTGCTTTTATTGGTGTAGGTTCTACATTATTTTTAGGATTTTCGTTTGTTGTATCTTCAAACAAATCGTCTAAAGATTCTACATTTAAGTCCTGGTTTTTAATATTATCACTTCCTGCATATGGATTAGCAGGATTGAATATTCTCCATTCTCCTCTTACACCAACTTCTGCATCGTTATGGCTTATTTCTAATCTTGCCATCTCTCTACCCATTGGTTTTCTAAAATAATAGAATTTATTTGCTTGTATAGGTCTTACACCTTTAACAAATATAATACATTTATTATTATCGAATCTTCTTAATTCATCCGGTGTAAGTAATGCTCTACCAAGTATTTGGTCAGAATCACTTGATCCAGATTTCCAACCACCTTTATCACGGTTTGTTGAATGGCTATCTCTTGAAATTGTCTTTTCTCCTAAAGCCTTAGAGAAGTATTCCAATGTTTTTGTAGAGTTACTTCCTAAGAAAACATGTGTATCACAGTTACCTATAATTGTTTCGTATGACTTTTCATAAACAGCTTGTAACTGATCCAAGTTTTGTAAAATAACACTAAATGAAATTCCTCTACTTCTTGATGTAGATATTTTTTTATCAAAATCTGGTATTTGTCCAATGTTAGCGAACTCATCAAGTATGAAAAATGTCTTCATTGGAAGTTTTCCACCAGCTTTATCTGCATAATCGTATAATTGTTGAATCATCTGTGAGAAAAATATTGTAAGTAAGAAATTATATGTTGTATGTGTATCTGATGAAACAACATATACTGCTGTTTTTTCCTGTCCTATTTCTTCGAAATCTATTGTATCTGTAGATGTTAGTTCTGCAATGTCTTTACTATCGAACTTACCTAATCTAGATTGTAATGTACTTAAAATAGAACCTCTTGTTTTTTCCGGTGCTATTTCGATTGATTTATAATTCTTTCTTGCTGGGTGAGTATAGTCTAATTGATTTATTAAATCTCCCAATAAGCTTGTACCACCACTATCGTTTGCTGCTCTTACTAGTTCAGCACAACTTGCTAAGTTTTGCTCTTCCGGTGGTCTTGTAGATATTAAATACCAAATTAAAGCTTTTAGTAAAATTTCTGCCATATCATCCCAGAATGGATCCGATGCTTTTTCACCTGTTTGACCTTTAACAATGGTATTTGCAATAATATCAACATCAATTTCATTTCTAATATGTGCAAGTGGATTATATCCATCACTACACTCTGGATTAACTAAATTTAATACCTTTACTTTATATCCTTTAGATTTTAAGTATCCTGCTGTTCTATCGTATAATTCTCCTTTTGGATCTGTAAATATGTAAGAACCTAAACATTGGTAAGCATTTGGTATAGAATATGATGCTGATTTACCAGAACCTGAACCACCGACAACTAAAACATTTATGTTTCCCATTTTGTCCAATGGTAGATAATTGTCTTCTGCTAAGATAATTCCATTTTTCTTACTTAAAACTTTATATTGTTCTCCATGTTCTGCCCATCCACTTGAACCATGTTCTATGTCCGTATATTCATTTTTAGGTGCAGCTCTTAAAATTCCGATTGCTGCAGCTGCTATAAAGAATATAGTAAAATATATAATGCCCTTACCAAAAGTTCCTATATATGCTTCGGAAAAAACTACTCCAAAACTAGAAAAAGGGCTAGTGATATATGCTCCTAGTCTCTCGAAAAAGATTTCGAAATTAAAAGCTCCCCCTTGACCAGCTTCTGTTATAGAAGCGGAAAAAGGAGCTACTCCTAGAATTATAATTACTAACCATATTATTCCAAATATAATAAGCTTTTTCCTTACATTACCTAGCATTGCTTCTACTTTATAATTCATCTATTTCATCCCTATCTTTTGTAGTATTATCTTGCACTTCCTTCGCTTCTAGCTTGAGTACCCTTAGCTGATAATTTTCTACCTGTTCTTACTTGTCTTCCTTTTGCAATTCTTTCTTGGGCTTTTTTTAGTGTTGTTACCTTTACACCCTGTGCTTTTAATTTTTCTGCTTGTTTAGCTAATTCTTTGGCTTCTTCTGGATTTTCTGGTGCAACAACTTCATTTCTTCCAACTTCTCCTAATATTAAAGGAAAATCTTTTACATTGTCTGAATTAATTTCTGCAAATGTAATAACTTTTGCGTCATCTTCAAATATTATTGAATTACAAGCTTTTCTGTTGCCATTAGTTTCGTTCATTAGAACTCCCCTCTCCTTTAATCTTTTTTATCTTTTACCTCAAAAGCAAAATAAGGTTTATTTGCTTTTAATTTACATTTACCCCTAACTTCATTAGCGTCTTGGTCAAAGTAAACTGTTGGTTTTACTTCTTCTGTTGTCTCTGGGTCTATTATTGATATCTGTCTTTTAAAACTTGGTGTATATTTAAATTCTTTATATTCTTTATCTGTATCTGAATATAAAGTATTAAATTTTAATGGTGTTGGCTTTTTAGAGATTGTTATTTTGTCATCTTGCAAAATAGCCATGTTTATTACAACTCTATCTTTACCAAATGATAGAATAACAAGTTCATCTTTATCATCAGAAGGATCATCTAGGTAAAAAGTTTTCTTCTTTTTATCCCCATACATTTCCTCTGTAAAGTCCAATCTTGTTACTGTATATTTTGGTGAGTTTTTTGCATCCTCTTTTAGAGTTTCATTTATTTGGTACACAACTGTACTTACGTTATCTGGATCCATTATACTAAAATGTTTTCCTTCCCAACTGTACATAATTTCTACACCCCACACTTCTACGATTTCTATATACATAGTTTGTCTTTTGTAACACTACTATGTTTTATTATACCGAATTTATTGCTGTTTGTCAACGTTTTGATACTTATTATGTTAATTTGCTCTTTGTCTTGGATTAAAATTAGAAATTTCTTCTAATCTTTTATACAAATCAGCTTCTTCACTAGTTAATTCTTTTGGTACTATAACTTTTACTTCGGCTATTAGGTCTCCTCTTCCACCTTTTCCATCTTTGTACCCTTTTCCCTGTATTCTAATTTTTTCGCCACTTTCTATTCCCTTTGGTACATAAACAGATGCAGTGTCATCGATAGTTTCTATAGTAGCTCTCGTGCCTAAGGCTGCTTCCCATGGGGCTAATCGTAAGTCTGTGTACAAATCAATTCCTTGCAATCTAAACCTTTTACTATTTTGAATATTAACTTTTATAAATAGATCTCCGTTTTTACCACCATTAATACCAGCTTTTCCTTGGCCAATCAACCTAATTTTTTCTTGATTCCTAATACCTGCTGGGACTTTTACCACAAAAGTCTTCATTTTTCCTTTCAGAGTCCTAAGAGAAATCTTTTTCTGTGTTCCATAATATGTTTCTTCTATCGACATATTTATTTCTGTTTCGACATTCTCTCCTCTTATTGGGATTTTCTTTTTTACTTTACTGCTGGTATCCTCTTCTTCACCAGCAATATTTCCAAAAAACATTGTGAAAAATTCGGAAAATTTCGAACCATTACTTCTTTGGCTCTCCTCATATTTTTTCTTTTTTCCTACATTGTTATTCCATAATCTGTCATACTTTCGTTTAGAACTAGAATTTGATAATACCTTATATGCTTCATTTATATCTTTAAATCTTTCTTCTGCAAATTTATCTTTAATGTTTATATCTGGATGATATTTTTTTGCAGCTTCTCTATATGCAATTTTTAATTCTTGAGGAGTTATCTTACTAGTTTCTAAATTAAGTATTTTGTAATAATCTTTGAAAATCATTTAACATCCTCCACATTCATGGTGGAACTATTATATCATATAAAATCGCATTTTAAAATACGTTTTACTAAATTTTTATTAATAAACTATTTCTGGCCTCTATTGTTTTTGGATGAATTAAATCATTTGTTTTTACATTGTAATTAATTGATTCATTCATTAAGAATATAAGTGTTTCGTCCAAATCCTTAATAGATAACTCTCTTGCTTTTTCTATATCAAACTTTTTACCTTTTCTATTTTCTTCTGTTTTATCTGCAACATATATTATTTTTTCTAGAATACTCATATTTCTTCTTCCTGTTGTATGCCATTTTATTGCATTTTGCATGTCTTCTGTAAATTCAAATTCTTTTGCAACAATATCTGCCCCAATCTTTCCATGCAATAATCCAGGTTTTTTATTTTCTATTTCATCTACCTCTATATTATTTTCTTTTATATATTTAGAAATTTCCCTACCAGTCATTTCTTTTGCAATATCGTGTGCAATTCCTGCTTTTCTTGCTGTTTCTTCGTCTACACCATATATTTTGGCAAGTTCAACTGCTTTTTTTGCCACACCTAGAGAATGCTTAAATCTCTTTTCTGATAATTCATCTTTTACCTTTGCTTCTATCTTTTTATATTCCATCTTATATTACATCCTTTCGCATATTATTGCATAATATTATTTTATTGAATTATATATTTCCGAAAAATTCATTCCATGTGCTGCTTTTAATAATATTACATCTTTTTCCTGCATATTTTTATTTAAGTATTCCCCTGCTTCTTCATTTGAATTAAATCTTAATATCTTTTTACTGTCCATTCCATTTTTCTCTGCTTCTTCGGCTATGTATTTAGCAAGCTCTCCTACAGTTATTAATATGTCTAAATTATTTCTAGCAACTTCAATTCCTACTTTCCTATGTATGTCTTCTGCAAAATCTCCTAATTCAAACATATCTCCTAATACTGCAATTTTCCTATTTCCTGGTATTTCCTTTAAATATTCTATTGCAGCTTTCATAGAATCATAGCTTGCATTATATGCATCATTTATAACTGTTACATTATTTTTTATTTTATCCAGTTCCATTCTATTTTTAGTTAATTTAAAGTTTTTAATTCCATCTATAATTTTTTCTGGTTCTATTTTTAATAGATTTCCTACAGCAATTGCACATAAACTATTATATACAAAATGTTTTCCACTTACTGGTACTAATACTTTGTATTCTTTGTTTTCTATCTTAACATTATATGTAGAATATGCTTCTTTTATTTCTATATTGTATGCCATAACATCTGATTCTTCTTCTATACCAAATGTATATTTCTTATATTTAGTATCTTCTTTTGCCCATTTGTTTAGCATATCATTATCATTATTTATTACAATATATCCATCTGGAGCTAAATTTTCTAAAATTTCTAATTTAGCTTTTAATATATTTTCTCTTGAGCCTAACAATCCAATATGTGCAGTTCCAACATTTGTTATAACAGCAATATTAGGTTTTGCAATTTTTCCCAAATATCTAATTTCTCCAAGATGATTCATTCCACTTTCGACTACCAAAGCTTCATGGTCTTTTAATTTTAAAATTGTTGTTGGAAGACCTATTGCATTATTAAAATTGCCTTCTGTTTGTAAAGTTTTATATTTTTCTCTAACAACATTTGCAACAATATCCCTTGTACTGGTTTTTCCAACACTTCCTGTAATTTGTACTACTGGTATATTATATAAACTTCTTTTATATCCTGCTATATTTCCTAAAGCTATTAATGAATCTTCGACTTTTATAATTACTTTATCTTTAAATTCTTTTATATCTTTTTCGGTAATATCCACTCCGGAGATTATTGCTACTTTTGCACCCTTTCTTAATGCTTCTTTGTAATATGTATTGCCATCAAAGTTCTCTCCTTTTATACCTATAAACACATCTCCATTATTTATCTTTCTTGTATCTGTGCAAAACTCATTACAAATTGTATTAATATCCCCAGTTACTAATTTACCATTAGTTACTTTAATTATCTCTTCCACACGCATAAAAAAAGCACCCCTTTCTGCTATTTACTTACGTTTATGTGATCCTTCATAATTTTAATATATTCGTTTTTTGATGTCAATTATTCATATTTCCAAAAAAAGCTTGTATTAATTGTTTTTGCTTAATATCTCCTTTAAACACAAAAAACTGTGTAATTTTAAATTTTTACACAGTTTTTATACTTTATTTTTTATTGTATTCAGGTAATTCTTCTAAATCTTTTGGTAAAGATTCTTCTTTTGATAAACTTTGAATTGTATCAGATGTTAAATCTATTGTATATGTATTTGTTGAAACTTTTACATTATGTGTTCCTGCTGTATTTATTATTTGATATTGTTCTTTTTCATAATCATACATTTCTACACTCTGTTTGTTTTTTACAACAACATATGATAATGGTGAAAGTTCATAATTTGTTCCATTAATAGTTACTCTAGTTGTATTTAGGAAAAAGTATAGATCTTCTCCATCATATAGTAAAGCACTATTTTCTTTATTCTTTTTTCCATCTGATAAATAGGTGTTTTCTTCTTCTCTTATAACCTCAGAATAATTATTTAATTTATATGCTTTTGTAGTATCTTCTGGATATATTACTGCCATATTTTTAGGCATAATGACTTTGTTTTCTTGGTCTGCAAAATATATTGGAGTTGAGTCTTTCCCCATATTTTCATCGGATGATTTTACTCCAACTATTTGCGTTCCTCTAACAGTTTCTACATCTCCATTATATTTAATTTTTTGTCCATATGTCCATTGGTAAAATTCATGTGTTTCTGTAGTAGTTTTAAAATTCCAAACCAATACTACTGCTACAACAATTAATATTAATATAATTAATATACCAATTAAAATCCTATTTCTTTTTTGTCTTTTTTTATGGTTTGTAGCAATTTCTTCCTGTAGTTGTTCTTGTAGTTTTTTCTCTATTGTTTTAGTTTTCTCTTTACTTTTTGGTTCATTTATAATTATGCCTTCTGATTCTTCTTTTACTTCTTCTTGAATTTTCTTTTTTATTTCTTCTATACTATTACTAGTAAGCTTTGCAATACTTTCATTTAATTTTTCGTTATTGCTTTTTCTTCCCTTTGATACAACTTTATTTTCTTTTTCTTTACTAACCTCATTCTTTTTGGTATCGCTGTCTTCATTAACAACTTCTTCTTTTTTCTTTGTTGTTTTCTTAGCAGTTCCTTTTTTTGCAGTAGCTTTCTTGTCTGTTTTTTCTTCTACTTTTATTTCTTCTTTTGGCTCTTCTTTTAATTTTTTCTCAGTTTCTTTCTTAGTAGTCTTTTTCTTTGTAGTTGTCTTCTTCTCTCCTGCTTTTTCAGTTTTCTTTATAGTACTTGTCTTTTTAGTTTCGTCCTTTGGCTCTGCTACTGTTTTCTTTTTCGTTGTTTTAACTACTTCTTCTTTAACTTTTTCCGGTTCTTTTTCTGCTTTTTTTGTTGTAGTTGTTTTCTTAGCTGTGGTTGTTTTCTTAGTTGTATCCGCTTTTTTAGTGGTTTTAGTAGTCTTCTTTTTTGTTTCTTCTGTTTTTTCCTCTTTCATTTCCTTTTCTCCTTTGTAATCAATTAATAATATAATAATATATTTCTTTTTTAAAATCAAGAGTAAAAACAAATCGATTTTGCATTAAAATAATGAAAGTTAGTTCTTTTTTCTTCTTATAAAACTCAAACCTTGTTTTTTGTTTTCAGCAAAAATAACGTTTTACTATTTATTCTTTAGTAATTCATTTATTTGATCCTCTGTTAATCCTGTTACTATGGCAATTGTTTTCATTTCTACATTCTCTTTTAGTAATTTCTTTGCTATGCTTATTTTTTCTTCTTTTTGTCCTTCTATTCTTCCTTCTTTCTTTCCTTCTATTTTCCCTTCTTTTCTTCCTTTCTCTTCTCCTTCTTCTCTTGCTCCTTCTATATTTGTTACATAATCTTTTATTGCTTTTTCTCTTAAAAATGCTTTCCTTCTTAT
>CALYAI010000035.1 GCA_944393475.1 uncultured Clostridia bacterium
AGGAATATTGTCATCAATTACAGAAATATCATATTCATTTGTTTCTTCATTCAATACAAAACGTATTTCTAAATCTTTATTAAATATTCTAATTTGAGTTAATAAATTATAGTTTACATCTTTATTAAAGGTAATTTGGTTATTTTCATATATTCCCACACATACTTGGTTATAAAAATATGCAAGTACATATGCTTTTTCTATATTGTGCTCTTTAATTACATTATAAATCTTTTCTTCCACTATTCATTCTCCTCCTTACCTTTTTTTGCACATTCATAAATTCTAGCAATCATATCATCTAAACTTTCTGTAATTTCTTCTGTTTTCTTAGAATTATCATATGCTATTTCCATACCATTTTTTGTAATTCCTGTTACTTTAAAAATTCCTCTTCCGATCGAAGTTTGACCACCTACAGCAATTAATCCATTTGAAATATCTTTTATTGTTAATGCCAATAAACCTAAAATATAATCATCATTTTTACCATTTAAATTTTTCTTTATCTTCACAGTTAAATTAGTATTTCCATTAAATACTATCTCCTCACTATATAAAGCAGAATCTGAACTACCTCCAGAAAATCTATCTATTTTATTTCTGGTTAATCTGAATTGTTTAGCATTTTTAATTTTTGATTCTTCAACTATAATTGATGAAGCTTTAGCACTAGGAATATCGCTTCCTGCAGATTCATGTACATATCCAAACCAGTCATCCAAATTGCATTGGTCAAATCCTTGTTTATACATTTCGGAATTATAATAATTAGCTTGTCTTCTAATTAGTCCACTCCATGATGTTCCTGGCACAACAGGTATTCCATTTGATAATATGGATCTATAATCCACATCTCCTTTTTTAGCACTATATGAACGTATATTTAGTCCTCCTAATTGTTTTAAATTAACAGTTATCGTGTCATAAATATCATCCGTATTACTATAATTTATTTCCTTTTTTATATATTCATCTTTATTAAATTTATTGAATTTAACTAATTCTGGTAAATTTTCTTGGTTAAATTCTTTTTCATATATATTATTAATTTTTATTCTTCCAAAGCCTCTTGATGTCTTTGCTCCAACTAATATATTACCATCATTTATATTTGCTAATAGCTTATATATAATTTCTTTCATTTTTTCCGAATCATCATTATCTCTTACTGTTATTTCTATTCTAAATGTAAAAACAGAGCCTGCTTCTAATATTTCTACATTATATTTGTTTCCTTTAATAGTTATTTTATTTTCGTCTAATTTAATTCCATCTCTAATAGATGTACCTGTACTTTTTATAAGTGTTGCATCAGAAATAAAGTATGGGCTTATAATATTAATATCTCTTCCTTCAGTATTTATTTTTGGTGTAAATATTTTCTGTTCATCTTCATTTAAATAATGTAGCATTACTCCAGCAAGCGCAGTTGCAGGTATAAAAGGATTTCCATCTGCGTCTTTTAATAAGTCACTATCTGTAAGATCATCTATTCCATTCCCAATAGAAAGAGGTGAATTAGTTTCTATTTCTATTAAATAATATATTTTCTCTTTTATCATCTTATTTCTCCCCTTTCAATTTTATTTGTACTAGACTTTGCTTTGCATATTCCAATATATATTTTTCTTTTTCTTTTTGGTGTAATTCTAAATTCATATTTTGTTTTAATTCTTTTAAATCTTTTACTGTACTAAACTCTTCAAATTCTTTTGGTATATTGTCTAAAAATTCTTTTACTAATCTTAATTTATTTATATCTTTTATAGAATTATAATTTTCTTTAAATTCTGCAAATGTATTAGATTGCTCCAGCATAAGCATTAATCTTCCAATTGTAGAATTATTTATCTTGTAATCAACTTTCTCTATATTCTCTATTGCTTTTGCAACTATTTCATCCATTATTGCATCTTGAATTGCTTTTTGTAGAATTCCATATGGTAGATCTGCTTCTTCTTTCTTTATGTGTTTACTCTCTTTTAAATTTAATTCTGCAGTTTTGTTAGAAATATCCATTATTTTTATTCTTCCGTATCCTTCAGCCTTTCTTTGTCCTATTACATATTCTTCCTTTGCTTTTATAGGCTCTTCTGCGTTAAATACTAATACACTTCCAGCTTTAAATGCTTCTTGCTGTTCCTTTGGTAAATTCCAAATTATGTTATATCCAGAAACTGTTGTGTAATTAATAAATGCTCTTTCTAATTTTATATTTTTTCCTAAGATATTTTTTATTTTTTCCACCATTTTTTCTTTATTTGTAGTTGGTTTGCCATTATCTAATAAAATAACATCTGAGGTTAAAATAACTGCAAATTTATTATATTCTTTTAATTCTAATCTTTCTTTTACCTCTTTTATTTCTTTAATTCTTATTTTTCCATACTCTGTATTCTTAGATTTTCCAACTCTTAATACATCGTTTATCTTTATATATGGTAGGATTTTTCTTAAATATTTTGCTTTTCCTGTAATTGTAGCTAAGAAGTATTGGTTTGTTCCAATTACATTATATTGGTAAAGTGTACCACCATTTTCTGATTGTAGTGCTCTTCCTATCTTATTATCTTTCGCTCTTTGGTGGTGATAATTCTCTGACATCTCTACATCTTTTATATATGAATTTTCATCAAATGTAACAAATTTGTTTGCTATTGATGTTAACTGAATTCCATCTTCTTCAACATCAAACATTTTGTTGTAAAATCTATCATTTGTATTTTTAACTTTAGCATAACTAAATGGTACTGGGTAAAATTGTTTTCCTTCTTCATTAGTTATGTATGCATTAGTATATATAACCTTTCCATCTAGAAATAAATTAATATATTCATCTGTTATATTATTAAAATCTATTGGGTTTACTTCTAAATATTTTTTTGCAATACTTCCTAAAATATTGCTTCCCGGTATGTAGCTTTCTGAGTCTTCTGCATTTTGCTTAGAAAGCATTAATTCTGATTCTGACTTTAATAAGATTTTTAAACTAACTTCTTCTTCATCATTAGCTTGTAATCTAATTTCTTCTGTTTTCTCTTTTTCTATTAAATTTGCTAAAACATATTCTGTACCAATTTCAGGATATTTTTGTAGTTCTTCATCTGTAAACATTCTACATCTTATTTCCCCATATCCTCTTGTTCTGTTTAAGCCCATATGCGTTGTTAGTCTTACAATATCTTTTAAGAAGTTTACTGCACCTTCTTCTGCATTTATTTCTACAGTTGCAATAAATCTATTTTTCCTTTTTATAACTCTTATATTTCTTAAAGATTCTTTTTTGCTTGTTCCTGTTTTTGGATCTATTGCTGTTTGCATACGTAAATATGTATATATATTTAGTATTCTTTGAGGTGTTAAATATTTTTTATATTTATTATCTACATTTTGTAACTCAGCAACTTTTTCCTTGTATTGTTCTATATATGCATTATCTATTTTTAATGCACCAGAATTTTGACTACCTTCTACTCCAAAAATTTCTTTTATATATTCATTTATTTTATTTCTATCTTCTCCATCAAACCATCGGCAATATTCTTCTGCTTCTTCCCTTAAAATTCCTTTTAATCTTTTTGCTGGAATATATGGAAAACCAAAATTATCAAAACATATATCATTGTCTATTAAGCTACCAAAGCTATCTCCAGAAGATGCACATAGGTCACTTTTTAAATCTATTAAAAGATTATATTCCATTTAATTTTCCTCCTCTTCTATTTTTCTGCATATAAGTCTAAAAATTCTAATGCATCATAATATGTTGCCACATTCTCTTCATTAAACATTTTTTCTAGTTTTATATCTGTATTTTTCATTTTTATCTTCTTTATTAATGTTTCTATATCTGCTTTTGATTGATAATATACATCTCTTAAGTCTTTTGCTTTGCTTCTAGATATTTGTCCAAGATCTTTTAGAGCTTTAAAGAATACATCTAAATCCCAATCTTTTTGCTTAATGTTTAGTTTTTCTTTTTCATTATCATTAAATATTCCATATGGTCTTTTTAATAAACTATATCCTTCTATATTACTGTATTTATTCTCTCTAATACTTTTTAAATCCGATGTTATTCCTGCATAGCAGTATTGGAAATCGACAAAATTAGTTATATTTCCATTAATTTTTCCTTCTTCAGACTTTGCTCTTTTCTTTGCATTCTGGCAACATTCTTCTGCTATTTTGTATGCTTTATAGAATGGAAAATGACTGTGAACTATTGCAATTCCTGCACATGCACTAAATGGATATTCATTTCCATACATATTGCCTTTCTTTATGGATTCTATATATTCTTTTACTATATCCAAACTAATTCTTGCATTACATACAAATGTAATATCATCACCTGCACTTATTATTTTTCTAAAAGGATATTTAGTAACTCCATTTTCCTCTTTTATTAGTTTTTCTATTCCATGTTTTTTACATATGCCAGGTAATTTTTCTATTACATGGCTTATTGCATCTTTTTCAAACACTTCATGAATATTACAAGAAATTTCTCTCATTATTCTTGTTGCATCTTTATAATTTGTTGCATTTCTCATTAGATTTCCAATATTTTGTCCCATACTGTTTCCATCCATATGTACAATTGCAATTAGTCCTTCACTATCACTTGTTCTCATTTTGTCAAATTCTTTAAAATATGGTGAATTGTCTTTATATGAATTATATTTATTTATTTTTTGGTATGCCTCATATGTTACTTTTACTTTTCTTCCACCTTCATCTATTTGCTTAGAAAGTGCTTGGCTTGTATTTCTATCATATTGTACAATTGGCAATATTCCCATTGGTTTATTTAATGGTGTTGTTGCTTTTATTTCTGATAGCCTTAACTTTAAATTTCTCCAATCACTTTGGTAGTCATCTGTTTTACTAACATATGCATAATTAAGAGAAAGTCCATATGCATTTTTTAATATATTTTTTGACATGGCAATACTTATTTCCTGTGCAACTTCTTCGTTTCTAAATAAAACTACTAAATTACCTCCACCATAGTATAGAATTTCTATTTTTATACTTTCGTTATCTTCAAATATTAGTGGTTCTTTACTTTCCCAATCTAATATAATTTCATTTTCTGAAATGTTGCTATTTTGTTTTATTGCATTTTTAAATTCACTTATTACTAAATTATCTACAATTAGTGATGCACCAACTATTTCTTTTACTTTATTTGTCCTAAAAATATAATCTTGTATTCCTCTTACATCATAAATTGCAATTACAGGTTTGTTTTCCATATTTTTTGACCGATCCTTTCTCTTAATTATTCACTTTCTATTTCTTTTCTTAATAGGTCTAATACTTTGTCTTTTAGATTATTATATATACTTAACGCTTCATCCATTTTTGTCTTATATATACTTTGTTCCATTATTTTATTTAATAGATTTATTATTAATTTGTTAGTAATTACTGTTGCGTTTTTCTTTTCCTCTTCTGTTAGTGCTAAGATATCTATATTGTTATTAGCTCTATATTCATTTTCTAATTCTATTGCTTCTAAAAAACTATTGTTTAAAGTTTCCAATGTTATAAATTCTTCAGTATGTGCTGCCAAATTTCTAGAATTTCTTATTTTATCCAAAATTACAATTATATCTTTTAGCTTTTTATCATAATTTTTTCCTACTAGCCAAGAATATAGAATACTTCTTAGGAAAAATGCATTTACATATTCAGAATCATTTTTTTCTACCTTTATTCTTATTTTTTCATATTTTCCATTAAAATTAATCTTATTAAATAGATCGATATCTATCTTTCCATATTTCCCGCTTTTTTTTTTTTTTTTTATAATTTCATCAACATTAAAAGAATCACAAACCACATATATTAGCCTTCTATATAATGATTCTATAATTGTTTGTGTAATTAGGAGCCAATCATTTATTTCCTGCCTCTGCTCCTTAACTTTCATTACATTTATTCTTTCTACTAATCCTCTTACTTTTAATATTTCTTTTACTCTATTATCATTATCATCAAATATTGGATATAATTCGCCAAGTGTAATTTTATTACCATCTTTGTCTGGCAAAAAGATTTTCTCGCTTCTTGCTTTTTTATCATCTCCAATATATCTATAATATAAATTTGTAACATATTTTACGATTAATGAATCTTCTTTTATTATTCCTATATTTTCCCTAACTGCATTATATGCACCTGCATAATCGTATTTAGCAAAGCTATCTTCTAGGCTTTCTAATAAAATTAACTTTCTTGTTTTTTCCATGTTTTCGTATGAAACTCTTTTTATATAGCCAGAATTTTCCCTTCTACTTTGTTCTACTTCATTAAGTGCTTTTAATTGCTCCTCACTTGCTGTTGCATAACCTCTATTTCCTCTAACATTTGAAGATGCCATTGGTGTAGAAACCTGTACTATCTTTGCCTTAATCTCATTATTAGTAATTGCTATTAAATCTAAATCCATTTCCATTGCCGGAGTACCACTTGATACATTTATAAATATTTCTGGAATACTCGTTCCGTATTTTTCTTTTATTCTTCTTATTATTTCATAAAAATCCGAATAGAAAATACCAAATTTATTTGCATTAAAAATTGCAATTTTTACATCGCTTTTTATTAAATTAAATATTATTTTATCATCTGTTAAATTTCTTCTTATTGCTTCTTCATTAAAATTTGGATTGTTTTCTTTAGCTTTTTCTATCGCTTTTTGCCTTTCATTCTCTACTACTTCTTCTGTTATTTCTTTTTGCTCTATAAGTTTTTTTACTTCTTCTACAGCACCCTCTGGAAATATTTTTACTTCTATATTTGGATTTATTGATTTTATAGATTTAGTAAAAACCTTATTTCTTGCTTCTCTAATTGCCATTTCTAAAGACAAATATACATATGCCTCTGTTATTGGTTCATTTTCGTATTCTTTTTGTCTTATAATTGATAAAATTGATCCATCATTATAGTCATTTGTTCCTTCTGTTAATGTATACGGATCGGTTCCACCAGCTGCTGTTATTAGTATTCGCTTTTTATCCCCTTCCATTTTTAGCACTCCTTCTTACTAATTTATATAAATACATTTGTATTTTATCATAATAATTTTTTATTTAATATATTTTTTAATATATTTCTACTCTACTTCCTTCATTTGTTTTTGTTACAATAATCTTTTTATCTATTCTTTCTTTAAGTTCTGTAACATGGCTTATTATTCCAACTAATTTATTTCCATCTATTAATAAACTTAGGGTATTTATAGCTTGTTCCCTAGATTCTGTATCCAAAGATCCAAATCCTTCGTCTATAAATAAAGTATCTATAACAACTCCTCCCGAATAACTTTGTATAACATCTGATAGTCCAAGTGCAAGTGATAGTGCTGCTTTAAAAGATTCTCCTCCTGATAATGATTTTACATCTCTTTTTTTGCCTGTATAATTATCTATTACTTCTAAGTCTAACCCAATTCTATCTGACTGCCTTTCTGGGTTTTCTTTTCTTACTAGAACAAATCTACCTTCTGTCATTTTTAATAATCTCTTATTAGCTTCTGCTATTATCATATCAAAATATGTAGCTTGTACATATTGTTCGAATTCTATTCTTTTCTTATTTGGCAATGTTCCATTTGCTGTTTTACTTAAATCTTCTAGCATAGCACATTCCTTTTCTTTCTTATTTAAATCTATACCTGTTTCTTTTAGTTTTGAATAGATCTTTTTGTTATTATTAAATTTACTTATTATATCTAATTGTTTATCTTGTTTTTTCTTTAATTCTGTTCTGTCTAGTATTAACTCATTGTTCAAATCTGTTAAATCAACTAATTTTTTGTTCTTTACCTCTTTTTCCAGTCCATCTATTTTTGTATTATTTGTTATTACATTAGTATTATATTTTTCTATTCTTTCATTTTCTTTTTTTATCTGTTCATCAGTCATAAGAATATCTTTATATTCTTTTTCTGTATTAAATCCTAGTTTTTTTATTTCTAACATATAGTCTTCTTCATATTTATTTAATGTCTTTCTTTCCTGTTCTAATTGCTTGTTCTTCGTTTTGAACACAGTTTGTTCTTGAATTAATTTATTCCTTTCTTCATTTATTTTATTTATAATTTCCTCTTTAAATTTTTCATATTCAAAGCTTTCTATTTCTAAATCTTCATTTTTTACTTCATAGTATAATGATTTTAATGTTTCTTCATTTGTAGTAATTGTAATTTCTTTTTTTCCTTTTTCCTCTGATATTCTGCTTTTTAAGATACTAAAATCCATATTGTTCTCTGTAATATCCTCAAAGATTCCTTCATTTTCTTTTATTAATGTTTTTAAAGAAGAATTAATACTAATACAATTCTCCTGCTTACTTTGTTTTAATTTCTGTTTATCTTCCAAGTCTGTTTTTAATTTTTCCAATTCTTCTTTAGAAAGAACACTATCACTTTTTTTAGCAATATTAGGATGTTCTAAACTACCACAAACAGGGCATGGCTTATTTAGTTCTAATTTTTCAGCAAGTATTCCTGCTTGTTCTTTAAAGAATTCGTCTTCTTTACTTAAATATTCATTGTTTAAATCTATATATTCTTTTTCTGCTTTTTCGTATTCTTTAACTGCTTCTAACTTATCATCTTGCATTTTTTCTGCTTTCTCTATTATTTGTAAATTGTTAACTAATTCATTTTTATATTCTGTATCTTTGCTATATTCCTTAAAAATATTACCTATTTTTTCTACATTTTCTAGTTTTTTGGAAGATTCTTTTTCTGCCTCTTCTTTTAACCTAATACTTTTAATTATATTTTCTATTTCTTTTGCTATATCTTTTATTGTGTTTCTCTCTATTTCTATTTTTTCTTCTTTTGGACTTATTCTTTCTTTTATTAGTTGGTTTTTATTTATTCTATCTTTTATATTTTTAATTTTCTCTGCTTGATTTTGGTATTTCTCCCTTAATTTTACTAAATTATTAAATTCTATAATATTATCATTAATTTTAGTTTGTTGACTTACTGCATCTTCTTTTTTCTTAATATTTTTTTCTTTGTCTTCTACTTCATTGTCTATCTCTAGTTTTTCATTTTCATTTTTCTTTATTTCATTTTTCAATTCAACTAAAATATTCTCCACATATAATTTGTCTAACACTTCTTTTTCTTCACTCCAAATAATATTATCTACATTTGTTATGAAGGCTTGTCTTAATGAATTTAGTTCATCATTGCTTTCTTTTAGTTTTTCCTTTAATTTTTTTGCAATTAAATTATATATATCTGTATCGAATATTTTTCTGAATATTTCTGTTCTATCCTTACTTTCTGCAAATAATATTTTTAAAAATTCACCTTGTGCAAGCATTGCTATTTGTTTAAATTGTTTTGCATTAATACCTAGAATTTCTTCTATTTTTGTATCAACATTCTTTATTCCAGAAATTACTTCTTTTTCATATTGTAGTGATGCATCTGCTGATTTCTTTGTTGTTCCTTCACCTCTTTTTTTAGGTCTTTCATATTCTGGATTTCTTCTTATCACATAATTTATATCTTTGTGCATAAATTCTAATTCAACATATGTTTCTTGTTCTATATCTGCAAAATCACTCCTAAGTGATTGTATTGGTCTGTTTGAACCACTTACTTCTCCAAATAATGCAAAAGAAATCGCGTCAAATATTGTTGTTTTTCCTGCACCAGTATCTCCTGTAATTAGAAAAATCCCATTTTCTCCAAGTTTAGAAAAATCTATATTAACTCTATCTTTATATGGTCCAAAGGCACTAATTATTAATTTAATCGGTTTCATTTTTAGCCTCCTCAATTATTTTTTGCATTATGCTTATTTGTTTTTCATCTAGTTCAACTGCATTTTGAGATTTATAAAAATCTGCAAATAGTTCTAATTCACTTTTCTTTTTTAGGTTTTCTAAATTCATATTTTGTATTTTTATATCGTTTATGGTTTTACTGTTTTTTATTTCCAGTTTTAATGTATTAGGATATACTCGCCTTATTTTGCCAATAGCATCATATACTGGCTCCTCATTTGTAATTATTGCTTTTATGTAGTCTTCCGTATTTCCTTGCTCATAGATTTCTTTACTTAATAATTTCTCTAGTGGCCCTTTAATCTCTCTCATGTCTCTTAATGGTTTTAGTGGAATTAATTTTATATTTATATTTCCTTTTTCTTTTATATCTATAATTGGTACACTCTTATTATCGTTTACTTCAGAAAAAGAATATTTAAGCATTGTACCTGCATATCTTGCTGTATCTCTGCCAATACGCTGTGCTCTATGCACATGTCCAATAGCAACATAATCAAAATTATTAAAATTAGAAACATCAACATTTTCCATACCTCCAAGTGTTAATACCTCAGATTCTGTTCTTTCGGGCTCATTTGTGCCAGCAGTAATAAATTGATGAACTAATATTATATTTCTTTCATTCGTATCTATTTTCTCTTTTCCTATAATTTTACTTATGGCTGTATTATAATTATTTTCTAAGTCCTCATCAAAAAATTGTTTTACTTCTATTGGCTTTATAAATGGCAACATAAATATATTTAATTTTCCAAATTCGTCATTTAAGCTAATTTTTCTTAAATTACCTTTATATTTTGTTTCTATATATATTCCATCATCTTCAAACATTTTGCTCCCAAAATTCAATCTTTCTTTAGAATCATGGTTTCCTGCAATTATAAATACTTTTAGTTTTAATTCTTTTGCTAATTTTTTTAAAAATTCATCAAGTAAATTAACAGCTTCTACTGATGGTATGCTTCTATCATAAATATCTCCAGAAATTAAAACAGCTTCTACATTCTCATCTTTTATTATATTTATAATTTCGTTTAGCATATATTTTTGATCTTCTATTAATGATTGTTCTTGCAAGATTTTGCCCAAGTGCAAATCTGCTAAATGCAATATTTTCATATATATTTCCTCCATTTCTATACATAGCATATCATATTTTTAACTAGCAAAACAGTAAATTTATATTATTACACAAAAAAAGAGAGCAATAATTTGCCCCCTTTATATTATTTATTTCTCTTAAATTTATTTACAATTATTCCAACTGTATGAACTACCTTTGTAGCATTATTTGTAGCAATTACTTTACCTACTGCTTTACCGGAAACAGTTATTGCAGCAACTGCAGCACTTACAATAAATTGTATGTCAAAGCTTAAGCCAAACTGATCTGTAATTTTAACAGTAATTAATGCACTTATCGCACCACTTAGTACACCACAAATATCCCCGATTACATCGGAACATATATTAGCAACCTTTGGTGCATTTCTAATTAATTGAATAGAATCCTTTGAACCCTTTACCTTTTTTGTAGCTTTAGCATGGAATTCGTTTTCGTTTGCAATTGTTACAGCCATACCAACAAAGTCTGCAACTACACCTGCAAAAATAACTATTGCTAATATTAATAGTGCTGGTATCATACTTAAATTTGATACTCCATTACCTGATATGTAAGAGAATAACATGGACAAGATAAATGTCATTATTGAAACTTTTACATACCACATAACTTCAGAATTCTTTTTTTTATCTTTTTTTTCTTTTTTTTCTTTCATATTATCTTTTGCATATAAATTTATGCAATAATCTCCTTTCGTTTTAACAAAATTAAGGCAGAAAAATCTGCCTCATAAGGTTGTTAGTAATGGTAAAAGCTTAAGTAAATTTTACAGTTTAGGTCTGGTCGAATTTCTCTATCCCTCGCTTAACATTACTGTTAGAGCTGTTTCCATTTAAGAGGAATATCTATATATTTCAATAGCTACCAGATTACCACTTAAATCTGTACCTTAATCCTTAAACTTCCTTGCTTTCTGTAAGCAAACATTCTAGAAGTTTTCCTTAACGTACAAATATTCTTTACTAGTCTTTTTTGCAAATATAATTTCATAATCAAATAATCTTTGGCCAAAGATTATCTTTTTCGATTAATCCCAGTATATTCACTCAAGACAAGCTACACTATGTATATTGTGTCTTGGCACTCACCATAGGTTACACTTAAAACAAATTGTTTTAAGTCTCCGCGAAACCAGGGAGTTTTATATATGCCATTATATAATACCCTAATTTCTTTACTCCCTAGTACCACACAAAACTGGCATTTCGCGCAATACTAAGAAACTTCACCGATGTGCTCTTTAGTGGATTTTTAGCCCCACCCTCGTAAAGTTTGTACGACTAGAATAATGCACCATTGATATTATTATACAAGTGTTTTTGTATTTTTCCAACCCCTAATTATAATATTTTTAAATTAGTTTAGCTTAGTTTTTATTTTGGCATTTAAAAATTCTTTTGTTTTGAATTTTTTTGTGTTCTTTCTTCGTTTTTCTCAATCTTTTAAAGATAATACTCCTTTTTTTACTTTTGTAACATAAAAAACATATAAAATGTATTGACTATATAATTTTAATTGAATACAATTTAATTAAAATTAATAAAAGGAGGATATTTAATATGGCTGAAAATAATGCTAAAAAAACAGTAAATATGTCAACATTAATAATTATTATAGTAGCTGTGGTAGTTATACTAGTTGTTATATTTGCTGCAATTTTATTTTTTATGAACAAATCAAATACTGCTTCTAATGTTCCTACAAATAGTACAACAAATGTTGTAAATTCTGAAGAAACAGAAGAGAAACCAGAAAATGTTTCTAATAATTCTGTAACTAATACTGCTACAGATAATTCATCATCTACTTCACAACCTTCAAGTACCGGTAGTGTTTCTGATGATTGGAAAGATTGTGAATTTATCCTAAACAACCAAACATATAAATTAGCTTTTGATTATAATCAAATCAAAAACAATGGTTGGTCATTTAATTTAGCTGATTATGGATATTCAAATGGATATATAATGAATAAAGGTGATAAAATCTCTAGTACTATTGATCTAGAAAATTCAAATTTTGATTCAGATATTACTGTTGGATTTACTAATACATCAGATGGTGCAAAGGATATATTGGATTGCCAAATCTGGGCAATAAATGTTGATAATGCTTTTGCCAAAAAACCAGTAACTTTCTCTTTTGCAAAAGGTATACATAATGGAAGTACACTTGATGAAGTTAAAGCTGCATATGGTGAACCAAAGGATACTTATCGTTCTGATAGTTTAGGATATTGGGTATATACATATCAAGATGAATATTCAAAATACTTTAAACTAACAATATATGACGACAAAGGTGTTACAGGATTTACATATCAAATGTATTAATAGGAAAAGAGGGTATCCTGAAATAGGATCCCTCTTTTTATTAATTAAATATATGATGTTTCTACTTTTATAACAGCATAATATTTCTCATTTTTTTCATGTATTTGTTTTTGTATATTCTTTCTTATTTCATCTGCATTATATTCTTTATCTCTTGGAACTACTAAATCAAAAATTAAGTTTACTCTTTTCCCTCCGTCAGTCATTCTAAAATCATGTATTGAAAACTTAGGATTTAAATCTGTTACAATTTTCTCTGTAAACTTCCTCATGCTGTTAATCTCCTCATTATTAACAACAATTGGATCCATATGTATTGTTGTAATACAATTAAATTTTTTTAGCATATCTTGTTCCATCTGATCGATTATGTCATGTACTTTACAAATATCGCCATCTGCTGGAACTTCTGCATGGAATGAAACGATTTTTCTACCTGGACCATAGTCATGTACCATAATATCGTGTATTCCAGAAATCATATCATATTTCTTTGCTTCTCTTTCTATGTTTTTAATAAATTCTGGATCAGGCTTCATTCCAAGTAATAAATCCACTGTTTCTTTTATCGCTGTAAATCCTGTATATATAATAAATAAAGAAACTAGTAAACTGGCATATCCATCTATGGATACTCCACAAATTTTTGCAATTACAGCAGATATTAAAACAACAAATGTAGAAATTGAATCCGAGATACTATCATATGCATTTCCTTTAACTGCATTTGAATCTATTGTTTTAGCTATTTTTCTATAGAAAAAGAATAACCATAATTTCGTTAATATTGCTAATACTAAAATTATAATTGTTGCAATACTTACATCTGGCAATTCTGGATGAATTATTTTGTCCACCGATGTTCTTAGTAATTCTATACCAACCATTAAAATTATCATATCTACAATAAATGCTGCAATATATTCCATTCTTCCATGTCCCCATGGATGGTCTTTGTCTATTTTTTTCTGCGAAATTTTAAAACCTATCATAGTTACAACTGAAGACCCTACATCCGAAATATTATTTACTGCATCAGATATAATAGATATAGAGTTTGCAATTATACCTATAATAAGTTTTATAATTGATAAAAATATATTTATAACTATTCCTGTAATACTTGCTAGCATTCCAAATTTACTTCTTACTTTTGTATCTTTTACATTTTTATCTTTTATGAATAATTTAATTAATAAATCTGTCATTTCCATCCCTCTCAATGTTGTTTATCTATAGTCATATGGATTTCCATCAAGTTCATGTAATTGTCTGTATAATTCTGCCCTTTTTGCATCTTTTTCTCTACGTATACGTTCACTTTCTTGGAATTTTCTTCTTCTGTCGGCTATAACCGGATCATTATGAGCTTTTCTACCAACATCTCTAGAGAATATCTTACCCTTATCTGGATATACTCCACCAATATAATCTCCACAA
>CALYAI010000036.1 GCA_944393475.1 uncultured Clostridia bacterium
ATTTCTTGGATGATAGGATTGTTTTTTATAGCTATAGGCATTGCAAGACTAATTACATATGTCCAAGGAAGAGCAATCGGAGAATATTATAACTTTTCTTTACTTGTGGGACTAATTGCAACTCTTATTGGAATCCTAATAATAATCTATGCAGATGCAGTTAGTGCAATAATAAGAATAGTTATAGGAATATGGATTATATATAATGGATTAGTTAGGATGAGATTATCACTAAAGCTAAAAGAAATAAATTCGCAAGTGTGGATTTATACAATTATATTAGCTATAGCTATCATATTGTTGGGATTATTTATAGCGTTAAATAGCGGAGCTATAATATCTTTAGTTGGAGGTATGATGATAGCATATGCAATATTAGATATAATCGAAAGTATGATTTTTATTAAAAAATTAAGACAATTCTAATAAAATAAAAGTTTAAAGAACGGAGTAATATATAATTACTTCGTTCTTTTTTCTTCACAAAGAGTTCAAATAATAAAAAATTAATTTACAAATAAAACACAATAAAACAATACTTTGGAAATAATGTATATATAAAATAAGACCATACTAAAAGAAAGGAGTTGATGCTACATAGAAAGTGAGCTGATTAAGAAAGAAAAGGAAGTTATACAAGATAAAAAATTAACAGTTAAAAGCGATGTTTTTAAGGAGTTAATGGCAATATATTTACTTAGCATAGAAGAAGTTAAAAAAATTATTAATGATATGGAGGTGATGTATAGCAATATAAATCTTATAGATCATGTGAAATACAGGATAAAGAGTCCGGAGAGTATTATTAATAAAATGAATAAAAAACACTATAATTTAAATTATAAAGATTTAATAGAAAAAATTAATGATATTGCAGGAATAAGAATTATATGCCCATTCCAAGAAAATGTATATGTGGTAAGAAATTTGCTAATTAGGAATCCAAAAATAAAGGTTTTAAATGAAAAAGATTTTATAAAAAAACCAAAACCAAGTGGATATGCATGTTTACATTTAATAATAGAAGTGCCAGTTAAAAGCAAATTTGGAGAGGTATATGTAAAAGCAGAAGTTCAGATAAGGACTATGGCAATGGACTTTTGGTCAAGTATAGAACATGAGTTGAAATATAAAAATAAAAATGTTACAAAGCATGCTTCAAAGAGATTAATTAAAGCTGCTAAACAAATAAGAAAATTAGATTATGAAATGTCAGTACTAGCAAATGAAACACGTTAAAAATCCCCTTTTATTTTAATAATATATAGCTACCAAATGAGAGATTTGGTAGCTTGTTTTTTTGAAAATTATATAGTAATATATTGTAGTGTATGGTAAAATACAAAAAAGCGAAAGAAAAGGAGTGTAAAGTTTTGGACGAAGAATTAAAAGGCTTAACAGATGAACAAGTAAAAGAAAGAATGTCAGAAGGAAAAGTAAACAAAGTAGATGATGATAAAACAAGGACTAATTGGGAAATCATTAGAGATAATGTTTGTACTTTATTCAACTTATTTAACCTATTAATAGCAATAGCATTAATAGCTGTAAAAGCATATACAAACTTAGCGTATATGTTAATAATAATTGTAAATATAGTAATTGGAATAGTTCAGGAGATTCATGCAAGGAATTTAGTACAAAAGCTTTCTGTACTAAAAATTTCCAAAGCAACAGTTGTTAGAAATGGAAAAGAAAAAGAATTAAATATTGATGAAATAGTACTAGATGATGTGATTATTCTAGATTCAGGAAAACAAATTTGTGCAGATTCTGTTGTAATAGATGGTGAAGTTGAAGTAAATGAATCTTTACTTACAGGTGAATCTGATACAATTTTAAAACAAAAAGGAGATAAATTGTTATCAGGAAGCTATGTAATAAGTGGCAAATGCTATTCAAAGGTAGAAAAAGTGGGCAAAGATAATTTTGCAGCACAAATTACAAGCGAAACAAAGAAATATAAAAGAGCAGAATCAGAACTAGTTAATTCAATGAGGAGAGTAACAAGATTTACAAGTTTTGTAATTATTCCAGTAGGTCTAATTCTTTTTGTTCAAGCTTATTTCTTTAGAAATATAGATATAACAAATTCTGTTGTATCAACAGCAGCAGCATTATTAGGAATGCTTCCAAAAGGATTGATGTTACTTATAACTATTTCACTAGCAACAGGTGTTATAAAACTTGCTAAAAAAAGCGTTTTGGTACAGGATTTATATAGTGTAGAAACATTGGCACACATAGATACATTATGCTTAGATAAAACAGGTACAATAACAGAAGGTAAAATGAAAGTTGACAATGTGGAAATATATAACGAAAATTGTTTACCACGTTCAATGAATTCATTAATGACTGCTTTTGTAAACGAAATGACTGATAATAACGCAACTTTTATAGCTCTAAAAGACTATTTTAAGGGTGAAGATAGCTTCGAAGTTGCAGATAATATGGCATTTTCTTCAGAAAGAAAGTGGAGTTCAATAAGCTTTAAGAACCTTGGATCAATTGTATTAGGTGCACCTGAAAGGCTTATAGAAAAAAGCAATATGGAGATGCCGGACAAAATTATAGAAGAGCAAAAAGCAGGAAAAAGGATGTTATTTATAGCATATACACAAGATATTATAAGCGACGAAAATTTACCACACCTAGAAATTGTGGCAGCTATAACTTTGGATGATCCATTAAGAAAGAATGCAAAAGAAATGTTGGGATTCTTTAAAACACAAAAGGTAGATATTAAAATAATATCTGGAGATAACCCACTAACAGTTTCTAGTATTGCTAAAAAAGCGGGATTAGAAACATATGATTCATACATTGATTTATCAACACTTAACTCAGATGACGAAATTCCTGCATTAGTTGAAAAATATAGTGTTTTTGCAAGAGTTTTGCCACATCAAAAAAGTATTATTGTAAAGGCACTTCAAGCAAAAGGACATTCAGTGGCAATGACTGGTGATGGTGTTAATGATGTAATTGCACTAAAACAAGCAGATTGTAGTATAACATTACCAGAAGCATCCGATATTGCAAGACAGGTTTCACAAATAGTTCTTTTAAATTCGGATTTTAGTGTACTTAAAGATGTATTAATGGAAGGTAGAAGAGTCGTAAACAATATAACAAATGTAGCAAGAATATTCTTTATAAAAACAATATATTCAATGCTATTATCATTGTTTAACATTGTTACAAATACAGCATTCCCATTCATACCAATTCAAATAACATTAATAGATTTAGTAATAGAAGGATATACATCTTTCTTCCTATCATTCTTAGAAAATTCAAAACCAATAAGAGGTCGCTTCCTAAGAACGGTAATAAAGAATGCTCTACCATATGCATTAACAATAATTATTGGCATAGTAATTCTAACATTTACAAGAGCAGGTTTGGAACTAAGTTTAGAAGAGTCAGAAACACTAATGTATCTATTAATTGGTGGTGTAAGTATATTTGCTGTAATAGATGCATGTAGACCATTTAATAGAATAAGTACATTTTTATGTACAACAACCGCAGTTGGATTTTTCTGTGCAGTACTATTATTTAGAAATTTATTACATTTAACACCGGTTGATGGTGATGCAATAGTTATATTAGTGGCAAGTTTAATTTTGGCATATATAATTGTTACAGGACTTAAAAATTTAATAAATAATTTAGTTAAAGATTTGGAAAAAGCAGCAGAATAAAATAAAGTGGAGTTGTTATGGAAAATTTATTTTTAAATATATTTTTTATTATAGGAATATTATTAATATATAGTGGAATATCTGGAATTTTTACTGATATAAACAAAAAAAGGAGTATCTTTAAAAGAAAATACTTAATATTAGTATTGGGAGTTATTGTAATACTCCTTTCTGTTATGCCAAGATATTTTGAAAACGTATTAACAAGATTTATACAAATAATGTCAGTTTATTTTTCAATTACATTTATAATTTTTTGCATAGCAAGTATTTTTGTAAATATCAGACTTAGAAAAAAAGAATATGAAGCACTAATTGTATTGGGTGGATATTTGCTTAATGGAACAGAATTAACACGAGCACTTAGAAAGAGATTAAATTTAACAATCAAAATATATAATGAGCAAAAAAGAAAACCTAAAATTATTCTTTCTGGAGGAAGAATAAGGGAAGAGAAAATTTCTGAAGCAGAAGCAATGTGCAAATATTTAGTGGAAAATAATATTCCAGAGGAAAGTTTAATAAAAGAAGATAAATCGAAAAATACTTTGGAAAACTTTAAATTTGCAAAAAAGAAATTAGAAGAATTGAATATTTATAAAAACATAGCTTTTGTAAGCAATAATTTTCATATTTTAAGAGCAAAGATATATGCAAGTAAAAACAATATAAAAGCAGATGGAAAAGGCAGTTCAACTCTTTGGTATTATTTCCCAGAAGCATTTATAAATGAGTATCTAGCGATAAATGTTATGTATAAATGGATTTTAGTTATATATACAATTTTAGCATTTGTATTAACAGTAGTAAATCTAATATGAGTTGAAAATGTAAGGAAAACATGGTATAATTAAAGATGATCTACTATGCAAAAAGATTTCAACCGAAGGGAGTTTTTTAACAAAGCATTGCTAAGTAAAGAAACTTACAGTAAGGAGAAGAAAATGGGCAGGCTTTATGGGATTACGATCGAGTATAAGCAGGACTCCAATGAGGTGGACAAGTTCCATGCAGAGTTCATTGTGGACTCTTCGACTGGAATTCTTCGCGGACGTGTTGCAGGCAGGAACCAGTATCTCTTTGGTTTTGCCAATACTAGTGAGATTTCTTTCTTCCTCATGCATAAGGATGAGGTTGGTGAAAGCTTTCACGGGTATGACAAGGTCTTCCGAATTAGAAGAAACGACGAAAGGGGAACCTGGGGCTATGCAGATCCACTTGCACAGCGGATTGTACCTCAAGGGAACTTCACTGCTACCTTCCAGCATATTGATGGCTTGGAGGTCGATGAGAATGCTATTTGGAAGGAATACATCGATGGTCAGCCGGATACCTTGTTCGGTTTTGACTGCTCTGTAGAGTTCTTCCTCCCGAACCTTCGTAGTGGTAACGGAGATCTGCACCGCAAGTAATTACTGGTGCTATAAGCGAGTGCGTGGGCTAGAAACAGCCCGCGCACCCGCGCTTTTTTTATGCTTTTTTTATTGCAAAACAAATTAATTTATTATATAATAAGCACGGAAAATAGGATGGAATAGGGTGAAATACATGATAGATTTTAAAGAAAAAATAGCGGAAGAAATAAATAAAGTTTTGGAGATTTCAAAAGAAGAATTAGAGACATATATAGAAATTCCAAAAGATACAAAAATGGGAGATTATGCACTTCCATGTTTTAAACTTGCAAAACAGATGAAAAAATCACCTGTAATGATAGCAGAAGAAATAAAATCAAAAATAGAAATGCCAAATGAATATATATCTAAAATAGAAACAGTAAATGGATTTTTAAATATTTTTGTTAACAATGAATTATTAATACAAGATTTATTAAAACAAATGGAAGAGCAAAAAGAAAAATATGGTTCATCGAATAAGGGTAATGGAAAAAATATTGTAATAGATTATTCCTCACCAAATATTGCAAAACCATTCCATATTGGACATCTAAGAACAACAATAATTGGTAGAGCATTATACAATATGTATAAATTCTTAGGATATAATTCTATTGGAATTAATCACTTGGGTGACTGGGGAACACAATTTGGTAAATTAATAGAAGGATATAAAAGATTTGGAAATGAATATGATCTAGAAGAAAATCCAATAGATAAACTTACAGAAATATATGTAAGAATTAATGAATTATGCAAAGAAGATGAATCAGTATTAGAAGATTGTAGAAATAATTTTAAAAAATTAGAAGATGGGGAAGAATATTGTACAAAAATATGGCAAAAATTTAAAGATGTAAGCTTAAAAGAATTCCAAAGAATATATGATATTTTAAATATTCATTTTGATTACAATACAGGAGAATCTTTCTATACGGATAAAATGCCAGAAGTAATAGAAATATTAAGAAAGAACAACAAATTAGTAGAATCACAGGGGGCAGAAATTGTTGACCTAGAATATGCTAAAATGCCACCACTAATGGTAATAAAATCAAATGGTTCAACATCTTATGCAACACGTGATTTGGCTGCAATTTTATATAGGGCAAGAACTTTTGACTTCGAAAAATGCATATATGTTGTAGCATATGAGCAAAACCTACATTTTAAGCAAGTATTCGAAGTAGCTAAGTATTTAGATTTAGATGAAAAATATCTAAAAGGACTAATACATGTACCATTTGGAATGGTAAGATTAAGAACAGGTAAAATGTCAACAAGAGAAGGAACACTTATAAAATTAGAAGATTTATTAAATGAAGCTATTTCTAGAGCTAAAACAATAATAGAAGAAAAAAATGAAAATCTAGAAGGAAAAGATGATATAGCAAAAAAAGTTGGTATTGGTGCAGTAATATTTAATGATTTATCTAATAATATAATAAAAGATGAAGTTTTCGATTGGGATATAATGTTAAACTTCCAAGGAGAAACAGGACCATATATCCAATATATGTATGTAAGAACAAAAAGTATACTAGATAAAGAAAACTATATAATGCATAAAGAAGATGTAGATATAAAAGAACTAGAAGAACATGGATTAGAGCTTGTAAAACAGATATATATGTTTAATAGTGTAATAGAACAAGCAGTAGAAAAAAATGAACCATCTATAATATCACGTTATCTAATAGAAATAGCAAAATTATATAGTAGCTTCTACAATGACAACAAAATTATAGTAGAAGATGAAAAAATAAAGAAATCAAGACTATGCTTAACATATATGGTAGGAAATGTCTTAAAAATAGGTGCTGGACTACTTGGAATGGAAATGCCAGATAGAATGTAGGTAGCCATATAAGGAGGAAAATTATGAGAAAATATTTTGGAACTGATGGAATTAGAAGAATTGCTAATACGGAGTTAACTCCAGAATTAGTATATAAAGTTGCAAAGGCAGGTGCTTATGTTTTAGCTAAGCATTCTGATCATAGTCCAACTATTTTAATTGGTAGAGATACAAGAATATCTGGTACTCTAATAGAAAGTGCTATGACTGCTGGATTTTTAAGTTATGGAGCAAATGTAAAACAATTAGGTGTTTTACCAACTCCTGCAGTGGCATATTTAACAAGAAAATTAAAAGCAGATGCAAGTGTTGTTATTTCTGCATCACACAATACTTATGAATTTAATGGTGTAAAGTACTTTAGTAATGAAGGAACAAAAATACCGGATAATATAGAAGAAGAAATAGAAGAAGTTATGGATTCTGGAAAATTAAATGAACTTGCTGCATGTAACGAAAAAATTGGAATTGCAGAAGATGCAAGGGATTTAGTAGATGAATATATATATTTCTTTAGAAAAAACTTCGAAGAGATAATAGAAAAATATAATAGGGACGATTTTAAAGTTGTAATTGATACAGCAAATGGTGCAACATTCGAAGTTGCAGAAAAAGTATTTTCTAAACTAAAAATAAATCATAAAATTATAAACAATACACCAAATGGAATAAATATAAACAAAGGCTGTGGATCAACACATCTAGAAATGCTTCAGAACTATGTTGTAGAAAACGGATATGATCTAGGTATTGCATATGATGGGGATGGAGATAGATGTTTATTAGTTGACGAAAAAGGTGAAATAATTGATGGAGATAAAATTTTAGCAATTGTTTCAAATTATATGAAAGAAAAAGGAACTCTAAAAAAGGATACACTTGTTGCAACTGTTATGAGTAACTTAGGATTGGATTTATATGCAAAAGATAATGGATTAAAATTATTAAGAACAAAAGTTGGAGATAGATATGTACTAGAAGAGATGAAGAAAGAAGGATATAACCTAGGAGGAGAACAATCTGGTCATATTATATTCTTGGATTACAATCCAACTGGAGATGGAATATTAACATCTTTAATGTTCATATCTATAATGCTAGAAAAAGCAGAAAAAGCAAGCAAGCTAGAAAAAATAATAAATATATATCCTCAAGTATTAGTTGGTGCAAAAGTTTCTAATGATAAAAAATATGATTTTGACAAAGATGCTGTTATTAGAAATACAATAGAAGCAGTAGAAAAAGAATTTGCGGGAAATGGAAGAGTTTTAATAAGAGCTTCTGGAACAGAACCATTAGTAAGAGTAATGATAGAAGGAAAAGACCAAGAATACATAACAGAAAAGGCTAAGTCAATAGCTGAGCTAATAGAGCAAAGACTAAGTGACTAATAAATAGATTTTATCGAATAATTATAAATAAAAGGAAGATGATGTAAATGGATAAAAAGACATACTATGTTACAACCCCAATATATTATCCAAGTGGAAAATTTCATATAGGTACAGCATATACAGAAGTTTTTACAAATACAATGAAAAAATATAAGGAAAAAAGAGGATATGATGTCTACTATTTAACAGGTTCTGACGAACATGGTCAAAAGGTCCAAACAGTAGCAAAAGAAAGAGGAATGACTCCTCAAGAACATGTTGACGAAATGGCAGAATCTGCTAAAAAACTATGGAAAAAAATGAATATAGAATATGATGACTTTATAAGAACAACGGAGCCAAGACATTATAAGGTAGTACAAGATATTTTTGAAAGACTTCTAAAACAAGGCGATATATATAAAGGTGAATACGAAGGTTGGTACTGTATGCCTTGTGAAACATATTTTACAGAAACGCAATTAGTTGATGGAAAGTGTCCAGATTGTGGTAGAGAAGTAAAGAAGATGAAAGAAGAAGCATATTTCTTTAATATGAAAAAATATGCAGATAGACTAATAAAATTTTATGAAGAGAATCCCCATTTTATAGAACCAGAATCAAGAAAAAACGAGATATTTAACAATTTCTTAAAACCTGGATTAGAAGACTTATGTATAACAAGATGTACATTTGATTGGGGAGTTCAAGTAAAAAGTGATCCAAAGCATGTAATATATGTTTGGTTGGATGCTTTAACAAACTATATTACAGCATTGGGATATGGTTCAGATGATGATACTTTATTTAAAAAGTACTGGCCTGCAGACTTACAGGTTGTTGGAAAAGACATTATAAGATTCCATGGAATTTATTGGCCAATATTCTTAATGGCACTGGGAATACCATTACCAAAGAAAATATATGCTCATGGATTTATAATGATGAAAGACGGTAAGATGTCTAAATCAAAAGGAAATGTTGTATATCCAGAAATGTTAATAGATAAATATGGGTTGGATGCTACAAAATACTTTTTATTAAGAGAAATGCCATATGGACAAGATTCTGTATTTACCCCAGAAGGTTTTGTAGAAAGATTTAATTATGACCTATGTAATGACTTAGGAAATCTATTAAACAGAACTGTAGGAATGATAAATAAATACTTTGCTGGAAATATTTATAAATATAATGGACATAAAAATGAGCCGGACAGCGAAATAGAAGAATATGCTCTTTCACAAATAAAAATTGTGGAAGAAAAAATGGAAGATTTACATTTAAATGAAGCGTTGGCAGAAATATGGAATTTAATATCTAGAACAAATAAATATATTGACGAAACAATGCCATGGGCTCTTGCAAAAGATGAGGAAAAGAAAGAAGAGCTTAAATCTGTAATGTATCATTTAGCTGAAAATCTAAGAAAAATAGCAATATTAATTAGTCCATTTATGGAAGATACTTCAAATAAAATATTCAATCAATTAGGTTTGGCAAATCCAGAATTACAAACATGGGATAGCCTATATGAATACGAAAATATACCAGATGAAACAAAAGTTATAGAAAAAGGAGAACCTTTATTTGTAAGATTGGATATGGAAGAAGAAGTAAAATATATAAGAGAAAAAATGCAAGGAAAATAGAAAAGGAGGAAATTTATTTGGATATAAGCCTATTAAATGAAATACTTAATAGGGGGCAAAATGATATTGATGTAAATCAATTCAAAAGGGAGCTAACAAATAAATTCGAAGAAATGGAAAATAGATATACTGTGGATAGATTTGAAGGTGATATTGCGGTAATCGAAAATAGGGATACAGGAGAAATGATAAACATAAATAAAAACGATTTACCTAATGGTATTCATGAAGGATCTATATTAAAAATAAATAATGGAAAATATGAAATAGACTTAGAAGAAGAGAAAAATATTGAACAAAGAATAAAAGATAAAATGAATAAATTATGGAAATAGAAAAAAGAGTGGGGTATGAATTATGGAACAAAAGAATAGTAAACCAAACTTATGGGAAAGAGCAAAACTTGGAAAGAAAACAAAAGAATATAAAATAAGGAAATGGATTAATAGGATTGTTTCTTTAATTATATTAATTGCTCTAATGTTAATGGGAAAATCATATTGGGAAACTCATGATTATAACGAATTTTTAAGAAATGCAATAGGAAATAATGTACTACAAGATTCAACAATAGAAGTTACCAATACATTAGAAACACAAGCACAGGTCGATGGAAATTTAATGGTATATTATTTAGACGTTGGACAGGCAGACAGTATTTTAGTTATGGACAAGGATAAAACGATGCTAATTGATGCTGGAACAAATGAGGAAGGAAGTACAGTTGTTAATTTCTTAAAAGAAAAAGGAGTTACAAAAATAGATTACTTAATAGGGACACATCCACATGAAGACCATATAGGTGGAATGGATGACGTTATTAATAATTTCGAAATTGGAACAGTGTATATGCCAAAAATTCAAACTAATACAAAAACATATGAAGATGTATTAGATAGCTTATTAAACAAAAATATACAAGTTACTACACCTGTTGCAGGTGATGCTTTTAAATTAACAAATGCAAATTGTACAATAATGGCAACAGATACTAAAGACACAGAGGAAAATTTAAATTTATCATCAATAGTTATTAGAATGACATATGGTGGAAATAGTTTTCTATTTATGGGTGATGCAGAAGAAGAGGTAGAAGCATCACGAAGCTGGCTTCCAACAGATGTATTAAAAGTTGGACATCATGGCTCTAAAACATCAAGCTCACAAGCATTTGTAAATCAAGTAATGCCAGCATATTCAATAATTCAAGTTGGTAAAGATAATTCATACAACCTACCAAACCAAGAAACAATAGATAAGTTAGAAGCAGTTGGATCTAAAGTATATAGAACGGATGAAGATGGAAATATACTTGTTACAAGTGATGGAGAAAATATACAGGTTCAAACAAATGTTAAATAGAATGGAGAAAAAAATGAAAAGATTTTTTGAAAAACATTTAAACAAAATTAATATAGGGCTTATTGTACTTGTTGCAATAGCCCCTCTTTTACTATGTTTTAATAGTAGTTTATGGTTTGACGAGGCATATTCAGTAGGAATTGCAAAGCAACCATGGGGAAATTTATTTGTATCAACAATAAATGATGTACACCCAATTCTATATTATGTATTATTAAAAATATATTCATTAATTTTTGGAACAGGAGTAATTGCATTAAGAATTTTTTCTGTAATACCAATAGTATTACTTGCAATCTTTTCTTTTGTTAAAATAAGAAAAGAATTTGGAGAAAAAGTAAGTTTTTATTTTAATTTAATCTTACTTTTATTACCTGTTACAATTCATTATGGTTCACAAATAAGAATGTATAGCTTAAGCATGCTATTTGTAACAGTTACAGCAGTATATGCATATTTAGCTTATAAAAATAATAATAAAAAAGACTGGATAATTTTTGCAATAGCAAGTATTTGCAGTGCATATACACATTATTTTGCATTATTCACAATTGGAATAATAAATATTATTTTATTATTCTATATAATTAGAGAAAAGAAAGAACTTTTAAAAAGATGGTTTATATATGGTGCAATACAAATAATTTGTTATATTCCTGGAGCAATTATTTTTATTATGCAAGCAACAAGGGTATCTAAAGGATTTTGGATTAGTGTTAATTATCCGGAAATTATAACTCAAATTATTGAATTTTTCTTCTTAGATAGTATAAATTCTGGATATCCAGCAGTATTTGGATTATTCATAGTAATTTATATGATCTTAAGAATACATAAATTATATTTGGAAGATAGTAAAAAAATAAGACCTGTAACAATAGCACTTACAACATGTGGATTAGTAATACTTGTTACATTATTAGTTTCTTTAAAAAGAGCAGTATTTATTCCAAGATATATGTTACCAATGCTAGGATTATTTATATTTGCATTTGCATATGTGCTATCTGTAGAAAAAAGCAGAGTAATAAAAACAATAATAATTATAGGACTAATAGGACTTTCTGTTTGGAATGGTGTTACACTTTGGAATAAATCATATTCAGAAGAAAATACAAAACCAATAGAAGCAATAAAAGCAGAAGTACAACATGAAGATATATTTGTATATACAACAATCGGACCAAGTAGTTCTGTCGCAATAGAATTTGATGAAAATCAACAATATTTCTATAACAAAGATAATTGGACAGTAGAAAAAGCATATGGAGCATTTGCACCTCAAATGAAAGTTACGAATTCTTTAGAGGATATAGAAAACTATAAAGGTAGAATTTGGGTAATTGATGCTGGAGATACAAATATGTATGATTATATAAAGGAAATGGAAGGCACAAAGTGCATAAAAGAAAAGGAAAAATACTATCATCCATTTAGTGGTGACACATTTATAATATCATTATTTGAAAAAAATTAAAAAAAATTTACTTTGTCGACAGGTTTCGACAAAAAATATCGACATGATATGCTATAATATTTACAAATAATATTTATAGGGAGGTATGCGATATGAATATTAACCTTGCGATAATGAAAAACAGAGCGAAATTAGAGAAAATGATTTCAGATAATGAGGATTACGAAAAAATACTTAAACAAAGCCAAAAGTTGGATGAGTACATAAATATGGCTATGCAAGAAATTGCTGAACAAAAGAAAAATGAGAAACCGGTTGACATCGAAAAGAATAAGAAATAAAATAGTAGGGTAAAATAAGATTATATAAGGAAGGTGATTTTTATGCCATTTGTAACAACAAAGGACATGTTTGAAAGATCAATGAAGGAGAAATTTGCTATAGGAGCATTTAATATTAATAATATGGAGTTTGTACAAGCCATAATGGATGCAGCTGCAAAAGAAAATTCACCAGTTATACTACAAACTTCTTCAGGTGCTATTAAATATGCAAGAATACCATATTTAAAGAAAATGATAGAAGCAGGATTAGAAGAACATGATATTCCTGTAGCATTACATCTAGATCATGGTGCAGATTTTGAAACATGTAAATTATGTGTAGATAGTGGGTATACATCAGTTATGTTTGACGGATCAAAATATGATTTCGAAACAAATATAAAATTAACAAAAGAAGTTGTAGATTATGCACATGCACACGGAGTTGTTGTAGAGGCTGAACTTGGAAAACTTGCAGGAATCGAAGATGATGTTAATGTTTCAGCAGAAGATGCAATGTATACAGATCCTGATGAAGCAGAAGAATTTGTAAAGAGAACAGGTTGTGATTCTTTAGCAATAGCTATAGGTACAAGCCATGGAGCATATAAATTTAAAGGTGAAGCAAAATTAAGATTTGATATTTTAGCTAAAATTAAAGAAAAAATACCAAATACACCAACAGTATTACATC
>CALYAI010000037.1 GCA_944393475.1 uncultured Clostridia bacterium
AAATCCCAGAATAAATCTATGAAAATATACATGCCATATTTTATATTTTCTTCTCCTAATTCATATATATCTGCAATAATTAATTTATTTTCTATTTTAATATTTGTATATTTATTAAAATAATTTAAACTACCTTTTACAAAAGGTAATAATTTTATATGAAATTTTTTTGTTCTTTTATCTTTTCCTAATAATTCGTAAAAATCTTCTAAAATTGGCATGTCTTTACTTTCTTTAAAAACTAATTTTTTATCTTTTATTTTATATAAACTTTTGTCGTCAAAATTAATATTTTTATTTTCATATAATTCAATTAACTTTTCTTCTATTATTGATTTTTCTTCTTCATTCATCTCTCCAAAAATTAAATTAAAAAATCCTTTTAATTTATTTATTTTAATTCCTAAATATCCTTTTTCATCTTTTTCTATACTTTCTTCCCTTATATCAAAAACATTTATATATGTATTAGAAGTAGGTCCTATTTTTAGTAGAGTTCCATTTAATATTTTACAAATATTACTGTATTCCCTATCTGGATCTATTACATATTGATTTATATCTTGAATTCCATATCTTAATATTAGTAATTTTATATAAAAAGATTTACCTGCACCAGACATTCCAAAAACACACATATTAGGGTTTTTATATTTTTGTGTATTATACCTATCTATAAATATCATTGAGTTATTGTGAATATTTCTTCCGATATAAACTCCTTTTTCATCAAATATCGATGATGAAATAAATGGATATGTACTAACAAGGCCATTAGTTAAAATATTTCTTCTACCTGCACTTTTTACATCATCTTCATTATTCATTAATGGTAAACTAGATTTATATAATTGTTCCTGCCGGAAATTTGCTCTTCTACTTTGCATTCCATTTCCTTGAATAATTCCTTCTATTTTATTTAAATTATATTCTAATTCCTTTATAGAATTAGAAAAAATATTTATATAAATATACAAATAATATATATCCTGGTTATTTATTTGCATTTCCTTTCTTATATATTTAGCATCATTATAGGTATATTTTGCTAAATCCGAGTCCTGTCTGTTCTCTCCTATTTCTTGTAAATCCGCAGATACATTTCCTATATTATAGGTTAGTTCTTTTAGCATTTTATACTTATCTTGTTTTTCGTAAAAAATAGAAATATTCATGTTTATGTCTAAATCTATTATATTTTTTAGCAATAAATCTTCATTTTCTCTTAAATAATTTACAATAATTAATCCTGAATAATACATATCATCAATTTCTAAATATTTTGGATTTAAATTATTTATATATGCTGGACATAAATAATTTTCTTCTTTTAAATTATTTTCTTTTTTATTTTTTATAAATAATTTATTAAATATATTTTTATTAATCACCCCTTTTAAATAATTTATTTTTTATTAATTATTTTTTATTTAATTTTTTGTTAATTTATTATTTATTTATTAATTTATTTTTTTTAATTATTTTATTTTAATTTATTTATTTTTAAATAATTTATTTTAATTAATTTAGTTTTAATTTAATTATTTTTTAAATTAATATTTGTATTTAAAAAATAATGAATTATCTTTATAACTTCTTCTTTCTTACATTCTCTTACTTGATTACCACATTTGCTTAGGCATTCTTTAATTTTTAAATATTTTTCATTTAATAAATAATTAATATTTTCTATATCATTTTTAATCTCATCAAAATTTTCATCTATAATAATATAATAATTTTTTGTGGCTGTTTGTTTTTCAGAATTAATTTTATTTAAGAAATTAATATAATTTTTAGAAATAATTTCTAAGTTATTTTTTTCTTTTTTTTTAATATTAGAAATAATTTTTGAAATATCTTCTTTAGAAGTATGAATTAAAATTTGAATATTAAAATTGCAAGTTTTTAAAAATATTTTATAAGAATTTAAAATAGCTTCTTTTTCCAAAATCGTTTTTAGATTAAAATTAATTGGCTTTATTTTTAAAATTTTTATAAATGTATTTTTATTTTTTATTTTAATTATTCCATTTTTATCTATATTTTCTATCATAAGCCAATCTTGTGTTGATTTATATTTTTTATTTAATTTCATCACCTCTTTTTATAAATACTTAATTATTTATTTTCCATATAATACTCTCTACTTTAAGCTTTGTCAATGATTTTCGTATTTCATAAATCGACATTATTTTTTATTTTATTAATTTTAATTATTATTTATATTAATAAAAAAATACCCAAATATAAATTTGGATATTTTTTATTAATATTACACATCTAAATTAGTAACATATTTTGCATTTTCTTGTATGAATTTTCTTCTAGGTGCAACTTCATCACCCATTAATATTGTAAATATTCTATCTGCCTTCATAGCATCATCCATTGTTACTTTTATTAAGATTCTTGTCTCTGGATTCATTGTTGTATCCCATAATTGTTCTGGGTTCATTTCTCCAAGACCTTTATATCTTTGTATAGCTAATTGATCTCTTGCTATTCCCTTTTCCTCTAATTCTTTATATTTTTGTTCTAATTCTTCATCAGTATATACATAAATATCTTGCATACCTTTTTTAGCTAGTTTATATAGTGGTGGCTGTGCTAAATATACATTTCCATTTTCTATTAATGGTCTCATATATCTAAAGAAGAATGTTAGTAATAATGTTCTTATATGTGCTCCATCGACATCAGCATCTGCCATTATAATTACTTTTCCATATCTTATTTTTGTTATATCAAAATCTGCACCAATACCTGCACCAATTGCTAATATTACTGGTTGTAATTTGTCATTATTATATATTTTATCTGCTCTTGATTTTTCTACATTAAGCATCTTGCCCCAAAGTGGTAGAATTGCTTGGAACTTTCTATCTCTACCTTGTTTTGCACTACCTCCAGCAGAATCTCCCTCTACGATATATACTTCGCAAAGATCGGCTTGTTTTTCACTACAATCAGCTAATTTTCCAGGTAATGTAGATGTTTCCAATGCACTTTTTCTTCTAACTAACTCTCTTGCTTTTCTAGCAGCTTCTCTTGCTCTAGATGCACCTATACATTTTTCTAATATTGTTTTTGCTACTGCTGGATTTTCCTCTAAAAATGTAGATAAAGCTTCATTTACCATTGATTGAACAATTCCTGTAACATTGCTATTTCCTAATTTTGTCTTTGTTTGTCCCTCGAATTGTGGTTCTTTTACTTTTACAGAAATAACTGCTGTTATTCCTTCTCTTATGTCTTCACCTTGTAAATTAGAATCTTTTTCTTTTAAGATATTATGTTTTCTTGCGTAATCATTAAATACTTTTGTTAATGCTCTTTTAAATCCCTCTAAATGTGTTCCACCTTCTATTGTGTTTATGTTATTAACAAATGTATAAATATTTTCTGAATATGCTGTAGTATATTGAATTGCTATTTCTACTGGTACTTCTCCATCTGTTTTTTCTATATATATTGGTTTTTTATGAAGAACTTCCTTATTTTGATTGATGTATTCTACAAAAGAATTTAATCCTCCTTCAAAACAAAAATCTGCTTTTTTTACTGGGTCTGTTCTTAAATCTTCAACTTTTATTCTTAATCCTTTTGTTAAAAATGCAATTTCTCTAAATCTTTCTTCTAATACGTCGAAATCATAATTAGTTGTTTCGAAAATTGTTGAATCTGCAAGGAATGTAACTTTTGTTCCTGTTTTATCTGAATCCTCTATCCTTTTTAATGGCTCAACTGTTTTTCCTCTTTCAAATTTCATTCTATATTTTCCGCCATCACGGCAAATCTCAACTTCTGTCCACTCAGATAAAGCATTAACAACAGATGCACCAACACCATGAAGTCCTCCTGAAACTTTATATCCACTATCTCCACCAAATTTTCCACCTGCGTGTAAGATTGTATAAACTGTTTCGGCTGTAGATATCTTTGTTTTTGGATGTATTTCTACTGGTATCCCTCTACCATCATCTTGTACAGAAACAATATCTCCCTCTTTTATTTGAATATGTATATTTTTACAATATCCAGCTAATGCTTCATCAACACAGTTATCAACTATTTCATATACTAGGTGGTGCAATCCTCTTTGTGAAACACTACCAATATACATACCAGGTCTTTTTCTAACTGCTTCCAGACCTTCCAATACTTGTATTTGTTCTGCTCCATATTTATGATTATATTTTTCCATTGCTAAAACCTCCTAATAATGTGTCATTTTTCTTCTTATCCTCTGCTCTTTTTGCAATCGACATAGTAGATACATTCGTTTCATATCCAACTATCTTGCCATTTTCTTCTTTTGTCATTATTAAAGATCTTGCATCACCATTTGCTTGTGTAACAAGATTATTTGTTTTTTTTAAGCTTTCTATTAAATTTTTATATTCTTCTGATTCCCTCATAGATTCTATATTATATATTCCTATTATATCTTTTTCTTCTAATACTATATTATTTCCTATGTGTACAAACATTTAAATCCCTCTTTTGTTAAATTTATTGCTTTTTTATTTGCCCATCTTTTACATTATATATATTGTATTTAAAATTTTCAAGTACTAATTTATGGGTACCAGTTAAGATTACTTGTGCATCCGTAATGTTTTCCACAAATTTTTTACGCCTTTTATCATCTAACTCTGACATGAAATCATCTAATAGTAAAATTGGATATTCTCCTATTTCATCATATATTACATATAATTCAGATAGTTTTAAAGATAATATTGCTGTTCTAAATTGCCCTTGTGAACCATATAAATTAATGTTTTTTCCATTAAGATATACTTCCAAATCATCCCTATGTATACCCTTTGTTGTATAACCTTTATATATATCATTTTTCCTATTTTCTATTAATTTTTGTTTATAGCTTTCTTTATCTTTGAATTCACTTATATATTTTAAATCTATTATTTCTGAATTATCTGTTATATTTTTGTGGATATCTACTATCTTTTTAAGTAATTTATCCACAAATTCTTTTCTAAATTCATATATAATTTGTGCATGATTTGCTAATTTTTCATCCCATATTTCTAGCATATTCTCTGGTTTGTTTTCTAATTTTATTTGGCGCAAATAATTATTTCTTTGTTCCAAAGTTTTATTATATGCATTCATATTAAAGATGTATCTTGGTCTTAACTGACTTATTAACATATTTAAAAATTTTCTTCTTTTTTGTGGACCATCTTTAAGAATTTCCATATCATCTGGTGAAAAAATTATAGAATTTATATTTCCTAACAATTCACTTAATTTTTTTATTTTTACGCCATTAACTGAAATATTTTTTTTATCAGCTATTATATAATCTATTTTTCCCTCTCTATCGCTCTTTTCATACTCAATATTTATTTTGGCATAATTAGAATTTATTTTTATAAGTTCTTTATCCTTACTCGTTCTGAATGATTTTCCCATTGAGCATAAAAAAATGGCTTCTAATATGTTTGTTTTTCCTTGTGCATTGTCACCATAAATAACATTTATTCCTCTATTAAATTCTATTTCTTGGATATTATAGTTTCTAAAATTTTCTAATTTTAATTTTGTAATATACATAAAGTTCTCCACCGTTTTATCCACTTTATCCACATTTCCGTAAGTTTTTGTGGATATTTTTTAAATATATATTGCATTATACACATAAAAAAAAAATAAAGCAAGTATCATTTAAAAAATTACTTGCTTTATTAAAATCTCATTTTAATAAATGTCCACTTTTTCCTAATCTTTTAACCTTATTGGTAATATCATATATACATAATCACCTTCGTCAACAGGTCTTATTACACATGGTGATATGCTTGATCCGAAATGTACATATACTTCTTCATCATCTATTACTTTTAATGCATCTAAGAAATATTTTGGATTAAATCCTGCTTCTACATTTTTTCCTTCTGTTGATACATATATTTCTTCTTTTGCATCTCCTGTTTGATTTGCACAAGAAATTGTTAATTTACCTATATCAACTGTTACTCTTACTGGATATTTTTTTTCTTTTTCCACAGATGATGATGATATTAGACTAATTCTTTCAAAACAACTTTGTAAAATATTTTTATTTACTCTTATTCTTGTATCCCATTCTTTTGGAATTACATTTGAATAATTTAAAAATTCTCCATCCAATACTCTTGTTACAATTTTACAATTATCCATTTCAAATAATGCTTGATTTTTTGATATTCCAATTTTTATTGGTTCAAATGAATCTAAAATTATTTTATTTACTTCGTTTAATGTTTTTCCTGGTATTACTGCACTAAAATTATTTGCTTGTACATTTAAAAAACTACTTCTCCATGCTAATCTAAAACCATCAACAGCCACAACATTTAATTTATTATTTACTACTTCGAATAAACAACCTGTAAATATTGGTCTATTTTCTTCATTGCTTACTGCAAATATTGTTCTTCTTATCATATTTTTTAAAACATTTTGTTCTATTTGAATTGAGTTTTCTACATTTATTCTTGGTAATTCTGGAAATTCTGTTGGATCCATAGTTGCTAGCTTATATAAAGATCCTTCACATTCGATTACTAATAAATTATTATCATCTAAATATATTTTTATTTCTGTATCAGGTAATTTTCTTATAATTTCACTAAACATTATTGCATTTACAACTGTTGATCCTTGTTCTTTTACTTCACAATCCATTACATATTCAATACCTATTTCTAAATCATATGTTGTTAATTTAATTTCATTATCATTTGTTTGAATTAATATTCCTTCTAGTATAGGCATTGTAGTTTTTGATGCTACAGCTTTTACTACGGAATTAATAGCTTTAAGAATTTTATCTTTGTAACAAACTATCTTCATTTTTCTCTCTCCTTTATTATATATAATAATTATAGAAGTAATAGTATTAGGTGTTGTTAATTATGGGGAAAAGTTCTGAAAGTCCCTATTTCCGTAAAAAAACTATGTTTATATTTTCGTGGAAAAGTTGTATTTTAATCCACAAGCTTTTGAAAAAAATGTGGATTAATGAAATATTAACAGTTTATATACACATTATTAACAACCATACTGTGTATATCTAATGTATTACTTCCGTAGGTATATTTCTACAATTTTTTTCAAAAATTTGTTTTAGCGAACCAAAGTTTTGAAAAACTTTTCTTTTGTTTGAAATAATCTTATTTCTTTTCTAAAATAATTTTTTTCACACTTTCCACAATTAATTTTGTATTTGTGTTTTCTTGAATTTCTTTTTCTATTTTATTACATCCATGCATTACAGTTGTATGATCTCTTTTTCCAAACTCCTCACCTATTTTAGGAAAAGAAAGTCCAGCAACTTCTCTACATAAATACATTGCTATTTGTCTTGGATAAGCAATATCATTTGATCTTTTTGAACTTTTTAAATCTTTTTTATTTATGTTAAAATATTTTGCTACAACATCTTGAATATAATCTGCAGAAATAACTTTTTCTTTTTGTGCAGAAATATCATTTATTGCTTTTTCAGCCATTTCTATTGTTATTGGTCCATTTGCTAATGTTGAAAAAGCTACTAATTTATTAAATACACCTTCAAGCTCTCTAATATTAGAAACAACTCTAGTTGCAATTGTAGATAATATTTGGTCATCAACAATTACATTATCTGTTTGAGCTTTTTTTCTTAATATTGCAAGACGTGTTTCGTAATCAGGATTTGATATATCAGCTATTAATCCCCATTCAAATCTTGATTTTAATCTATCTTCTAATAAAGGAATATCTTTTGGTGGTCTATCACTAGAAAGAACAATTTGTTTCCTATTATCATGTAATGTGTTAAAAGTGTGGAAAAATTCTTCTTGAATTCTTTCTTTTCCAGCAATAAATTGAATATCATCTATTAATAGAACATCAATATTCCTATATTTATTTCTAAATTGCTCATTTTTATTATCTTTAATTGCATTAATTAATTGATTAGTAAATTTTTCTGATGTTACATATAATACATTTGAATTAGGATTATTTTTTATTACTTGATGTCCAATGGCATGCATTAGGTGAGTTTTTCCTAATCCAACATCTCCATATAAAAATAAAGGATTATATGAAGTACCTGGAGCTTCTGCTACTGCAAGTGATGCAGCATGTGCAAATCTATTGTTATTACCTACTACAAATGTATCGAATGTATATTTTGGATTTAAAGAATTGTTTGATACACCAATGTCATTATCTGCATCGTTAAAATTAATAGTATCTTCTAAATTATTCTCTTCTTCTATAGCATTTGGATCTTTGTATTCTACAATTATTTTACAATCCTTATTTGTTATAAATTTAAAAGTATTTGCAACTAAGTCATAGTATCTAGTTTCTACAGCATCTTTTTGAAAAGGCGAAGAAGCAACTAATATTATTTTGTCATCTGTAAAATCGCGAATTTCTAAAGACTTTATCCAAGTCTCGTAAGAAATATTTGTCATTTCATCTTTTAAAAGATCTTTTGCTTTAGTTAAAAGTTCATTTAGTTCATTTGACATTTCTTTCAATCCTTCCTAAAAAGTGTAAGGGAACTAATAAAAAGAGAATTTTTTATTGTTATCCACAACACAATCCACAGCTGTTGATAACTTTGAAAACTATGTAAAAATACTGTAATACAAGTTGTAAAGTTTACAAAAAAAAATAAAAAAAATCACTATTCCCTATTGTTTTTACATTATATATAAATAAGATTGCTTAGTCAATATTAATGGACAAAAAAATTAATAAATCTGTGTATAATGTGGATAATTTTGTGGATAAGTGTTAAAAAAATATGTAAATTACACTTTATAACAAAATTTTACAAAGTTCTCAAAGCGCTATATACCGTAATATTCCAATACAGAACAAATTTTTATTTTTTACGACAATAAATTTAATTTTTTGCTGTGTATAATTTGTTAATGTGAATATGTTGATAAGTTTTGAAAGTCAAATTTATAGCCTATTACTTTATATAAAAGAATATAGAATAAAATGTTGACAAATACTGTTTCCCTATAGTATAATTGATATGCTTTTTAGTTAAGAGAAAAATATTTATATATTTTACATTATAAATAATAGGAGGTGCAGTGAAATGAAAATGACTTATCAACCAAAAAAGAGACAAAGAAGTAAAGAACATGGTTTTATGAAAAGAATGAAAACTAGAGCTGGAAGAGCAGTTTTAAAAGCTAGAAGAAGTAAAGGAAGAAAAAAATTATCAGCTTAATTATATGGCCACATTAAGTGGTCTTTTTGCAATCTATAAATAAAGAGTGAGAAAAATGTTAAATACAGATACACTTAAAAAAAACTATGAATTTAGAGTAACTTTATTAAGAGGAACATTTTATAATGGAGATTATATAAATGTTTATATAAAGAAAAATAACAAAGAAATTAATCGTATTGGAATAGGTGTAGGAGTAAAAGTAGGAAAAGCAGTAAAAAGGAACAGAATAAAAAGGTTAATTAGAGAAAATTATAGACTGTTAGAAAAAAGAATTTTAACTGGCTATGATATAGTTTTTTTAGCAAAGAAAAATAAAGATATCTCAAAAATAACTTTTTATAATATAAAGAAAGATTTCTTAAAAATATTAAGTCAAAGTAATTTATTAAAAAAAGAAGATGAAGAATGAAAAGAATACTAATTTTTTTTATAAATATATATCAAAAAAATATATCTTCTCTTGTTTCTCAAAATGGAGTACACTGTAAGTTTTATCCAACTTGTTCAGAATATACAAAACAAGCAATAGAAAAATATGGAGCTTTAAAAGGAAGTTTTTTGGGAATAAAAAGAATTTTAAGATGTAATCCATTTTCTAAGGGTGGATATGATCCATTAAAATAAAGGAGATAACAATATGTCATTTTTAGCAAGTTTATTTGGTACAATACTAAGTTTTATATATCATATTGTAAATAATTATGGTTTTGCAATAATTATATTTTCAATTTTATTAAAGATAGTATTAATACCATTATCTATAAAACAACAAAGAACCATGCAAAAAACAACAAAGATTCAAGAACAAATGAAATCTTTACAATTTAAATATAAAAATGATCCAGAAAGATTGAATCAAGAAACTATGAAATTATATAAGGCTGAAAATATGAGTCCTTTTAGCGGATGCTTAAGTGCTATAATTCAGTTAGTTATATTATTAGCTGTGTTTTATATGGTAAGAAGTCCATTAACATTTGTTAAAAAAGTTTCTGAAGAAGATGTAAATAACTATAAAAATGAGATTCAAACTGCAGGTCAAGAAGTAAATCAAGCATATCCAGAAATCTCAATAATTCAATACAAAGGAACAGAAGATAATAAAGTATATTTAAATATGGATTTCTTAGGATTAGATTTAAATAAAGTTCCAATGCAGAATTTATCAGATCCAAAAGTATATATAATTCCAGTGTTATATATTTTATCAACATTTATAAGTACTAGAATTGCAACAAATATGAATAAAAAGGATAAAGATAAAAAATTATTAGAAGATCATATAGAAGAGTATAAAGGTGAAAGTGCAGAGGTAAAAAAAGAAGTAGAAGAAGTGGATATGATTGAACAAACAAATAAGAGTATGTCTTTATTAATGCCTATAATGTCTATTTCAATTTCTTTAGTAGCACCATTGGGATTAGCTTTATATTGGTTAACGAGTAATATACTAATGATATTAGAAAGATTCTTTATAACTAAATATCTTGAAGCTAAGGAGGAAAAAGAAAATGGCAAATAGTATTTTTGCAGAAGGAAGAACAACAAATGAAGCTATAGAAAATGGATTAAAACAACTTAACGCAAAACGTGAAGACGTAATTATTAATGTAATAGGGAATGAAGAAAAAAGAAGCTTTTTTAGTATTTTAGAGCCAACAAAAATAAAAGTAGAATTAACACTAAAAGAACAAGTAAAAACGAAAACACCAAATATTTCTGATGAAGAGCTAACTGAAGTTCTTGCGGAAATAAAAGATTTTACAAATAAATTCTTTAGTTTATTAAATATTAAAAATCTAAATATTAATTTAGAAATAAAGGATAAAAGAATATATATAAATGTTACTGGTGATGACATGAATTATTTAATTGGATATAGAGGGGAAACATTAAATTATTTACAATTAGTTTTCTCAAATATAGCCAATAAGAATATAAAACACAAATGTAGTGTAATTTTAGATATAGAAAACTATAGAGAAAAAAGAAAAGTTGTATTAGAAGGATTAGCAGAAAAAATATCTAAAACAGTTGTTAGGAATGGAAAGAAAATAGAATTAGAACCAATGACTGCTTACGAAAGAAAAGTTATACATACAAAGTTACAAAATAATTCTAAAGTAAAAACATATAGCGTAGGCGAAGAACCAAATAGAAGAGTAGTAATAGATCTAAAATAATTAAATAAGATAAAACAGAAGCCAAAGTTCTGGATAATAAATAAGAAAATAAATAGAAATTAATTATATTTATAAATCTTAAATATTTCCATACTTTGGTTTTTTTAATATAATAAATAAAAAATATAAAAAGAAAAGAGGTAAAAAATGAGTACAGTAGCAGCTATTTCTACGGCACCGGGCATTGGAGGAATAGGAATAATTAGATTAACAGGAGAAGATTCTTTCAAAATAATAGAAAAAATATTTGTTCCAAAAAATAAAAATAAAGAAATTAAAGGCTATACGATGAAATATGGTCATATAATAGATCCAAAAACAAAAGAAATCATTGATGAAGTATTGGTATCATATTTTATAAAACCACATAGCTATACTGCAGAAAATATGTGTGAAATTAATTCACATGGTGGAAATATAGTTATGGAAAATATCTTAGAAATATGCTTAGAAAATGGAGCAGAATTAGCAGAACCAGGTGAATTTACAAAAAGAGCATTTTTAAATGGAAGAATAGATCTCTCACAGGCAGAATCTATAATTGACATTATAAATAGTAAAACAGAAAAAGAATCTAAGGCATCTGTAAAACAATTAGAGGGATTTTTGTCTAGGAAAATAAATAATATAAAAACAAAAATAATGGATGTCATGGTGGATATAGAAGCAGATATTGATTATCCAGAATATAATTTGGAAGGTGTTACAGAAAATAAGGCAAGGAATATGCTAGAAGATGTAAAGAATGATTTAATAGAATTAAGGAATACCTTTGATAATGGAAAAATAATTAA
>CALYAI010000038.1 GCA_944393475.1 uncultured Clostridia bacterium
TGTTGCAACTGGTCTTACATTAAATGCAATAATTATAGCATTAGAAACATTTGCAAGTGTAACATCTGATTCTGTAACAGCTCCAACTGCTGAATGTATTACAGAAACTTTAACTTCTTCATTAGATAATTTTTCCATTGATTGTTTTAATGCTTCTACAGTTCCTTGAACATCTGCTTTTATAATTAAATTTAATTGTTTTAGTTTTCCTTCTTCCATTTGACTAAATAAATTATCCAATGTAACTTTATTTACTTGACTTATTGTTTTTTCTCTTTCCTGTCTCTTTCTTCTTTCTATTAAGTGTTTTGCAACTTTTTCATTTTTAACTTCGTAGAAAGTCTCTCCTGCAACAGGTACTTCTGTAAGTCCCATTACTTCAACAGGTGTAGATGGTCCAGCTTTTTTAACTGTTTTACCTTTATAATCCTTCATTGCTCTAATTCTTCCTATAGAAGAACCAACAACTATTGTATCACCAACATCTAAAGTACCTCTTTGTACTAATAATGATGCAATTGGTCCTTTGGATGTATCCAATCTTGCTTCTATTACTGCACCTTTAGCTTGTTTATGTGGATTTGCTTTTAGATCCAACATGTCTGCCTCTAATAACACCATCTCTAATAGTTGGTCTATATTTTGATGTGTTTTAGCAGATATTGGAACATAAATTGTATCTCCACCCCATTCTTCTGGAACTAATTCATATTTCATTAATTCTTCCTTTACTTTTTCTACATTAGCTCCAGGTAAATCTATTTTATTTATAGCAACTATAATTGGTATATTTGCTGCTTTTGCGTGGTTTATTGCTTCTACTGTTTGTGGCATAACACCATCATTTGCAGCAACAACTAATATTGCTATATCTGTAATTTGAGCTCCTCTTGCACGCATACTTGTAAAAGCTTCATGTCCTGGTGTATCTAAGAAAGTAATGTCTCTTCCATTTACATTAACTTGATATGCACCTATATGTTGTGTAATTCCTCCAGCTTCTCCACCAATTACATTTGTAGAACGAATTGCATCCAATAATGAAGTTTTTCCATGGTCTACGTGTCCCATTACAACAATAACTGGTGCTCTTGGCTCTAATTCTTCTTCTTTGTCTTCTGATTCATCAAATAGAATATCTTCATCTTTTATAATATTTTTCTTTTTAGCAGTTACTCCAAATTCTTGTGCTACAAGATATGCTGTATCGAAATCTATATCATTATTTATTGTAGCCATAATACCATATCCTAATAATTTTTTAATTATTTCACTACTTGTTTTCTTTAATTCCACTGCTAAATCTTTTACAGAAATTACTTCTGGAATTGTTATTTCTGTAAGTTTAAATATTTTCTGCTTTGATTCTTCTTGCTTTTGATTTTTTACATTCTTCTTTTTGCCTTTTTTACCTCTTCTTGTTGATAAATCATAATAATCCAACATTCCACCATCTTGTTCAGAAAACATCGTAGATAAGCTATTAGTTTGCTTTAAGTCTTGCAACTTCTTTTCGTTAATATCTTCATCACTAAACCTCTTGCTAGCTTTTGCTGACTTTCTTGTCTTGTTTTCTTCATATCTGTTATTTTTTTGTTTGTCGATTGATTTGTTATATTCTCTAGTATTTTCTTTCTCAGCATTATCAGAAGCCATAATATTTTTTATATTTTTTTCGATAGATCTTTCATCCATTGGTCTTGGACCTTTATTGAAATTATTATTTCTATAATTGTTATTATTATTCCTATAGTTGTTATTGTTCTTAAATCCATCTTTATTATTTCTGAAGTTTTTATTATCTCTTCTATTATTATTAAAATTATTCTTTTTTTGGAAGTCTTTTTCTTCACGTTTATTTACTTCCGTTTGTTTTATTGTTTTATTTTGTACTCCTGTCATAATCTCTCTTTCACTTTTTTCTGTTTTTTTGCTCTCTATTTTTGGCTCTTCTTTAATTTTTTCTTCTTTCTTTGGTTCTTCTTTTTTCTCTTCTTTCTTTGGCTCTTCTTTTACCTCTACTTTTGGTTCTTCCTTTTTCTTTAACCCAAATAGTTCTTCAACAGTAAGTGGCTTTGTTTGTTTATTTCTATATACTATATTAAAATCTTTTTTAGTATTTCTTTCTACAAACCCTAGTTGTTTTTCTCTTTCTTTTTGTTTTTTTTGCTTTTCTGCCTCTTCTTTTTTTACTAATTCTTCATCAGAAATAATGACTTCTCTTCTTATTATTACTGGTTCATCTTTTTTTGGAGTAGAAGTCTTTTTACCTTTTTGAGCAGGCTTATTAGAATTATTTAATTCCTTTTCTATTTTTTTGGCTTCTTCTTCAGTTATTGCACTCAAATGACTTTTTGCGTCAATATTTAGCTTTTGGGCTTTTTCTAAAACTTCCTTACTTGTAATTCCCCATTTTTTTGCTATTTCGTGTATTTTTATTTTACCCAATAGCTTCACCCCCATTAATTAATTTCTGTATTCCTTTTACTATATTAATATCTTTTATTCCTATAATTGCTTTGTTTTCCTGCCCAATTGTTTTACTTAGTTCATTTATTGTTCCTATAAAAATAATTGGAATATTATATTTATCTGCATAAAATTTATAATTTTTCTTGGTTTTATCCGATGCTTCTTCAGATATTACTAACATTTTTATCTTTCCCATTTTTAATGCATTTTCACAAGCATTATTGCCAAAAACTATGTTTCCAGCTCTTGCTGATAATCCAAGTAAATTTAAAATTTTATTTTTCACTAATTACACCTCTTAATTCATTATAAACATCTTCACTAATTTCCATTTCAAATGTTCTTTCTAAAGCTTTAGACTTTATTGCTTTTTCTAAGCATTCTATATTATTACAAATATATGCTCCCCTACCATTTGCTTTTCCTGTTTTATCAAGTGTAATAATACCTTCTTTATTTCTTACAATTCTTATTAAATCTTTTTTGTCTTTCTTTTCTCTACAACCGATACAAGTTCTTTGTGGTATTTTCTTCATACTAACACTTCCTTATATTTTACTTGCTTTTATTCTTCAGAATTTTCTTCAAGCTCTTGTTGTTTTTCCATTAGTATTTTTCTAAACTGTGATTCTGATTTTATATCTATTCTCCAATCAGAAAGACCTGTTAATTTAGCAGCAAGTCTTGCATTTTGACCTGATTTTCCGATTGCTAAAGATAATTGATCATCTGGTACAATTACTTGAGCAATTCTCTCTTCTTCATTTATATCTACAGCCATAACTTGAGCAGGTAGCAATGCTGATGATATATATGTTGATAGGTCTGCATTCCATTCTATTACATCAATTTTTTCACCGTTTAATTCATTTATTATATTTTGAATTCTAACACCCTTTTGACCAACACAAGAACCTACTGGATCGATATTTTCGTTAGGTGAATATACTGCAACTTTGCTTCTGCTTCCTGCGTCTCTAGAAACTCCCTTTATTTCTATAACGCCTTCGTAGATCTCCGGTATTTCGAATTCAAATAATTTTTTAACGAATTCAGGACATGCTCTTGATATTATAACTTGTGGTACTCCTTTAGGTCCTTTTTTTACATCATAAATATATCCTTTAATTTTATCATTTACATGGTAATGCTCTGTAGGTATTTGTTCTTTTGCTGGCATAACACCTTCTACTTTTCCTAAATCCATAACAACAATATTGGAATCCGCTTTTTGTATTATTCCAGAAACTATTTCACCTTTTCTTTCACTATATTCACTAAATATAATTTCTCTTTCTGCTTCTCTTAATTTTTGAATAATTACTTGCTTTGCAGTTTGTGCAGCAATTCTACCAAAGTTCTTTGGTACAAGCTCTACATCCACTGTTTCTCCAACTTTTGCTTCTTTATCTATCTTTTTTGCATCTGCTAAGCTCATTTGCAATACTGGATTTTCTGCATGCTCTACAACTTCTTTTACAGAATACAAATGTGATGCACCAGTTTCTCTGTCTACAATGACCTTAACATTTTCTTGTGAGTTATAATTTCTTTTATATGCTGTTAATAGTGCTGATTCTATTGAATCTAATAAATAATCCTTCTTTATTCCTTTTTCCTTTTCTAATTCTTGTATTGCTATTATTAATTGCTTATTATCTATACCTTCCTTCATTATCTACACTCCTATCCAATTATATTTTATTTTTATTAGTGAAATGTCTTTTCTAGGTAATTCAACGTCGTTTATATTTATATTTTCATCATCAAATCCTTTTAAAATTCCTGTAATTATTTTTTGTCCATTAAATGGTTTAAATAATTTCACTTCTACTTCCTTACCTATGTTTTCCTGCATTTGCCAGTCTTTTCTTAAAACTCTTTCTATTCCAGGAGAAGAAACTTCTAAAAAATACTGGTCTTTTATATAATCTTTTTCATCAAGTATTTCTGTAATAGCATTATTTACCTTTTCACAATCTTCTAAGTTAATTCCCTCTTTTTTGTCTATTAATATTCGTAAATAATAGTCTTTTGCTTCTTTTTCGTAAATAACATCATAAAGCTCATATCCTAAATTTTCTATTATTGGCTTTACTAGTTCTTCTACATTCTTTTCTATTTTTGACAAAAGTTTTACCTCCTCTTACACTCATAAGGAGTGGGATTTGTTCCCACTCCTTATGTAATGTATTATGCTAGTAAGTATTATATAATATATATTCCTAAAAATCAAGCTTTTTAAGGATTTTTTTAATAAAAATATTGGGAGGAATACCAGTGTTTCCACATGATACTCCTCCCTGTGCATCTATTGTAGATGCACCTTAGAGACTCACCCTTCCATCGTCAGCTTCAACAAGAAGTCTTTACTGTCATGAACGAAAAAAACACCGTCGCGACAATAAACACTATCAACACCAGCAGGCTCCTGGATGTTCCATAGGTTGCTATGCACAACATCAGTGACTTCAAGCACGTCAAAAACGTGACTATGATCGCGATGAAGATTGCAAACATCACCCATTTGGAAACAGGATGTCTGAACAAAACGTTGAACCATGCGATAACTGCCATCAGGCTCATGAAGCTACAAGTGAGCTCAAGCCAATAGTGGTTCTCGAAAAGTTCAAGGTTGATGATGATGAAATCGACACATGCCAGAATAGTCAACAGAATGGCTCCCTGAAAGCATATGTCTGTGATCCAACTGTTGAATCTGCTTCCGATTTTGCAGTGAATGTTCTTGTCCATATTGGACATGATGCCTCCCATCAAAAAATGTATAGTACAATATTTATTTTACAACATTTTACATAATGTGTCAAATCAGCTTTACCTATTATATCTCTATTTCCTTACCTAGATACGTTGAATAAATATATACTCTGTTAACTTTTCTTTTTAATGCTTTTTCTAAAGCCTTTTTATATATTTCTAATTGAATATTGTATTTTTCTTTTAAGCTTTGTTCATTATTATTTTCGACATAATCTGTTTTATAATCAACCAAAACTAGTTCATCACTATTTGTAATATAATATAAATCTATAATTCCTTGTACCAAAATTTCATCATCAGAATTATTATTATATATTTCTTTTGCTTTTATATTTAAATAAAATGGTTTCTCTTGTTCGATTTCTTTTGCCTCCTTCATCTCCTTCCAAATATTTGATGAAAGAAAGGTTAATATTTTTTTGCAGTCAACATTTTTTGCCTCATTTGGTAAGAGAATTTCTTTTTTTACTAAGTCCTCTATAAGTTCGTTTATTTTCTCTAAGTCATACTCTTTTTTATAATCCAGCTTTTGTAAGCATAAATGCATTATCGTACCTTTTTCTGCAGGCGATAATTCTGTCTTTTCTGTTAGGAAATTTGGTCTTTTTAAACTTGCTCCATGTTTCTCCTGCTTCTTAGATAATTCCTTAATTTTAGATACTGATAATTCTGTAGGAATCTCTATAGAATCTTTATATTTGTATTCCCACTCTAATATTGTTTCTATTCTCTGAATATTTTCTTCAGATGCTTTTCTTTGTTTTATTATTTCTAATATATTATTTTTATCTTCTTCATCATTCTTTTCTGAATTTAATATGTCTTTTTTATGTATAGTATTAAATGTAAAGATGTCTGAACTTTTTACTATATCTTTTAAATATACCAATTCAATCCAGTCCAAATATGATTTATATCTCTCTAATAATTGTGAATTTATTTTTGTTTTTTCTTCTTTTGAGTATATTTTTAATTCACTCTTCTTCTTATCCATAGATTTTTGTAAATCTTTTTCTATTCCTGTAATAAATAATTTTTCTTTTGCTCTTGTTAATGCGACATATAGTACTCTCATTTCTTCTGAGATACTTTCTTTTTTACTCTGTATTTTTATTGCTTCTTTTGCAAGTGTTGGATATTCTATTTTTAGTTTGCTGTTTTCATAGTTAGGCCCAAATCCAAGTTCTTGATGAATTAATATTTTTTCATTTAAATCTTTCAAGTTGAACTTTTTGCCGGTGCTAGATAAAAATACTACTGGGAACTCTAATCCTTTACTCTTATGAATACTCATAATCCTTACTACATCTTCATTTTCTCCAATTACTTTTGCTGCTCCTAAATCATTATTACGTAATTTTAATTTATCAATAAAATTAATAAAATTAAACACTCCTTTAAATGACGCACTTTGATATTGCTTTGCTCTTTCAAAAAGCATTTTTAAATTTGCCTGTCTTAATTTTCCATTTTGCATTAGACCAACATAGTTATAATATCCTGTATCCATGTATATTTTCCATATAAGTTCATCCAATTCTAAAAATTCACTTTCTTCCCTCCAACCATCTAGCATTTTTAGAAATGAATTTATTTTTTCTTGCAATTCTTTATTTCCTTGAATTTTAGATTTCATAATGCTTTCATAAAAACTTCCATATTTATCCGCTAACCTAATTTCTATTAAATCATTATCTGTAAAACCTCCAATCATTGATCTCATAACTGTAACTAATGGTATGTCCTGCATTGGATTATCTATAATTTTTAGTACAGCCATTATTGTTTGAATTTCTACTGAATTTAGATATTCTGAAGAAGTCTCACTATATACTGGCATGCCTAAATCAGATATTTCTTTTTCATAAATTGGCGATAATTCTGTTGTAGATCTTAACAGGATAACAATATCTTTATATGTAATTTTTCTATACCCTTCTTTTTTATCAAAAATATAATAATCACTATTAAGCAAATTATTTATTTTTTGTGCTACAAATCTAGCTTCTAATATAGAGTTTTCTATATGCTCGTCTTCATCATCTTCTTTTTCTTCTGAATTGTTCTGCAAATCTATAATGTTTATTTCTGTTTTCCCCGCAAAATTAATATCTTTCTCAGGTTCTTCATAATTTGCTCCTAAGTTTAAATATTCTTCTTTGGTATATTCAACATCGCCTAAATCTTTACTCATTATTTCCTGAAATATAACATTTGTTGTATCCAATATATTTTTTCTACTTCTAAAATTCTTAAATAATTGAATTTTTAAATTATCGTTTTCTGTTTTATCTTTTTTTAATTTGTATTCTTTATATTTATGTAGGAATAACTCTGGCATAGCCTGTCTAAATTTATATATGCTTTGCTTTACATCTCCAACCATAAAAATATTATTTCCTTTTGAAATTGATGTTAAAATAAATTCCTGTACCATATTACTATCTTGATATTCATCTATAGCTATTTCTTGAAATTTTTCTTGGTATTTTTTTGCAATTTCTGTAGGTAAATATTTTCCATCTTCTTTTTTTATTAATATTTTTAATGCCAAGTGCTCTATATCATTAAAATCTATTATGTTTCTTTCTGCTTTTGCTTGTTTATATTTTTCCGTATATTTTAAAACGAGTTTTTGTAAAATTTTTAGAATATCATACATTTCCAATAAATCGTCCATTGCTTCTTTAGAGGTAAATTTGAATATACTATCTTTTAAATCTTTGAACTTTTTATTTATTAAATCCCTCTTTTTCTTAATCTCTGCAGTAATTTCAGAGTTAACTTTTTTACTACTTGGCCATCTACCAAAGGAAAATCTATTTGCCAATTCATAGGATTTATCCCAAGAATCTAAATTTTTAGACAGATTTTCTAAATTTTCTATATCCAATCTAATAACTTGATAAAACTTTTCTAATTCATCACTTCCAGATAGTTCCTCTTTTATGTTCTTAAGCCCAAGAATGCATTCATTTATATTCTTATTATAATTATTTATAATGATTCTTCCCCAGACTGTATCTGCAAAATCTGTATTTTCTGCATTAATATTTAAAAGCTCAACTTTTTCATTTAACCATTCTTCTGGAAAAGGCGCACTTTGTATAAAATTATATATTTCTTTTACAATATCTTTAAGTGGCGTATCTTCTTTGTAACTTGTGTATATTTCAAGGAGTTTTAAAAAGCCTTCATCTTCTTTTAAATACAACTCTTCAAATAATTCTTCTAAAACCTCTTCTTTTAATAATTCAATTTCTGCAGTATCTCCTATCCTAAAATTTGGTGAAATATCTATTTCATAAAAATTATTTCTTATTATATCCAAGCAAAATGAATGTATTGTACAAATGCTTGATTTGTTTAAAAGTGTTATTTGTCTTTGAAGTTCTAAGTTGTTTGGCTCTTCCTCTATTTTTTTATAGATTGCATTTAAAATTCTCTCTCTCATTCCACTTGCAGCAGCATTAGTAAATGTAACAACTAATAATTTATCTATATCTATTTTTTCTTTTATTATTTTGTTAATAATTCTTTCTACTAATACAGCTGTTTTACCACTTCCAGCAGCTGCTGCAACCAGTATATTAGAATCTTTTTCGTGTATTGCCTGATTTTGTTCATCAGTCCATTTTACTTCACTCATTTTTGCACCATTCCTTTAATCTTATCGTAAATATCATAAAAACTATAACATCTAATTATGTTTTTTCCTTCTATATCTCTGTTATATCTTGCATCAAAGCAAAGAATTGGCAAAAATTCAGAAAGTTGTTTTATATTATGCGGGCTGTCTTCCACCATTACATCTATATTTTTTTCTCTACAATTTTCTAACTTATTGACCGTACTAAATATTAATTCATCATAGTATAGTTCATTTTCTTTAAACCAATTTTTCACCATTTCTTCCATTTTATTTTTTGCTTCTCTGTCTGCAAACTCACTTGATCTCGCTGTAATTATATAAATATTATGTCCTTCTTCTTTAAGTCTATCTAAAACTTCTTTTGCAAAAGGTCTTGGTCCTTCTTCTGTTGCATATTTTATTTTATATTTTTCCCAAAATTCCATATCGACTTGTTTGCTCCAACTGAAGATCTCTTCACTTTCATATCCTCTGGGATTTATTATTTTTCCATTTTCTATTTCTGTTGCATATTTTGAGCCATAATTTAGGCAAAAATCATTAAAATTGGTTAATACACCATCTAAATCTATACCTATGTTCATATTTACACCTCTTTGTTTATAATTATTTTATATTAATAAATAATTCATTTTGCTTTTTTAAAATATATCTATTTATAAATATTGTTATTAAGATATGTATTGTTGCAAAAATTCCTGCAAAAACGAAATATGTAATGTCTTTTACTAAAAATGCTATTCCAAAAGCAATTATAATTTCTACTATTCCTAAAACAAATGGCCATAATAAGTTTAGATTTTGTTTTACCACAGCATATTCTGTTGACCATTCTAGTTTTGGTCTTTTTAGGTCAACTAATTCCATAAGTAATGTTTGTATAATTAATAGTATAAAATTAATTACAAAACTTATTGCTAAAAATAATAATGAAGCTCCTGTTAATACATATACAAATATTAAAACTATAATTGATGTTATCGTTCCAAAAAACACATTAGGAACACCTTTGTAAATTAATTGTTTATAATATGAAACAGGTATATATTTCATAAAAATTGCATTACTTCCATCTCTTGATATTGCAGTTGGAGCAATATATAACATACCATATAGGAATTCTATAATCGCTATAATAACAGCTAGTCCCATTGGAGTTTGTACAATGTTCTTTAGGACATCCGAAATTTCTTCCAAATTATTTGCCTCGTTACTTATGATGGTAAATACACTAATTCCTAATAATAGTATTGGCATAAATATTGATGGTAATACGCATTGAACGAAATATATTGGATTTCTTAATAAATTTTTAAATTCTTTTACTATATATGATTTTCCTATTTTATTTATTTTTATACTATTTCTTTTTATTATTCCTTTATTTTTATTACCTGATGATAAATTTCCAATTGCACCTCTAAAATAAATCTTATTTCCAATGAATAAAAATAATATATAACTTATAATTGTCATTAATGCTAATTTAATAAATTCCACAAAATTTGAATTTATTATTGCATTTATCGCAGGTTTAAATATTATAAATTTATCATTTAAAATTTCTATCATTTGATTTGCCTGTAATAATTTCTCTAATAATTCTTCTTCAGTTACTTCTGAAGTTCCCGTTGAAGCAAATGAAATGAAAAAGACAAATATTATTGCTAATATTGGTACAATTAGTTGGAATCTATCTTTATTTTTTACTCCTTTTGTAAAACTCATTATTACCATAACTAATATAGTTGATAATATAAGCGGAATTATTGGAAATATTAATAATACTAAAAATGCTATTATATAATATGTAATCCCTGCAGAAGTAAGGATTCCATACATAATCATTGGTATTAATCCAAATAATATTTCTACAACATATTCTGTAATTAAAATTACATTAAGTTTAGAAATTAGTATTTCCGTCGGTTTTAATGGTAATGGCAAAATATATTCTAAATCTTTAGAAAAATAAAATACATTTGTAGCTGATACCACTCCTTGCAATATTATAAAAAAAGCAATTCCGATTAGAAAAATACCTATAAATATTGATTCCTGATGTATTTGTTGTAATGTATTTATTATGTGATATGAGAAAAATCCGAACAATCCCATTATATACGCAAAAACTAGAATATATAAAAGGTTTCTAGCGACTTTCTTTCCTTTTTTTGAACTTTCATATTGTTGGAATGAATTTTTTAAAAGAACTTTTGTAAGAATAAAAATTTTTTTATTCATCTTGAGTAATCTCCAAAAATAGTTCTTCCAATGAGCCATTATCTTTTAATTTTTCTTTCATTTCTTCAAAAGTTCCAACAAAAATTAATTTTCCCTTATTTATAATTCCAACTCTATCACATAATTTTTCTGCCACTTCTAATACATGTGTTGAAAAGAAAACACATTTTCCCTCTTTTGCATGATTTTTCATCATTTCTTTTAAATCAAAAGAAGCCTTTGGATCCAACCCTGTCATTGGTTCATCCAATATCCAATTTTTAGGATTATTTAAAAGAGCTCCACATATTACTATCTTCTGCCTCATACCATGTGAATAACCTTGCATCTCTTCATTTAAACTTTCATATATTTCAAATTTTTTAGTTAATTCTTCAATTCTTTTCTTCCTTATATCTGTTGGTACCCCATAGATATCTCCCATAAAATTTAAATATTCAATACCTTTTAGTTTTAAAAATATATCTGGAGTATCTGGAACAAAGCCAATATTTCTCTTAGCCTCTATTCCTTCTTTATTTATATCCTTTCCATCTATTAATATTCTCCCCTCATCAGAATTTAGAATTCCAGTTATCATTTTTATCGTTGTTGTTTTTCCATCACCATTTGTTCCTAAAAATCCAAATATTTCTCCATCTTTTATTT
>CALYAI010000039.1 GCA_944393475.1 uncultured Clostridia bacterium
TATCCCTCATAATTGAAGTTGCATTTCTATAATCAACTGATCCCATTTTTTTCTTTAAATTCTCTAAAGCATTTGGAAATAATTTTTTTATTATCTTAAAATTTAATATTCTCTTACCAAGCTTTACAATTTTCATTTTTACTTTTTGCTTTACAGTTTTCTTATGTACTATTCCAGCACTTCCAATTAGAATAATTCTTTTTACATTAAAATCTAAATTATTATTACTTAACATTTTTATAGCTATTCTTCCACCATTTGAATGGCCTATAATTGTTATATTATCCATATTTTTCTGCTTTACGAATTCTTTAACTAATTCTATAAAATCATCTATATTCCAAGGCTTTTTTGGTTCTTCAGATTCTCCAAAACCTGGCATATCAAAATAATATATTTTAGCATATTTTGATATATTTTCGATTAAATTTTTATATACATTATAATTTGTTCCCCATCCAGGTATTAGCAAAACATTTTGTCCTTCACCTTTTTCTATATAATTTATATTTAAACCTTTTAATTTAATTTCTATTTTTATCACCTCTTAATTTTTTATTATTTTATATTTGTATATTTTTCCAATCAACTTGATTATTTTCACATTTATTTTTATTTTTCACGATATTTTCACGTTTTTAATTGATTATCTCTTAATTCTGCTATATAATACTATTTGGAGGTAATTCATGTGAAAAAAAATTTTATTAGATTAAATGTAAATGATAATTATCTATCTTTTGGTAATTTTTTAAGAATTCTAAAAGAAGAAAGTAATGGATCAAATACCTTTTGGCAATCTGATTTATTCTCCATTATTTTTAATACAGAAAATATTGCTGATAGTACAGTAAACAATTACTGTACTGGTTTTAGAGCAATTAATCCAAAATATAAAAATTATATAAAAAATATTAAAGAAGATTATTTAAATAATCCAAAAATATTAATTAACACTTTTTCTAAAATTTTAAAATTAGTAGACATTAATGCACCTAAAAATATTACAATTAATACCTTTAACAATAATGAAAAGATATTACACATATGTAATAGATTATATAATATTTCAAAAAATGATTCTGATGTAAATAAAAAACTTTCTAATATATTATATACAAATTTACAAAATAATCATCTATATAATTTTTTTGCGGAAGTTTTATTCTATACTGTTTTAGAAAAAAAACAACCCATCCATATTGATGAAAGTTTAAATAATATTATAGAACAAAAAATTTATGAAACAAATATCTCTGTAAAGGATATAGAAGATTTTATTAATATACAATTAACATCTGGCATATGGTCAATTAGAGGTATTTATGAACTTGCACGAAATGGAAATCCTTTTGCTTGTTTTGAGATGGCATCAATGGAATATTATGGAATAATAAATGGTATTCCTAGATATGAAAAGGCATACGAATATTATAAAATAGCAGCAAATGCCAATCATCCTACTGCAAATTGGGCTATTGGATATTTATACTATCAAGGTCATTTAGGTCACAAATCAAAAAAAGATATGTATTTAGCATTTAAATATTTTAATAAAGCAAGAAAATTAAATTGTGCAAATGCGTATACAAGTTTGGGTAATATTTTTTTAGCAGGAAATATCCCACATATTAAAAAAAATGAAGAAAAAGCAATAGAAATGTATAAAATTGCTATAAAATCCAACCATACTTATGCTTTTAATAATTTAGGAAAAATTTATGAAAATAGAAACAACCTAAAATTAGCATTTAGCTACTATCTAAAATCAGCTAACTTAGGTGATAGTTGGGCACAAAATAAAGTTGGAGAATTCTATAGGCTAGGAAAAATCGATACAATAAATCTAGAAAAAGCCTTTTATTATTATACTCTATCTAGTCAGTCACCTAAATTTATTCTATGTAATTGGTCAAAATATAATCTTGCTAAATATTTTTATAAAGATGGATGTATGGAAATTGGAATACATAAGGATTTAAATAAAGCTATAAAATTATTAGATGAAGCATCTTCGGAATTAATAGAGGCTTTAATAGAATTAGTTTATATTTATAAAATACTATATAAAGAAAATAATTCTGATGAATATTTAAAAAAAATAAACTATTATATTAACCTTATAAAAAAACACCCTGGATATAATTCCAATAGTGATAATTTAATTTTAGAAACTATATAGTAAGTTATGTAGAGTATTGTCCTAAATATTGAATTTCTAGGCTTTTTATGCTATAATTCAAATCAGGCTAGTTTGTTTGGCCAAGAGTAGGCATACGTTTTAAGGAGGTAAGATGTCGGAAGAAATCACTACCGGTATTAAAGTGGAGGTGAATCGGATTACAGGGACCCGATTGATGGATCCGTTGTACTCCATAACTTTCATCTCCAACACCGAAGAGAAGGACTTCGCCTTTCAGGCAATGTTCGCAGATTTTAGTAGCAACATCCTGTTGCTCAAACCGATCCGCTCTTCGGAGAAAGGAGACGACAGTAAGATCTTCGCAATTCTTAAGCAGTGCCTTGGTGAGTCGAATGATATCCTTGATTCGGCTCTGAGGGATGAAATGCTCCTCATTAAAAACGAGAAGGTTGAAGCCATCGCATTTTCGCTTAATGGCATTCCCGTTTTTATAAGCGAGCTGTACGGTGATAACATTCCTTTTTACTTTGCATCTAAGCACTAACAGGAAGCTTGCCGTATAAAACCCTCTTGGTATGTGGTAAAGTAATTACGCCACAGGATGGGATGGGAGCATGTACTTTCGCTCCCACCCCATCTTTTTTTATAAATTTAAGTAATTTATTGTATTTATCTTAGTATAATGATATATTTTTTAAGAGGTAATTCTTATGAGTATAAATTTTATAATTGCACAGATTTTAGGATTGATTGCTTTAATTGTTTTAATAATTAGCTTTCAAAAAAACGATAAAAAATTTTTATTAAAATTCCAAACTATTTCAAGCTTGCTTTATGCACTTCAATATGCATTTTTGTATGCTTATACAGGTTGTCTTATGAATCTAACCTGTATGATAAGGAATTTTATTTTTAACAAATATAATAATAAAAAAATACCTGTTTATTTGCTTATAATTGTAATATTTCTAATGATTATATTCTCTCTATTTACATACATTGGACCTATAAGTTTGTTACCTATGCTAGCTGTGATATTTTATAGTATTGCCATATGGCATGGTAACTTAAAATTAATAAGATATACAGAAGTATTCTCTTGCCTACTTTTCGTTATATATAATATAAAAGTATGGGCTTTTACTGGCTTAATTGCAACAATCATAGAATTAATTGCTGCGTTAATCGCAATTTTTAGATTTGATTCAAAAGGAGTTAATAAACATGAATAAAAATACTATGGAAGAATATTTAGAATTTGCAAAAAAGATTGCTTATGAAGCAGGAAAAATTATGTTAAAATATTTTAATCATAACAATGGATCTAGCTACAAAGGTGATAGAACAATTGTTACCTTAGCAGATACAGAGATAAATTCATATTTAATAGATAAAGTAAAAGAAACTTATCCTTCACACGCTGTAGATGGTGAAGAAGAACAAGAAGGTAAAAGTGAATTTGTATGGGTATGTGATCCAGTTGATGGAACAGCAATGTATGCAAGACATATCCCTGTTGCAGTATTTTCATTAGCTTTAGTTGTTAGTGGAGTACCACTTTTAGGAGTAATATATGACCCTTTTACAGATAGTTTATATTCAGCAATAAAAGGTTATGGTGCATATAAAAATAATGAAAAAATATCTGTTAATAATTATGCTTTGGATGATATAAGATCTGTTTGTCATTGTGATATGTGGTCAAAAGCAAAATATAATGTAATACAAGTTTTTTCCGAATTAAGTAAAATAACTTATTTAAATGATATTGGAAGTATTGCAAGAGCTAGTTGTTGTGTAGCAACAGGAGATTATACTTTAACAATATTTACTGGCACAGAACACAAGAATTGTGATATTGCTGCTGTAAAAGTTATAGTAGAAGAAGCTGGTGGTAAAGTAACAGATCTATTTGGAAATGAGCAAAGATATGATAGAAGTATAAATGGTGCTATAATAAGTAATGGCATTGTGCATGATGAAGTTGTAAATATAATAAAGGAAAATATAAAATCTGTATAGTTTTCTATTGCATACTTTTAAAAAAATAAAGCTATAAAATATTGCTTTTTCAATACTTTATAGCTTTTTTCTTTATGCATACATTATCATTATTTATTGTATATCAAATTCTCTAGAAATTGTTGCTTTAGAATAATCACTTTGATATACTATTAAATTCAATTTATAATATCCTGCTTCTAGCTCTCCATATCTGTCCTTCCAGTTTAATTGAATTTCTACTTGTCTATTTTCTTTTACTTTATAGTTGAAGTCATCACTTAAAAAATAAGTATCATTTGTTTGAATATCTTGCCATTCTCCATCCTTTAATTTTTGTATATTAAAATTATTACCATAATCATATGGATAATCATTCATATCTGTAATTATAACTATAGTTCCCTCTTTAGTTAAAGTTCCTTCTTTTATTGATATAGATACTTTATCCATGCTTCTTTTTTCTATCATTTCGTTAATCTGCTCTGATGTTAAATTAGAATATCTATCATTATAAAACGTTCCTGCCAAATTTGTTGTTGCATTCATAACTACATAGTCATCTTCACTTAAACTATTCTTAAGATCATTATCTTCTTTTAAATAATCTAATATAAAACAAATTATTATAATTACTAAAATAATTATAATCACTAAAAAAATAATACTACTATTTTTATTTACTTTCATCTTTATCTCCTTCTCCATTTTATTATATAATATTTTAAAATTAATTTTCAAATCTCTCAAATTTTTATATCTTTCGATAATTTAATTTTTTAGTTAAGTTTGAAATATATACATCGTTTTTATACAACAAAAAACTCAGTAAATTTTAATAATTTACTGAGTTTTGGTGCAGATGGCCGGAATCGAACCGGCACGAGGTTTAACCCTCGCAGGATTTTAAGTCCTGTGCGTCTGCCAGTTCCGCCACATCTGCATATCTGTCTTGTAACTGACAATGCTTATTATAATACCTTTTTGTGTACTTTGTCAATACTATTTTTTATTTTTTTGTGTTTATTTTATTTAGTGGTATCTGTAACTTCTTTTTTGTTTATATTGCTTTTGTCGTTTTCTATCCATCTCATAACTTTTATATCTTTATATGCATCTAAAACATTTTGATATTTATTTGTTTCTTCTTCCCATATTGAAGCAGGAACTTTATCAAATGCACTAAAAACTTTTTCTGCTTCTTTTAAAAAAACTATTTGTTGCTGTCTATTCATCTTTTCGTATTTTTTTGCAATTTTATCTAACTGATCTAGTTCTTGATTTGCCTCTATAAAAGACCAAAAGTCTTTTACTGTTAATCCTGCCATCTTTATTTGCATTACAGCAAAAACAGCAAGTGCAAATATTACTAATACCAGTATGTATATTAAAAAAAATAATACTGCCATTTGTACACCTTCTTAAAATTCGTCTAGATTAATTATAACATAACCAATTTTTATTTGTAAACAAAATAATCCTACTTATTAAAATTTAATAAGTAGGATTTATTCTTAATTATTTATCTAAAAAATATCTTTTTAATAATCCGTCAAATCCTCTACCATGACGAGCTTCGTCTTTACACATTTCATGTACTGTATCATGAATTGCATCATATCCTAATTCTTTAGCTCTTGTTGCTAATTCTTTTTTACCTTCACATGCACCTTGTTCAGCTGCAGCTCTTAATTCTACATTTTTCTTTGTATCTGGATAAACAACTTCTCCTAATAATTCTGCAAATTTAGCAGCATGCTCAGCTTCTTCCAATGCATATCTTTTAAATGCTTCTGCTATTTCTGGATATCCTTCTCTATCTGCTTGACGACTCATTGCAATATACATTCCAACTTCTGTACATTCACCCATAAAATTGTCTTTTAATCCTTTAACAACTTCTTCATCTAAACCTTGAGCAACACCGATTCTATGCTCATCTGCATAATCTTTTTTTCCACTTAAATCCTTTAATTCGAATTTATCCTTGCTTGCTCCACATTGTGGGCATTTTTCTGGAGCCTCATCTCCAAAGTGAACATATCCACATATTTTACATACATAAGCTTTCATTTTTTTATTCCTCCTATAATTTTATTTTATCTTTGCATTCACTGCATCTTCCCTTTATTAATATTTTAGAAGTTACAGTTTCTGCATTAATAACATCAGCAAATTCATTTAGCTTTTCTGTAAGCTCTTTTACTTGATCTTCATTTAAAAAGATATCTTCTATTTTATTACATTCTAAGCATTGAAAATGAAGATGTGGATTTATATTCCCATCAAATCTATCAGATTCTCCTTGCTTAGTTTCTATTTTTAAGATTTGACCACTATCACTTAATGCAGATAAATTTCTATAAACTGTTGCAATACCTATTGATGGCATAATATTCAAAATATCTTTATATAGCATCTCTGCAGTTGGATGATCATTTCTTTTTCTTAATGTATCTAAAATTATTTCTCTTTGTTTACTGTATCTTTTCATAACATCTCCTTAAATGATAACCGTTATCATTATTTCACACAAAAAATTAATTGTCAATTATTTTTTTAATTTTTTTGTATTATCTAGTTCTTTTTTGTTATTTTTTATGATAAAATGTTTTCAGCAAAATATTTTATGTGAAAGGAATGAGAACTTATTATGAATTTTAAAAAATGCGTACGTTGTGGTTGTTTCTTTTCTTCTGTAGACGAAGTATGTCCAAATTGTAGTCCAAAAGATAATTTCGAAATGTCAAAATTAAAAACTTTTTTAGTTAACCAAGTTGAAGAAGCTTCTATTACTGATATTATTAAAGAAACAGGAATTGAAGAATCTAATTTAAATAGATTTATGAATAATAAAAATTTTATGAAAGATGTTAATAAAGAGAAAAATAATATACATTTTAATTTGTAATTATAAAAAATCCAACTCATTATAATATGAGTTGGATTTTTATTTTATCTAGATTGTCTTTTATATTCAACTAATCTTTTTTCATTTTTATATGTAATAACAATTAATGATATTACTGCTAACACTATACCTAAAGGTAAAGTATAATAGCTAATTGGTAATCTTGTAATTGCCAATATGCTTAAGTATAATGCTTCTATAATTAATGGCCAAATTATCAATTTTAGTCCAATTTTTACTGCACCTAATTTTCTAAATCTAACTATTTCATATGCAATAACGATAACTGCTGAAATTGCAATAGGTACAAAATAGTTTGCCATTATATCTCTTCCTCTATAATGAGGTATTTCTGTCATAGTTAAATCGTCTTTTGTTAATGATGTTCCATATTTTTCATTTACTTTTGTAACCAAATTATTTATTTGCTCATCATTACTCTCTCTTACTGTTATAGAAACAGAGTCATTAAAAAATTCTATTTTTTGTATTAGTACATCTTCTGTACCAAATACTTCTTTTGCAATTGCCTTTATGTCTTCTTTTGTATATTCTTTACCAATATAGACTTCAATTCTATTGGCATCATCATAAGCTAAACTAAATCTAAACTTTGCTGTACATCCTACTACTATTCCTGCAATTATTATAATTGCTATTAAAATATATAGTAATTTTCTTTTCATTTTAGTTTTTTTGTGTTCCATCTTTTCACCCTCTCATATTATTTTTCTTCTGCTTTAATCATCAAATTAGTAGTTACTATTAAGTTGTATATAATTGATGCTGTTATTCCCCAGAATACTACCATTCCAAAACTATAAATTGGAATATAAGAATTGAATGCAAATACTATAGCAATTATATATGCAGGTACACACATCATACAGAATTTTATTATAGTATTTTTCATTATTTTAGAATTTTCTTTCTTTCCTTTTATAGCTTTAAGCATCATATATAATAAAATATAATTTAATAATTGCATTAAAGCTAGTCCTACAATTCCACCAATTCCTATTTCTACATTTGTTAATCTTAATAACACTAGAATAACTGCAGCAAATCCAATATTAGATATTGTAGCAAGTAATCCGTTTAATCTAAATTTAATTATTAAGAAGATAAATAATATTGCTGTAACAGCTAATATTCCAATAATAACATATTTTAATACATCAACTGTTATTGGTGATTCAAAATATTTATTAGTTTCTACTTTATATTTTATAGGCATTTCACCATTCTTTATTAAAGATGCCATAGAACTTGCTTGTGAAATATATAAAGATAGATTATTGTTTTGATCTGATGTATCTATTGCACTACCATTTCCTATTAATAAATCCAAAGTTCCTGTAATGTTTTCTTCAGAAAATTGTTGTTCTTTTGCAATAGCATTTCCATCTACTTCAACATTAATTTTCTTTGTTGATGCTGTTGTTGTATCTTCTGTTGTTGTATTAGTAGCTTCGTTTGTTTCTGCAACATTTAAATCTGCTTCTGTTATTTCATTTGCTACAGTATTATTAGCTATTGTATTTGTATCTTCTGTTATTGCATTAGAATTATACTCTTTAGAAATTTCTTGTAATTTTTTCTTTCCTTCTTTATTAAAGACTATTTCCAAGTAAACATTAACTCCTGATTGAGTATTGTTATATAAAACTTTTGCATCTTTAACATCTGAATTATTAAGCAATACCTCGTCTGTTTCTGAGTCCTTCATCTCGAATTTTCCAACTTCTTGCAAAGTAGCAACTATATCGTCTGTTGAATCATCCTCTTTTACTTCTACAACTATATTTCCATTATCTTTATCCTGTCTTACTTTATAATCTGTGACTCCTGATGTTTTTAATCTATTTATTAAAATTTGTTTTGATTTTTCATAATTATCTGATGTTAGTATTTCTTGTTTATTTGTTTCTTCTGAAGTTTTTGTAAACTCGCTTTGTTCAATTATATCTTCAGTATATCCTTGATTTGCTAGTTCTTCCTCTGTTCCTGTTGCTACTACCTCTCCAGATGAATTCTTAAGTGTTACTGTTGGATCTTGTTCGACATTTAACTGAATAATTCTACTTCCTTTTATATCTGATCCTAATATAAAATCTGGAATAATATCTGTCATTTCGTTTTTATCTTTTACATATATTCCTACAAAAGAAATTAAACTTAGCAAAATTATTATTACTATTATTAAAAATACTCTTAAACTTCTTAACTTGTTTGTCTCCTTTGCTTTTTGCTCTTTTTTTAGTTTTTCTTCTTTGTTCACCTTTTCTCCTCCTTAGTTAAATATTCAATATAGTCTTGTTAAATTCTATATTAAAATATAAAAAAATTCAACTATTTTTTTCCAAATAGTTGAATTTAATAATTTCATTTTTTTCTATATAAATTAACTCCTATAATACCACCAATTCCTCCAGCAATAATTCCTAATAATATTGTAATTAATGTTTTAATAGAAAAGTTCATTTGCCCAGAAAAAATTAAAGCAATAAGCAAATATACAAGCATATAAACCAATCCGATTATTAAGCCATTTATAATCCCTCTTTTACCAATTTTCATACAAGATATAGAGCTTCCTATTAAAATAGCACCTGTATTTATACCTATAACCATTGTTGGAATATTAGCATCGGAAATAGACGAATTAATCATTACAATAGATAGTATTATTAATCCTAAAAAGTTGACTAAAAAGGATATTATAGTTCCTTTAAGGATTGTAATACCATAACTTTTTATACTGTTTTCTTCCATAAAAAAGCCCTCCTAATAAAATATATTTAGAAGAGCTTTGTTTTATTCTTTAATTTCTTACTATTTCATTTGTTGTTGAAGTTCCATCGATTATATTTAAATTATTATTTGTGTCATTTACATCTACATTTACTTTTTTAATTCCATTTGCACTAAACACTTCGTCCAAATTACCAGTTTGACCATTAGTTTGTAAATAATATACATCTTTTCCATTCTCTGTTATATAGAATACATTGTCCAATACAAAATCAACTAATTGATCTCCCTGTGCATTATATACTGCATATTTTTTATTTGTATCATATTCATTCATTTTTTTACCAACAATTACAGCTTCATAGTCTTCTAGTAAAATTGCATTTTTAGAAGATGCATTTTGTCTTGAAGAAACTACACATCCAATACTATCATATTCAACAGGTAATACTACTTCTCCATTTACATTATACAATCCCCATTTGTCATCTCTCTCAACAGGAATAAGTGTATCATAAAATAAATATTGATTTTCGCCTCTTAAACTTGGATATTGATTTGTGTCTACACCAATGTGATCAAATTCTGCATATAATATTTGTTTCTCGCTCTTATTTATTACTCCTTCTTTTCCATTGCTTTCCACAATATATAGTCCTGAATCCTTATCCAATAGTTGTATTGCTTCATAATTCATAGAAATTTTACTCTGTCCAAGTTCATCTATAACTCCATATTTATTGTTGCTTTCTACTAAAAATTCATTTGTTGTTTCCAACCATTTTACACTTGTATATCTTGGTCCTGCAATTTCTGTTCCATCAGGTCTAATAATACCTATTAAATTATTGTCTTTCTTAGCAACAACTATGTCAGATGCTAATGCTTTTTTATTAACAAAACTATTATCCAATGAAGTATATCCTAAATTTGCTATTGCTGTTTTATATGTTTCGAATAAACTTTCTGTTCCATTTAAAGTTATTTTATTTGTTGCTTGATTGTATTGTACTTTTGCATTTAAGATTGGTCTTAAATCTTCTACATAAGCATATAATTTACCATTATAATATTGTATTTTTTCAGATAAATACATATATCCATATTCATTATCCGATGTATCCTCTTGTAAAAGTATTTTGTTTATTTTATTACTATTTGCTGAAAATTCTACAACTTCATCTTTGCATTGTACATATCCGCAATCAGTATCTTCAGAGTTTTCTCCATATCTACCATGAACATAATTATATCCTGTTACTTTTGGTGCAACTTCCGAAATTGAAATGAAAATTTTTCCCGTTTGAGGATCAGTTCTTATTGTGTCTCCCTGAATTTGTACTCCAGCACCATCAACAGTTATTCCCCATTCTAAGCTTTGGTAATACATCATAACCATAATTATTGCAACAATTAATATAATAGCAATAATTATACAAGATATAATTATGATACTTTTCTTTTTTACTTTCTTTTTTTCTTCTTTAAATAATTCCTCATTATCAAATAAATCCATATTTTCCTCCCCTTAAAAATTTATTCTTTTGTATCATATCCGTACTTTTTATAAAATTCATTTTTGAAGGTTTCTAAATTGTCATTTTCTATTTCTATTCTAACTCTTTCCATTAGTTTAGTCAAGAAATATAAATTATGAATAGAAAGTAATCTAACACCCAATATCTCTTTTGCTTTTATTAGATGACGAATATATGCTCTTGTATAATTTTTACAAGTATAACAATCACATTCACTATCCAGTGGTCCCCAATCTTTTTCATAAGTTGCATTTCTTACAACAACTTTTCCATTCCATGTTAGTGCTGTTCCATTCCTTGCAATTCTAGTTGGAAGCACACAATCACACATATCTATTCCTGCAATTGCTGATTCAATTAAATAGTC
>CALYAI010000040.1 GCA_944393475.1 uncultured Clostridia bacterium
AAAGCACCCACCGGTACATGTATTCTCCCCGTATCATAACTCGTAATACTTACTATACACATAGCAAAAGTAATAAGAATTGTTATTATACATAAAAATGATATATTTGGTATTATTTTATAGTTTTTAACTTTTATTCCATAAATACCTGCAAGCACAGTAATTATTAATATAAAAATTATCATTAAATATTTTGGAAATAGTCCGCAGTTTTCTACTAATATAGTGGTATATACCATATCTTTAAAGTTTATTAATATTTTAATAAAGTATATTAATAAATTTTCAACACCATTTAATCTTTGTTGAGTTGTATCTGCTAACGTTGTTGCTAATTTTATTTGAATTAGATTTGCTATAAATGCAAATAACGTGATTCCTATAATAATTGCAAAATCTTTAACTGTTTCTTTTATATTCTTTCCATTCTTTGCAATCGAAAGAGTCACACCAAATAATGCAAACAAACCTATTGTTCCCTGGTAACAGAATGTTGCCAATATCGCAAGAATTAATGATTTTATACCGTAAAATTGGGTTCTTTCCACAATTTGGTCAACAGCTAATATGTAAAATAATATGCTAAATGCCATAACTGCAGATTCTACAAAATATAAATTTTCTACGTACATAAAATTAAATATTGTACAATATGCAATTAATATAGCAAAAAATTCTTGGACTTTGCTTTCTTTTTTAGAAATTCTCATTATAATGTTTTTTAATATTACTACTGCAATACATGATATAATTAAACCTATTACTGTTAAGGTTATAACATAAACATTAATAGGAATGCTTAATTTATCTGCAAGTATTCCTATTAAAAACATAAATATTCTTCCATCACTTAAAGAATTATTTATTGCGTATTGTTTATATCCTATATTCATTATATTATATGTATCTGTTGCATAATGCATCGATACATAATTCCAAAAAACTGCTACGGTTATTATTAATAAAACAAAAAATATTATTAAGTCTTTTATTCGTTTTTTCATGTCTTCTCCTTACTCTTTTGTAAAATGTAAATATTTTTTCTTTACAATAATATATTTTTTTATTTAAATATTCAAGTTCGATTTTTTTATCTTTCTTCTCCGGTTTGTTCTGTTTCTCTTTTTGACAATTGATTTATTATTCCGATCATGCTTTCTATTGTGCTTCTTTTTCTTTTTGGTAGTTTTGGATCTTCTAACATTTTAGAAAAAGCATTTAATACAGCTCTTGTTTCTCCTTTTTTTAATAATTCTTTAAGCTTTGCTTTCGTTTTTAATGCTGGTTCTTCATCTTTTGGTTCGTTTTTTGTAGATGCTTTTTTTGCTCTCCCTATTGTCATTTTAGGATATGGTCTTCTTCCTACTGGTAATTTTCCCTCTGCCTGTAACTCTCTTGTATATGCATATAATGTGGCAGTTGATATCCCTACAGCTTCTGCAATATCCTTATTTGTTACTGTGCCATCAAAATACATTTCTATAATTTTTCCATCAACTTCTTTATTTCGTTTTCTTCTTGTTCCTCGCTTTTTTGGAGATGCCTGTTCTAACTTCTGAACTGGCTTTGTATCTTCTTTTGTTTTTGGTTTTTGCACTGGTTCAATTAATAAAACTTGTCTTGGGTTAGTTATCCTGTTTCTTTTTATATATCTTATATCACCACTAATTACTTCTCTTGGTACTCCACTATATCTTCTAAAAATTTCTTCTTCTGGAATATCTTCTTCTCTTAATTTAACTATTTCTCTCCTTCTTCTATACTTTTCTTCAGGAGTTTCAGAAAAAGAACTTGGCACATCTTCTTCGCTTCTATCCTTACTATCTTCTTTAGTTTCATCTTCAGCCTTTGTGCCTTCCTCTGGTTTCTCTACATATCCACCATATAGTAAATCTTCTTCGATTAATTTTTTGCTAACCCTTTCTAATCCTGCTATTTCTGCTACGCTCAATCCTTGTTTTTTTAATCTTACAACATCTTCTCTTCTTCTTTTTAAAGCATCTTCCGCTTTTTTATCATTATCACTTATCCTTCGCAATCCACCAGTTAATGCGATTACATCCTCCAATGGAATTTCCAATTCATCCGCTATTTCACCATACAATAACCCTTTTTTCATTAATCTCCTTATTTCTTCTTCATCTACCATTATACATCCTCCAAAATAATTTATCTCTCTTCAAAATCTACTTCTTCGTTAGTTCTTCCTCTTCCTTCAAAAATTCTTCTAAGAGTATCTTGGCATCTTCTTAACATGCTCGCTTTTCTTTCTTGTGCAATATCTTTAATACCTAATAGGTCAAAATTTGGCATTGTGACAACCTTATTGTCAACTTTTCCTTTCCCTTGAATAATGTCTTCAGGCTGTTCTTTTATATATTCTATAAAACTTTCGAAAGTATGAGCTTTTGCTGGATCAAGTTCTGCTTCTTCTAACCACCTTTGAACTCTTTTTCTATTCTCTGGTGAAGTAATTATGCCAACTAATTGTTCAGGATGTTTTTTAAAGTTTACTGTTTTCATTAAGTCAATTTCTTGTATTTCTTTATCTTTTCTTCCTTTATTTTGCAATACAAAAATGCAACCACAAGGCATTGAATGTTGATATGCAGAAATATCGGAATAAAACATTATTGTTCTACCAACAGATTTTATTGTAGATGCTGATATTTCTCCTTTTGGATCTGTCGATTTTATATATCCATTATATCTATCTGCAGAAGAACTAATTATTCCAGATTTTATTATTTCTTCTGCGAAATATATCGGAGTACCATGAAATCTTAGGTCAGAATTTATTGGAATTACAGAGCTTAGTCTTTGTCCAAAATTTTTAAACTGATCCTGTCTATATTCTATATCTTGTGGGTTATTTGGTCTTAAAAACTTTAATTGTGCTTCTGCTTCATGAATTGCATATCTCCATCTTTCTACTGCCATATTTGCTTCACAGTCTTCTCCTATGTCTCTTCTTAACTCTCTTTCTACCTTTTTAGCATATGCCCTTGCTTTTTCCAAATTACATTTATATAATTCTAAATTTTCTTCCAATCGTGCTTTATCCAGCTCAAATTGACTTGTTGAGCTTGTTCCTATTTGAATTCTAATCATTATTATCACCTAATCCATCATTTTCCTGCCAATTTTTTTGCAGATCCTTCTGTTCTTCTTCATTTGCAAAATAGCTATAGTACATTAATGCCAAAATATCTTTAGCTTCTTCTGACAACTCCTGTTCCACTAAATCTTTATCCGGATTAATTTGAACCAATTCACCTGAATTTGCTGATAATTTCTTTAACTTAATTATGAAATTTTCAGGTATTTTATTTGTTATATCAGGTGACATATATTCCAATATAGTTAGCACCTCTTTTGCTCCATCACAAATCTTTTCTTCTTCCATTTAAAGCTCCTTTATTTTTTATTATCTTCATTTTTTTCCATAGTAGCCTTTATAAACGCTTGTCTTAACATCCATCTAAACTTAACATCGTTTTTTTCTTTTTCTTCTGGTAATTGCATTAAATATTGTACTGCTGATGTTATATCTACGAATAATATACCGCTTTCTAATCCCTGCTGCTTTCTTGCAATACTCATAATCATTAGTTTTTGTTTTTCGGTTAATTTATTTTCTGTTTTCTGGATGAATAATACTTTTCCTTCTCTTTCTACTATTTCATAATTATCTTCTTCTAAAGATTTTTTAAAAATATTAAATATTTCATCATTCATATTTAATATAATCTTAAATTCTTCTTTCATAATATTTTCCTTTCACACAATTTTTTTATAAATGTTCAACTGGTATATCTATAGTGCTTTCATTGCTTTTTGTAATTTCAAATTCAAAGTTCTCCCCATTAATAAAATATCCATCTGGAATTTCATATAATTTTATGTAATATTTGCCCACCGGTAAATCAAAATCGTATATTTCATTAGAATCTATATCCTGTATGAATTGATCATTCTCATCATATATATAGTATTTTATTCCACTTATTTCTTTTCCTTCATCATCTTTAAAATTCACATTAAATTTTCCAGTATCCAAATTATTTATAATAGATATTATATCTGAATATTCTATTTCTTTTGGTTCTAATACAACATATTGTTTTTTGTTTTCATTGTTTTTATATATTCTTGCACGTAATACATATGTTTTTCCAGACAATTTAAATTGAGAAAACGCTTTATCTGTACCATTTATTTTTATATAAAATTCTTGTCCATTACTTACTTCTTTTAATTCATTTCCATTTTTGTCCGAAACGATTGCATTTGTATTTGGAAAATAACTTTTTGCATTTATTTCGATTGTTGGATTAAATTTTTCTCCCATTATTTGTTTTGTATTATTATCTGTGTCAGTTGTTGCAGAATATGGCCCTGCAATTGTATATTCACCTTTTGTACTAATCTTTGCATCATCAATATTAATTATTGCACTTAAATTTTCCTCAAAAGGATTCTCTTTTGCATATTCTATTAATTCTCTGGCTTTTGTTTTAACTCGAGTTACCATCTCTTCATATTGTGAGTCGCTTGCAATTATGTTGTTCATCGAAAACTCTTCTTCTATCATATCTTCAAATTGTATACTATTTGCAAAATCGTAAACTGCCAATTGTGTTGCAATATATGCTTCTTCCTCACTATTTAAACCCATCTCTTCATATGTTTTATTTGGGTATCCATTTAATAATATGGATGCCATAGTCCCTGCTGTAAAATAGTTTTCTGTTGCAACATCCCCTTCGGGAATTAAGTCATATGCATATGTAAGTGAATATGCTACATTTCCATCTATTTTTGTCATAGCTGTTTTTACATATATTTCATTTTTGGTATCCTGCATATACTTAGTAAGTTCACCGGATTCTATGCTTTTTACTTCTCCTTCTAGTTTTGGTTCTAGAAAATCTGCTCCTATATCTATATCTTTTCCATGCTTCATTATGCATATTATGATTATACAAGCAATAATGATTAAGCCACATATGATATAAAATAAATTTTCTAGGATTTTCTTTTTATTTATTTTCATATTTTCCCCTTCAATTTTTGTTAAAAGTAATATGATACTTATTATTTATTTTAGGAATTCACTGGCATTCCTTCTTGCATTCTATGGTCTGTATAAAACTCATCATTATCTTTTAAGAAATAATCATAGCTTATTTCCTCGTTTTCTGTCTTTTGGCTATCCCAAGTAACATCTAAATTATACCATTTTCCATACAAATTTACCATATTCCAAATGTGATTTCTTTTTTTATCTTCATTTCCTACGCTCTGCATTGACATTGATTTTATATCTAAATTATCCATAATAAATTTAAATCCATTTGTATATCCTGCACAAACAGAATATCCCGTATCGAATATTGATATAATTGTCTGAAGTTCTTGTGTGCTGTTTTCTAAAGGTTCTTGATATTTCGAAATTTCTATTAATTTATCGTGAACATATTTTATCTTTTTAAAATCTGTTGCTTCCTGCCTTGCTCCATCTATAATTTGATTATATTTTTCTTCTATTCTGTTTTTTATCTCTTGTGCTTCTTCGATAGAAAATGCATAATAAATACGAATTTTCTTATTTGTATTTACATTCTTAGAAAGTGTTTGTACTACATTATATGAATCAATCCAAAAGATCTCTGGGTGGTCTAATAAGACCATATTATAAACCTTATAAAAATCATCATATGAAATTTTATCTACTTTCGTTGCGAAAAACTCTCTAAATTGAAGAAATGCTTCTTTTAATTCATCATATATAATTTGTTGATTTTTATCTAAAGTTCCTCTCCAATACTCATACACATTTCTACCATTATATACTGAATATTGGTTAACATCTTCATATGCAATTACTAAATCTTCTTTGCTTGCACCTCTATAAAAGAACCAAACATATATGCCCAAAACTATTAAGATTATTATTATAATATATGTAAATATATTATTTTTTCTTTCTTTTTTCTGTTCCACTATTTCTTCTCCATTTCTTTTATCCAGATGATTATCGCATCTCTTTACTAATAAATTTTCTTCTTTTTTTGGTTGGATAATATATGTATTTGCCTGTTTCTATTTCTATTAAACATCTTAAATATGGTAAATCTTTTTCTCCTATATCTCCATCCCAATCTATAATGTCTCTTTTATAATAATCTATTCCAGATAATTCTCCTGATTTTATTTGTACTTGCCAATAATTTTTTCCTTTTAGTTCTATAAGCTCTATATCTGCATCATCAAAACTTATATATGTATATCCATATTTTTTAGCTCTACAAAAGTCGCTCTTTAAATTATTGTCCATACTAGCTATGCAAAGTGCATCTTCTTTTGATATTGGTTTACTAAATAAATCCTCTTCTGCGTCTTCTTTATCGATAAATTCCAAATATTCTTCCTCTTCATTATATGTATCTGCAATTGTATTATATAGATCACTTATTGCTTTTGTACCTTTACTTTCCTCCTCTTGCTCTTCCTTTATTTCCTCTTCAATCTTTTTATAATCTGGATTTGTTAATTTATTATACAAATTTTCTAATGCCATAATATTATCGATTTCGTTTGACTCTATATTATATTCTTGGTAATTATCTCCTTCTCTTACCAAAATATTTCTTTCTATTTGATTTAAAGTTTGTTCCAATATTTTGTGGTAATACTTGTAATTTTCACCAATTTGTTTTATCCATTGTTCAAAGTTCCACTCTTCGGAATATTCCTTATTTTTGTAATCCATCATTTCTTTAAATAGCAAAATTAATTTTTCTTCTTCTTCGTTTTTTATGTCTTCATAATTCTCGATCTTTAATCTTTCTATTGTTTCTTTATATTTATTTAATTCACTTACAATATTATTATAAGATGATACATAATTTTCTAAGACTATTTTTGGTGAAAGAAGAAAACATGATAGACCACGTCCATCTTCCCATTTTTTTAAATCCCTAGCAAGATTTATAACCTCTCCGAAAGAAGCTACATTTTCTTCAAATTCTTCTTTTATTTCATCAAGTGTTTTTTCTATTAATTTTTCTTTTGGAGAATTTTTTATTTTATTTATCTTTTTAGTTATTTCTTTAAATTCCAAATCCATCTCTTCTATAATTATTTCAGTTAAGACAAAAAATTTAAATAATATATCATTATATATATTGTTTAAATTTTTCTCTTCGATATCTCTTTTGTATATTTCCATATTAATTTTTTCCATATAGCTCTCCTATTTTATTGAGTTGTCAATCCAATTTAAAAATTCTTCATTAGCACCTAATATTTCAGTATAAGAAATTTCACAAACATCGTAATCATGAATTTCTTTTACTATTTTTTCTATTTCACTAAACTTTGATAATTTCGTTCTCATTTCGATTAAATATTCATTTGCTTCTTCAAGTTCATTGTTCCAATAATATTTGGATTTGCATTCATAAGTTTGGCAACCAGCTACCAATTTTTTATTTAGGACTGTATTTATTATGTCATCTTTTATTTTGTCCTTATCACATAAAACTTTTACAATAATATATTTATCCATACTATATCTCCTAATTTTTTTTATTATTTTCCTCTACTATATAATTAATTTCTTTAAGTTTTTCTTCTAATATCTTTTTATCAATTAATTTTAAAGTATATTGAGAAACCATAGTAGGTGACATACTTCTACTCATCGCATATTCAACCACTTGCTCATCTTTACTTGCACATAATATTACTCCAACACTTGGATTTTCATTGTCCTTTCTCTCTTGTCTATCTAGTGCTTCTAAATAAAAATCCATCTTAGAAATAAATTCAGGTCTAAACTTATCTATCTTTAATTCAAATGCCACCAAACAACTTAATGCTCTATTATAAAATAGTAAGTCAATATAAAAATCTTCATTTCCAACTTGTACTCTATATTCTTCTCCAACATAGGTAAAATCTTTTCCAATTTCTAATATAAAATCTTTCATATTAGAAATTATTGCTTTTTTTAAATCTTTTTCTGAATATTGGTTCGGTAAGTCTAAAAATTCTAGACTATATGTATCTAGTATTCTTGTGTTCGGATAATCTTCATCTCCTTCAACTTTTGCTAAATTTTCATTTGCTTTGCCATCTGAAAGCATATATCTTTGATAATATCCGCTTCCTATTTGTCTATCAAGTTCCCTTTTAGAATAATTGTTTTTAATACACATTTTTATATAAAATTCTTTTTCTTCAATGCTATTTGTACTACTTAAGATAATTAAATTGTTTGTCCAGCTTATTTGTGTCACCAATGGTGACACAAATGGATAATCTTTATATGTCTCATAAAATTGTTTCATTCTATAAATTCCACGTTTATTAAATCCTCTCATAGTTGGGTATTCTTTTTTCATAAATTCCGCCAATTTTTCTACAATTTTATCTCCCCAATTATTATCATTAACTTTTTCACTGATATACTTTCCAAAATCCCAGTATAAAGAAATTAGCTCTTCATTTACTTTTTTGTAAGCATTGTTTCTTCTAGTTTCTATCATATTGATAATTTCATTAAAGTTTAATTCTAAATCATTCATAAACTATACCTCCTGTAAAGCTAGTAATTTTGATTTATAATTCCATCTATAAGTGACCATTTCCAAACATATCCCAAATCACTTTCTGAATTAATTCTTCCACTATATATCCCTATTTCTTTTGTTATTGGTCTTCCATATATTGAAAATCCACTATTTTCTCTCAGCATTCCATTATCACTATAATAAATAACTGGTGAGCCTGATTGTCCACTTCTAGTTCTTGCATCAACTAAAAATGCTGGTAACTGTTCACCGTTGATATTTAAATTCAAATCTGGATCACTTGCAGCTCTTCCAGATGTCCAAATAGCATATTTTCCATTCTTCGGATTTACATCAAATCCAAATGGATATCCTACAATATATATCTGCTCTGTAACAATAGTTTTATAATCTGATTTTAAATTGTAATAAAAAGTATTAATAGTGTTCTTTCCCAAATCTATAGCAACAACATCAACTTTATTTTTAAATTCTTTATGTTCTAGCCAAATCGGATTCTGTTCCTGATTATACAATTCACACTCCTCATTACGCCATGTATAAAAATTGCCTGTATACTGAGGGATCCATATTTTCATTTTATTAGGAACAGCTCCCATTTTATTTAAACATTCATTAGTTTGATTATTTCTTCCTGTAACCACATGTCTATTAGTTATCAAATATAGTCTTTCATTATTATTTATTAAAAATCCAGTTGCAGTTCCTAATTTTATATCATTAAAATATAAAGTTATGTATAAAGATTTTAATGAATTAATGTTAATAGTAATTTTTTCTCCCGTATTTCTCCCTCCTTACAGTCAAATTTTATTCAATTATTAATTAATACTATTAAATTTCTTCTTATCTTTTTGAATGCGGTCATAATAACGAGCTTCCTCAGAAAAGATACAACCACAATATTTTTGCATATATAAACCAATTTCTCTAGCTTTAGCTTGTCCTTCTCTAAAGCCAACTCTAAAGTCTCTATATAAAAACTTAACACCATATTTTTCTGCCATACTTTCTGCTACCTGTGCTAATATTTCATGCTTTTGATATGGGCTTACTAACAAGGTAGTAGTAATAGTGTCAAATCCATGTTCTTTTGCATATTTAGCTGTTTGTTCAAGTCTTACAGGATAGCAATAATTTTGGCATCTAGTTTCTAAGTTATTTACAACGTTTTTACAGAAAGCGTCCAACCCATAATTTTCTTCAAAAATAGCCTCTACATTTATATTTTTTGTATATTCTTTTAAACAATCTCTTCTTGCTTTATATTCCATATATGGATGTATATTTGGATTAAACCAATATACTGTTGGCTCTATTCCTTCTTTTCTTAATGCATCTATACAATAAACACTGCATGGTGCACAACAAGTATGCATTAATAATTTCATCTTATTTTCCTCTTTTCTATCTTTCATCATCGTCTCTTTCTTTTTTTCTATCACTCATGTGTCTTTTTACATCTTCTAATACTTTCGTTATCTGTCCTTCTTTTAATCCTCCATATGCCAATAAATATCGTAAATCTCCTTTAACATCGTCTAATGAAGCCTCTTTATCTGAATCATAAACTTCCCAAACAGGTTCTCCTGAATATATTTTTCTTAATAATTTTGCACGTCTTCTTTCGATTTTTAAATTTTCTTCTCTTTCCATATTTATCCTCCTAAGTTTCGAAAACATCAAAAAAACTTATTGTTCCAATTTTCTCTAAATTTTCTCTTACATAATTTATTACTTTCTTTGGTGTTTGCCAATTTAATGACATAGCTTCATTTTTTATTAATATCAAATTTTTATCATTCTTTTGCATTTCTTGTATTTTTTCTATTTGTCCTTCTTCACTTCTAGAGCCCAAATTTCCTTCTAAAAACATATCAAAGTCTTTGTTATATCTATCTATTGGTATCATATACACAGCTGCTTCGGAATCTAAAATATATACATTTATGTCTTGTTCTTTCATATCTGCTATAAATTTATCAACTTCTAATATTCTATTTTGTAATGATTCGGTAATTGGTATGTTTTTAAAGTGTTTTAGAACTGATTTTTCTTGTTCCATATACAAATATCCATCATTTATGGCTTGTAATAATAATATTCCTAAAAAAGATATTGTTATTATATTCATAAAATGTTCTATAAATATAGATATCTTAATACTCTTTACTTCTTGCATATTAATAATTATAAAATATAGTATAACTATAGCTGTTGGTACAGCTGATACTATGAAATGTATATCGTCTGCAATTGGATATACTAAAATAAATTGTGCAAATGAAAAAACAAACAATATTAAATAATTTTCATTTATTTTTCTTTTCTTTATATTTAAAATATTTATTACTAATAAAGTTATTAATGTAATTGGTACAAATATCGCAAGGAAAGAAACAATTCCTTTACCTTTTAGAAGTTTTAGATATGATATACTGTTATTAAAAGTACCTATTCCTTTAATACAATAATCTATAAAACTTGTAATTGAATTTGTTATGAGCAAATAAATAATAAATAGAATTACAGGTATCATTGCCCCTAAAAGTCTATATAAAACTAGTTTTAATGTTTCCTTGTCTCTTCTTCCTAATATTAAATATATTAT
>CALYAI010000041.1 GCA_944393475.1 uncultured Clostridia bacterium
CTTCACCTTCACTTAATTTGAATACTTCTTTTATATAAGGTATTTCTGATTTATCCTGTGCTAAGAATAATTTTGTATCTGAAGATGTTAAAACTGCTTGTGCTTCTGGTTTTTCATAGAAGTCTTGGAATTTTTGTGAAATAACTGCTAGTGAAACATTTCTTTTTCTAGCACGTCTTGCCATTGTATTTAAGAAATCTACAGCTTCTGGATATGGAAGTAGCATCCAAGCTTCATCAATAAGAACTCTTTTCTTTGCAGCTTTTTCTTTATCTTCACTGTTTTTCTTAACATATTTTTCCCAAATCCAAGAAAGTAAAATTTGTTGTGCAAGTGGTCTTGCAAACCTTTCTTCCAATTGTGAAATATCAAGATTTATAAATGGTGTTCCATCCAATAACTCGAATGTAGATTGTCCATCAAAATATGCCATTTGTCCATTATACTCTCTTACATACTGTCTCATAACTTTAGATAGGTAACTATAATGGAATCTGTAATCTGGGTTTTCATTTTCTTGTCCCTTTCTTAGAATTCTTCTAAACCAAGAACCAATTGTTGGCATTTCTTTCTTTTCTCTTCCTACGAAATTTCTAGAAAATCTCTTAGCTTGATCTCCATCTTCGTATAAACTATTTATATCATCTGTAATTCCTCTTGCTTCGTATTCCTCTGCAACAGACTCTGCTATAATCTGTTTTGTAAGTTCGTTTACTTCCTCACTTCTTGTGCTTCCTCTTGCCATTGTAAGTAAAGCTTGTGTAACATCCTCTACTTTGTTTTCTACATTTAATACAGCTCTTTCCCTACCAGTTATTTCATCTTTAATAACTTCTGGTTCTATATCGAATAAATTAATTACTGTATTAGAGTTTGGGCTAATTGTAACATTAACTCCACCTAAAGCATCTGCAACAACACCATACTCACCTTCAGCATCTAGTGCTAAGCTTTCTATTCCCATAAGTACTGAAGATCTTGCCGTTATAGTTTTTATTGTAACACCCTTACCAGCACCAGATTTACCAAATATAACCATATTATAATTTGAAAGTGTTGGACTAAAGTTATCGAATAGTATTGGTAATCCTGTTTGTTTATCAAATCCTATTGGAATACCGTTCTCGTGTCCAACTTCTGATGATAAAAATGGGAAAACCGTTGCCATTGAATTTCTATCAAAATTATGAGCTTTCTTTAAAAGATTATCATTAAATGGTAAATTAGATCTAAATGCTTCTTCTTGAATTGCCCAAGCAGGTTTTACATCTATAAGTGTTTTTGCCATCTCAGAAGCTAATAGCTCTGTTTCTTTATCCAAATCTTCTAGGCTATATGCAAATAGTGTACAAACTATTGTAGATTCATATAGTTTATTAAATCCACTAGCTATTTGATCTCTTAAATCTTCTGCTTCCATTCTCTTTTGTGCCAAGATTCTTTCACGGTTTATATCTCCTCTATCTATGGCTACAAGTCTTTCTGATTCCAATTCATTAATTGTTCTATTTAAATCTGTTTGTGATGAGCTCTCACTAATTGGAGCTATAAAAACAGATGTATTTAAATCTCCAAAAGTATACATACTTCTTAAAAATTCTGGGAATGTACACATTCTTGGAATATTAGAAACTATCATGCTTCTTGCATATCTTGTTTTTGTAGAAACAACTTCAACATGGTTTATATTAGAAAAATCCATTCCTGCAGGAGCAATTAAATCTTTTATTGTTCTTGCGTTTTTTTCCAATACACCTTTTGGCATTTCTACAACATTCTCATTTTCTTCTACATTTTTCTTTTTCATTAAAAACTTTCCTCCAATCTTTTGTTCTTCAATCTACCTATTCTTTTTTACCCTTTGTGGCAGTTTTTTTATCAGTTGGATTTGTTTCATCTTTTGCTTCTTTTTCCTCTTGTTTTGTTTTTTCCTCAATAATTTTCTTTGTTTCGTTATACAAATCTGGACTTAATTGGTTTTTATATTCTTCAATTATTTCCATTGTTCTTTCTCTTAGTTCATTATTTAATTTTTCTCTATCTTTTAATATATTGTCTGCCTCTAATAAACTATCTGATGCTAAATCGATTGACATATCATCAATTTGTTTATCTATTCTTTCTCTACGTTTTTGTAATACATCTTTAGATGTAGAGTATAACGCATCATATTGTGCATCTAAAGCTCTATCTAGTTGATATACTTGTTCTTCATCTCTGTTATATGCTATATATAGCAATTCTGTTAACTCTTCTGAATTAAGAATTCTTCCAGATACTTGGCAACTTGATAAACTTCTTATTAATGTTTGAGCTCTTGTATATAATTCTGTAAATACCATGTTTATAATTTCGTCTTTAGAATAGTTAGCAACATTTCCTAATTCGTTTTTATAATAAGAAACAACTACATATGTTTTTTGTTGTAAAACATTTTGGTTAAAACTCATTCTTCCAATATAATTCGCTATATCTTGACCATATTCCAAAACATTTTGTTTTCTTCTTATTTCGAAATCAACCATATCAATTTGTTTTTGATTTCCTTGTTTTTGTAAATCTGCTTTTTGTTTTTGTAAAGTTTTAATTTGACTTCCTATTTCATTAACTTTATCTCTATATTCTTCTATTGTTTTTCTTAAATTAAGGCTTCTTGTTTGTACATATAATTGAATTGGAAATCTTATTGTATTAAGAAACTCTACGAATCCTCTTTCTACTCCTTCTTTTTCTTCTTCTGATAATAAGTCATAATTAATTCCTTTACATTGAATTACCATTATATATTCTTGTCTGTTTTTTCTTATTATCATATCATCTCTTACTTCATCAAAATCTAATAATTTATCAGTTGTTTCTCTTGGAATTCCGTTAAATTGTTTGTTTGCTGTTTTTATTTCTTTTTGTTTTTTTCTTTCTTCTTCATTTACTTTGCTTTTATATACTAGAAAGTAATATGCTATAACTAATGCTATAATTATAACTACTAGTACAATAAGCATTATGTTTAATCCCAATATAATATTGTCCATATTATTGTTCCTCCTTTGTATTTTCATTATCTTCTTCTGTCTTTGTATCTGCATAAGAATAAATACGTCTCTTTGCTTTAAATTTTATATATCTATTTATTATTTCGTCTAGTGATTCTCCACCAACTTTTTTTGTTACAGCAATTCCTGCCACTGTAGGAATTTTTACCGCTCCATAAATCCAACCAAGTAGTCCAAAAACCGCCATTATAATAATTCCTACCATTTGATATTGTAGTATCATACCGAATATTACATAGAATACAGAACCGATAAGTGCGCCCACACCTGTTGTAATTAGTGATTTAGCTGTAAAAATATATAATATTCTTGACTCTCCTTTATAATTTCTTGGAACATAATAAGTACCCATCTAATCTTCCTCCTTTAGCTTTAGTTTTTAAAAATCTTTCATGAAATTGTATACTATTGCCCAAATTGCTTGTGCACCAAATACAACAATAATTGATACCACTAATCCAATCATTTGTTTTTTTAATTTAGCCTGAACATCTGGGCTGGTCGCTGTTGCATATTTAATTCCCATTATTAATGTTACTACTACCAATACTGCACTAGCAAAAGCTACTAAAGCTTGAGCAATTGGCATTATTGTATTTGCTACATCATCACTTGAAATAACAGTAGTTGCTTTTCCTTGGTTAAGAAATTCCTGTGCTTGTTGTGCCATTTCATCCCAAGTTTTTACATCTGCTGTAGCAAAAGATTTTACTGGTACTAATAAAATTAGTAATGTAATTAAAATACTAATAACAAAAAACGTTGATTTCTTCACTCTTAACACTCCTTTTTTTCCAAAGTTATACTTATTTTAATTATACTTTATCGATATTTTTTTTTCAACAAATTTCGCACATTTGTATTATTTTTGTAATATTAAAAACATATTTTTTAGCAAAAAGAATCCTAAATGTTAAATAAAATTTATTTAACATTTAGGATTCTTTATATTACAAATTAATTAGTTATTAAGGCGTTATTCCTAACGCAAATCTCGAAATTATTGCAACAAGGTTTGATGCTGCAAAGAAAATTAAAACTCCTATTAGATATGGCGTTAATTTTTCTTTTATACTTGCTTTTTCATTTGGGCTGGATAACATATATCTAATACCCAATATTATTAAAGCTATTAAAGATATACTTGTACCTGCCAATTGAACCATACCTATAATTTGACCAGATTTACTATCTAAGTTTGATACTCCTGTTTTATTATAAATATCTTTAAATCGACCTGTATCTATATCTCCTGCATATGCAACATTTGTAAAACCTGCTATTAATAAAATTGCAAAAATTATCATTATAATTTTTATGGTTTTCTTCATTTTTGATCACCACACTATGATATAGCTGTTGCAAAGTTCTTAATAATTCCTAGTATTCCTGAAGCTGCGAATAATACGATAGCTCCTACTATATAAACAACAGCATGTTTTTTAATTTCTGCTTTATCGTTTGGAGCTGCTGAAATATATTTAATAGCTAAAACTATAAGCATAATAACTGCAACTGCAACACCTACTAATTGTGCAACAGAAAGTAACATACCACTTAGATTTCTAATAGATTGATCTGCTGGGCTGCTTGATGCTGTAGGAAGGTCATAACTACTAGCAAATACCATTGAAGTTGCTAATATAATTCCTAAAATTATAGTTACTATTGTTATCATTTTTGCTGTTCTTTTTGAAACTTTCATTATTTTTTCCTCCTCTTATTATAATCTTTAATACTTATACATAATTTAATTATACAACATTTACTATTTCATTGCAACATGTTTTGTTTTTTTAAACAAATTGTAAATTTGCTGTAATATTCTGCCATATTTATATTTCTATCATTGTTTCATTATAGTATTTAGCTATTAAAATATCTAATTCTACACTTATTTTATATATTATTCTATAATCTAAGTTTTTTTCTATACTTTTGTTTAATTTTTCCCTTACTTTACAGATTTCTTCATTTAACATTTAAATCACTCCTTTTTCTTTTGTATAATTCTATGCTAGCACAATTCTTTTTGCATTTCAATCAATTATTCCTAATTTTTCGCTTGTTTTAACACTTTCGCACGACTATTTTTTTGACTTTTTGGCAAAATAAAAAAAGAAGATACAAAGTTCTTCTTTTTCCTTTATTTTATCCTATTATTTTTTTGGCAATATAACTGATAAAATCATTTTATCTTCAATAAATTTGTCTTTTAACATTTGGCTAGCATCTTTAAGATTAATTTTACTCCATTCATCTATATAATCAAAAGAAATAATATTATTAAGATAATCCCTCATGAAATTTCGAGCTATTGGGGCAGAACTATTATATGATGTAATTAATCTTCCATATATTTTGTTTTTAGTTCTTGTAAATGTTTTTTCGTCTATTCCATTTTCTTTTAACTTTTCTACTTCTTCTTTAAATCTTTTATATACTTCTTTTGGATCTTTAGAATTTGAGTATATCATTATATGCGAATATATATCTGAGTATTCATATTCTAAATCAGGCTCGTTAATTATTAGTCCTTCTTCATATAGTTCTTTAAACAAACTGGAATTTTCATCAAATATGCAATTTAAAATTATATTTATTAATATTTCTTTCTTTACTATATTTTCCTCTTCTACTTCGTCCTTAATTCCTATTACGAATGAAGGAATGCTAACTTCCATCTTTTCTTCCTTATAGCTTTGATATATTTCTTTTTTCTCTTCAGGGTATATTCTCTGGATTTCATCCTGTTTGCTCATACTTTCCATGTTTTCTTTTACAAATTTTAATATATACTCTGGTTCAAAATCTCCACAAACAGCCATAACCATATTGGAAGGATGGTAAAAAGTATTATAACAATTATATAAAACATCTTTATTTATCTTATTTATAGATTCCACAGTTCCTGCAACATCAATTCTTACAGGGCAAGTGTTGTACATGCATTGTAGTGCATTTAAGAATATCTTAGAAATTGGATCATCGTCATACATTCTTATTTCTTGAGCAATAATTCCTTTTTCTTTTTCTACATTTTCATCAGTATAATATGGGTGAAAAACATAATTTAGCAATTCCTTAAAAGCTGGCTCAAAATTATCTATAGTTTCGAAATAATATGCTGTATGATCATTTGTTGTATATGCATTTGCTTCCACTCCTAATGCTGTTAATGTATCCAAGCTATTTGTGCCATCAGCTTGTTCAAACATTTTGTGCTCTAAAAAATGTGCTACACCATCTGGTATTTTTATTTCTTCCCCTGTAGTAGGATTTATAAAATGATTATCTATTGATCCAAACTTTGTTCCAATAATTGCCATTTTCTTGTTAGTGTTTTTCTTAGGAATAATAATTATTTTTAAACCGTTTTCCAGTTCTTCAAAATAAGCCTCTTCTTTTATTGTTTTATTTTCAATAATTTTCATTATCTTTCAATTCCTTTCTTCTATTCTTTTTCTATTAATTATTTTCCTAATTTCTTAAAAAATATATTGTGTTAATATTTATATTATTTGCTACATTTATTATATCTTCTTTAGAAACATTTTTTATCATTTCTTTATATTCCAAAATATTTATTTTCTTTTCTGAAAGCTCTTGTCCGTAGTAATATGTTATCTCTACATCTTGTTCTTCCGTAATATTATTTATTATTGCAATAAGAGTTCTTTTTGCTTGTTCAATTTCTTTTTCCGTAAAGTTACCATTTTTCATATCTTCCAATTGTTCTTTTATAATCCCTAGAGCTTTTTCGTAATTTTCTATTTCTATTCCAGCTCTAATAAAAATATTTGACTTTAATTTTACATAGTTAGACGATACCGTATACGCTAGACTTGCTTTTTCCCTTACGTTTTGGAATAGTTTAGAATTAGCACTCCCTCCCAATATTGTGTTATATACCTGTGCTGCATACTTATTGTTTTCATTTTGTAATTTTAGATCCAATCCAATTGTAATTTTTCCTTGCGCAACGTCCATTTTATCGACTATTTGTTTTTCTGTATTTTTGTTACTAAGTTGACCTTCTCTTTCGAATTCAGCATTTCTGTCTTTTAATTCTTCTATTATCTTGTTACTTTTTAAAATTGTTTCTGCATTATTAGTATTTCCAGAAATAAAAATATCAATTTTGCATTTAGAAATTAAGCTTACGTAATATTCATATAAATTTTTGGCAGTTATTTCTTTTAGTTTTTCTGTATAACCATATTTATATACTCCATATGGTTTTCCTTTGTACATTTCTTCCACGCATCTATTTAATGCATACATTGATTTGTTATCTATTTTTGAATTAATAATTTGTTCCAGATTTTTCTTTTCTTGCTCAACATATTCTTTATTAAATTCACCATTATTCACATTTGGATTAAATACAATTTCTAATAGTACTTCTATGCTTTTTTCCAACAAGTTCTCATTTGCTGGCAAATAGTCTTCATTTAAACTTTCCAAATAAAATTTTATAACATGGTTATCACCAGATTTTTCTATTCCACAATCAAATTGTGCACCATATAGTTCTGCAAGTTTTCCGGTTATTTCTTCTCTAGTTTTTAGACTCTTGCTTCCTCTTTTTAAAATTAATGGTATTAAGGCTGATTTTGTTGCATTTTCATAAGTAATTGGGAAAGTTAAAAACACTGCACAAAGATTTGTTTTAAACTTATCTGTATTAATATTGTGAAGTGTTATACCATTTTTTAAAATAACTTTGTTGTATGACATTTTTTTCAATCTCCTTTTTTTATATTTTTGGCAATTTTATTTTTTTTATTCCATTTTAATTTATATAGTAAATATCATATCCAGTAATTTCTCCGGTTTTATTATAATTATTTCTTATGTATTCTTTTATTTTTGTAGAATCCTGTTCCATCATTTCTTTATCTTTTATTAATATAAATGTGTTTTTTAAATCCTTTATTTTATTTAATACTCTTTCTTCGCCATTATGTCCCCAATTTCCTAGGAATGGTAAATCGAAATCTTTATTATTTCCTCCAAGTATAATTTGATATATATTTGCTTCTTCAGAAAATACAATTATTTTTTGATTATTCTTTTCTTTTAGTTCTATGAAATTTAAAATTTCTGTTATTTGGTTATTAATTTCTTCTGTTGTTGTTAAACCAAAATATGGATCTTTATAGTCTAAATTATAGTCTTTTCCAAAGATCACTATACTAAACATAGTAACATAATATATATTTACAATTACAACTCCTATTACATACGCTATTATAATTGCTTTTATAATCTTTCTATTAAAAGCTTCTTCCATTCTTTTTACAATTTGCTCTGCTAAATATGCCCAATAAATTACAGAAACAAAAGATGCCATTTCTATATGGTATGCATTAAATATTGGATATCCCATAAAAAAGCTTGCCACCATAAAGCATAGGAAAAATATGCTAGTTTTTATAATTGGATTTTCTGCTTTTATTTTAAATTTCTTTTTTGCAATTATTAATCCAATAATTGATATTGGTGTAATTAATAGTAGTATTGCATATACCCAATCTATAGATATATGTCTTTCTGCAAATTCTCCTAAACCTAAGAAGCAATAATTTATGAAATCTCCGAATTGCCCCTGTACTATAAGTGCAGTAACCCATATTGCTGTTATTATTAAGAAAACACCATATACACCTACAAGTTTTTTTATTATTTCTTTAATATTTTTTCTGTAAGTATATATTGTAAATAGTGTTACTCCAAACAAATAATATATTCCTATATTTTGTTTTGTTGCAAAAATTAAGGCAGAAACAATTCCTTGTTCTATTATATTTATTTGGAATCCATCTTTTTTTATTATTAAAAACATTCCTAGTGTCCAAAATGCTAATGCTAATAAATTGTAATTTGCACCATTTCCACAGAAGTCTTTGCAAAAAGGTACTAGGAATAAAACTACATATATAATTGCTCTTTTGGCTGGCACATTAAGTTTTCTTAATATTTTAAAACTTAATAAAAGAATTATTTCTACAATTATTATTGCGAGTAATTTGTAAGCAAAAAAATTCATACCAAATATACTTAAAAATAAATTTGCTAAATAAAAAAATAAAGGTGTATCTATAACATTATTATCAGAATAAAGTTGTATTCCATTATGTAGTTTAAATGTATTTGCAAACGTAAATAGTTCATCTGTAGGAACTATTTTATAAAATTGGAAAACTAATCCAGAAATACAAAAAAGTAAAAATATTGCTACACAAATAGTTTCGTGTTTTTTTAAAAAACTTTTTATCTTGGTTATGTCCATTATTACTCCTTTTTATATTAGTGATATAGGTAGTTTTACTTGTTTAATAATGCTTTAACGCATTCACTTATAATTTTACCATCTGCACTTACTCCTAATTTTGCTTTAGCTTGTCCCATGACTTTTCCCATATCCTTCATAGAATTAGCACCTGTTTCTTTTATTATCTCTTCTATTATTGGTATAATCTCTTCTTTTGCTAATTGCTTTGGTAAATATTCTTCTATTATACTAATTTCTTCTTTTATTTCATTTATTAAATCTTCTCTTCCACTTTTTTCATAATCTGGCAAAGAATCTTTTCTTGTTTTAGCTTCTTTAGCAATAATTTTCATAATTTCGTCATCGTTTAATTCTATGCCTCCATCTTTTTCTTTTTGTAAAATTGCTGCTCTTATCATTTGCACAACATTTTTTCTTACAATATTTTTTTCTTTCATACTATTTTTTAAATCTTCTAGTAATTTTTCTTTTAACATAAAAATTCCTCCCTCAATTAATTTTTTCACAACATAACAATTATTTCAAGTAATTTTAAAATAATTATATAGTATTGTTAATATATAAATCAAAAAGGTTGGAATTAGATATACTTCTTTTTCCAACCTTATTAATAAATTTTATATTAAAATTTTCTTTTTCTAGCTGCCTCTGACTTTTTCTTTCTTCTAACACTAGGTTTTTCATAATGTTCTCTTTTACGAACTTCTTGAATAACTCCATTTCTGGCACATTGTCTTTTAAATCTTCTTAAAGCATCTTCTATATTTCCATCTTTTACCTTAACTTCTGATGACATTATATTCCCCTCCTTCCGGCTTTATACAACTGTGGGATAAATTAAAAACATTTAATTTTTAATTTGCTCTGCCTATAAGGTTAGGATAATATTGTTCATATTATAACCGTAACTTTTTATAGCTACTCTATTATATATAATTAATACAAGCTTGTCAATATGCTATAAAACAAATTTTTTATTAATTGAATACATTGAATTTTCTTTATTTTAGCTATTTCTATGTTTCATTCTTTTATATCACTTTATTATTTATCCTTTGCTAATTCTTTTATCTCTTCTTCTGTTAATCCTGTTACTGTGGCAATTGTTCTGATTTCTATATTCTCTTTTAGTAATTTCTTTGCTATGCTTATTTTTTCTTCTTTTATCCCTTCTTCTCTTGCTCCTTCTATATTTGTTACATAATCTTTTATTGCTTTTTCTCTTAAAAATGCTTTCCTTCTTAT
>CALYAI010000042.1 GCA_944393475.1 uncultured Clostridia bacterium
TAAAATTTGTTGGTTCTAAAATTCCAGTCTACACGCACTATGCAGGGAAGTTTTTGTTTGTCGTTTATTTAATTTATTTGTATATTAACACATTTTTTTTTTTATTTCAATATTAATTTTGTGCATTTTTTGTGTTTTTTTTAAATTAGCTGATTCGTTCTTAATTATATAATATGTATTTAAATTCATTTATATACTTTTGTTGTTTGTATTTTTTTAATTTTTGTGATAAAATAATAGTAATTATGTGCAAATATTTATTTTCTAGTGGTCCAGGCACAAAAGAAATTTTTTTACATATACTTTTCTTAGAGTGTTATTTTAGGGAGGTATATGCATGTTCTCTACAATTTCTTTAGCTGGATTTTTTACATTTCTAGGCTCTGCAGTTTTTGTTGTTGGATATATACAAAATTCTAATCTATTTCCAGAACCACTTTCTCAATCAGAAGAATCTTATTATTTAAATAAATTTGAAAATGGCGATATCGAAGCAAGAAATATTTTAATAGAAAAAAATTTACGTCTTGTTGCTCACGTTGCTAAAAAATATTCTTCATCAAATTTTGACCAAGATGATTTAATCTCCATTGGAACAATTGGTCTTATAAAAGGAATTAATAGTTTTAAAAAAGATAAAGGAGTAAAGCTATCTACATATATTGCTAAGTGCATTGATAATGAAATTTTAATGTTTTTACGTTCTTCTAAAAAGATTCAATCTGAAGTTGGTTTAAATGATCCAATTGGAAAAGATAAAGATGACAATGTAGTAACATTGCAAGAAGTCTTAGAAGCAGATATCAAAAGTATAGAGGATGAAGTTGATATAGATTTAAAAAGAGAGAAGCTTTATAAGCATATTGGAAAAATATTAAAAGATAGAGAAAAAGAAATTATTATAAGACGCTTTGGTCTTAAAGGACACCGACCCGAAACACAAAATGAAATTGCAAAAGACTTAGGAATTTCACGATCATATGTGTCTAGAATAGAAACAAAAGCTATAAAAAAACTTGAAAACCAATTAAATAAAAGGACTAATGATTAATTAGTCCTTTTGTTTTTCTAATAATTCATAAAATTCTTTGTTAAACTTCTTTAATGAAATCGGTTTCATCTCCGAATTTGTAAAACAATGTTTAGTTGTGCCAACTCCCAAGATTACTCCTGTTTCTTTATTTAATATTTCATAATTTATCAATAGCTTTATTCCGTCAAATTCAGACACCTTTACTTTTACTATTATAATATCTCCAAATCTTGCTGGATATTTATATTTATAATTTACTTCTAATACAGGAATCATTATTCCATTATCTTCTATTTTTTTATAAGGCAATCCAATTTGGTCCAAGAAAAAAATTCTTGCTTCTTCCATATATCTTATATAATTTGAATGATGTACAATATTCATTCCATCTAATTCATAGTAATTTATTCTTCTTTCAAATTCCATCTAATTGTCCTCCTTAAAAATGCATATCTTATTCTACAACAAATTCCAAAGCATTCCATCACTAATTTCTTTTGAGTTATATCCTAAAACCTCTAATAGTTTATATGCAAATGGTAAAGCTGTTGCAGGACCTCTACTTGTTACTAAATTTCCATCAACTACAACATTTTCTTCTGAATAATCTGCTTTTTTTAATAGGTCTTCAAATCCCTTTCCCGGATAAGAAGTAATTAATTTTCCTTCTTCTATTTTTGCTTTTGATAATACTATTGCAGGTGATGCACATATAGCTCCTATATATTTATTTTCATCATTATTAAATTCTTGCAATGTCTCGATTAACAATTTATTGTCTGCTAAATTATAGGCTCCTGGTAGACCTCCTGGCAAAACTATCATATCATAGTCTTTTATATCTTTATCTATTACTTTATCTGCAAGAATTTCTATATTGTGGGAGCTTTTTATTTCTCTACCATTTACACTTATAATGTCACAATGTATATTTGCTCTTCTCATTACATCAACAACTGTAAGAGCTTCTATTTCTTCAGTTCCATCTGCTACCATAACAGCAACTTTTTTCATAATATTCCCTTCTTTCCTAATAATTTATCATGTTTAATATATCATACTTTCATCTTTTAATAAACTTTATTTTGAATATTTGTAAAATTGCTTCATATAATATGAATAGAGGTGTTTTATGAATTTAATTTCTAATTATATTAAAGGTATTTTAATTGGTGCTGGTGCTATAATTCCAGGAATTAGTAGTGGTGTTCTATGTGTTATTTTCGGTATATATGAATCTATTTTGGATAGTGTTCTAAACTTCTTTAAAAATTGGAAAAAAAATTTAATTTTTCTTGCGCCATTATTTTTAGGAGGATTAACTGGAATTATCCTTTTTAGCAATATTATTCTCTATTTTTTTGAAAAATATCCAGAAATTACTTCCTTTGGTTTTATTGGCTTGATTTTAGGTTGTATTCCCGCAATTTTAAGAATTAGCAATGATAAAAATAAATTTAATTTACGCTATTTATTTTGTTTTCTTATTGCTTTTATTACTGCAATTTCTTTAATTTTTTTAGAGGTATATATTTCTAACAATACAGGATTTGATTATTCTAATAATTTCACTTTTAATTTTTTAGTATTGTCAGGATTTTTTATGAGCATTGGTGTTGTTGTTCCTGGAGTTAGCAATACAATAATTTTAATGCTTTTAGGAGTTTATGAGACATATTTATACGCTGTGTCCACTGTTAATTTAGGTATATTAATCCCTATGGGGATCGGTTTAATCGTTGGTGGCTTTTTGTGCATGAAGCTTATTCAATTTCTACTAAAAAAATATCATTCTGAAACATATTTTTCTATCCTAGGATTTATAATTGGTTCGATTTTTATATTAATTCCTAAAATTGAATTTAATTTTACTGGTTTATTAGCATTATTATCTTGTTTTGTTGGATTTTTAATTTCTTCTAAGCTGGAAAAAATTAAAGGATAAGTCTTCCTTATCCTTTATCTTTCATCATCATTTGTTGATTGTATTTTTGTATTTGGTTCTGGTAAAGCTCTTAGTTCTTCTTCCATCATTCTTAATACTCGCTTTCCTAAAAATGGAATTTTTCCGATTTTATGTACAACAAAGTCTTTTATTCTTGCCATACTGTCTTCCATTTTATCCACCTTTTGTTGTAAGGAGATGGCTTTTTCTTGAGCTTCTTCTGCCATATGTGATAATTCTCCCACTGATTTATCTTTCTCAGCCATAACATCCTTTAAAAACTCAGTACTACTTTTTAATTCGTTTACACTAACTTCTAAGAGTCCATTTTTCTTTGTCTGCGGTTTTTCAGCAATTTCTAGCCAATCACTAAATACATCATCACCATATATTCCAAAAATAACATGATCTCCCTCGGAAAAAACATTGTTTCCAACATGATTATTTCCTTTTATAGATAACTCATCAAACTTTCTTAATAATGCTTTTTCTTTCACTGGAATACGTAAGTATAAATATGTCGTTTGATGATCCGGTCTGTCTTCATCTCCTGAAGCTATTGTTTGTATATTATTTGCCCATAAAGACATTAGTGCATTTTTTCTTGTTTGATTTCCTTGTGCAAAAGCTTCAGCTAGATGTTCTCTTCCTTCCTCTGATAATTCTAACACAAATTCTGGTTTTATATTATAGTAATTATATAGCTCTCCAGATATGTTACCATCCAATAAATTTAAAAAATCCGATATTTCTCCATGGTTTTCCTCTACTATTCCTTCTCCCGTCATTGCATCATGTGTTACATGGGATTTTTCAAACATCACTAAATTATCAACTATTCTATCTATTACATTATCTTCAAAAACTCTTTGTAACCTTTCTTTTCCTAATAAATTTATTAGATCTTCTTTTGATGCAGAACCTCTTTTTATTTTTTCTAACATATCCATAACAGATTTTTCATCCACCGTTTTTTCCATAAACTTCACCTTTTCTCTTTAGTTTATTTCTTTCTTCTTAATATCCAGCCTTTCTCTGATTTTATTGGTAATTGCATTTTTACCTTTTGATCTTTTATACCTGGATTAATTGTACTTATTTCTTCTTCAGTATCATAATCCCATAATTTTTCTATCTTAAATTTTTCTACTTTAATTTTTCCAGGAATTATGATTTCCATTTCGTCACCAACTGATAATTTATTTTTTATTTCTACTACTGTTTTTCCATCTATTTCTTCTACTACTTTTCCTCCGAATTCAAAATTAGGATTATATTGTTTTCCCTCATATTCTTGAAAATCCTTATTATTTCTATCATTAAAATAAAATGTAGTTAGACCTCGTGTCTTTGTCTTTTCTAATTCTTGCATATATTTATTAGCATCATAGTTATCAGGATCTTTCATGTAATCATCTATTGCGTTTCTATATGAATTAATAACTGTTGCTAAATAATATTCTGTCTTAAGTCTTCCTTCTATTTTTAAACTATCCAATCCCATATTAACTATTTCTGGTATTTCATTTATTAAGCATAAATCCTTAGAAGAAAAAATATATGTTCCTTTTTCATCAGTTTCTACTGGCAATAAATTTCCAGGGTTATTAACTTCTTCTACATATAAATTATATGCCCATCTACAGCTTTGTGCACAATCTCCTAAATTAGCACTTCTACATGCTAAGAAATCACTTAAAAAGCATCTTCCAGAATATCCAAAACATATTGCACCATGTGCAAACATTTCTACTTCTAAATCTTCCGGCTTATTTTCCATAATGTATCTTATTTGGTGCTTACTTAATTCTCTAGCTAATATTACCCTTTTAGCGCCATTTTTGTACCAAAATTTTGCAGATTCTAAACTTACAACATTTGCTTGTGTACTTATATGTATATCTACATTCGGAGCATATTTTTTAACAGTTTCTACTACTCCTCCATCTGCAATAATTATACCGTCAGCATTCATTTCTTGCAACATCTTTGCTTGTTTTTTTATTTCTTCGTAATTTGTGTCCCATGCAAAAATATTAAGTGCAACATGAACTCTTTTTCCTATGCTATGTGCATATTCAATAGTTTTAGCTAAAGCCTCATCATTCATCTCTGCCCTTGTTCTTAATGACAATGCTGATGTCCCACAATATACAGCATCTGCACCATATCTAAATGCTGTTTTTGCCTTTTCAAATGATCCTGCTGGTGCTAATAATTCTGGTTTCTTCATCTATATTCCTCCATTTATTCTAATTCAAAAAAGTCTTTTAAAATTCCCTTATTAACATTATTCGAAAATACTTCTCGTATTATTAAAAATATAATTGGCCCTAATAATAAACCTATAACTCCAAAAAGTTTAAATCCTGTATACATTGCTATTAACGTAAATATTGGATGCATTCCCATTTGTTTGCTTACAAATTTTGGTTCTATAAATTGTTTTATAATTGACCATACTAACCATAGTGCAAATATAGCTATACCTGCACTTGCATTTCCTTGGATTAGTAAGATTACTGTCCATGGCACCATTACAAAACCTGCACCAAATAAAGGTAATAAATCAACAAATCCAATTAATATTGCCATTATAGCAATATATTCAATATTTAAACCAAATATGTTAAACATTATTAAACCTATTGTTACGAATATAAAGCATAATAGTGAAAGCTTAGCTTCTGCTTTTATATAATTCCATGAAATACTTAGTGACTTACTTAGAATTTCATTTGCTTTATCCAACCATTTTTTTGGAATTTGATCTTTTAATAATGTTTTTACATAGTCCCTATCAAAACACATAAATACTATAGCTAAAATTGTTATTATTGAATATGTAATAAATCCTGGTACTCTTCCCGCAAAATTTACAACTCCTGTTGCAAAACCATAAACTATATTTTTTACAACTTCTATAATACTACTTAATGAATCCTGAACCGCAGATAGCCAATCTGTAGGTATTGTAATATTTCCATTTGCAAAATTATTTATAATTCCTAGACCCCAATTATATATATTATCCATTGAATCATTTAAATTTGTTAATAATACCTTCGATTCTGCTATAATTGCAGAAACTAAAATAGCTATTAATGATCCAATTATTGCAACAACTAAAATTAAAGATATAGTGGCAGACATTTTTCTCTTTAATTTACATTTGTTCATAAAGAATTTTATTAATGGTTCTATCATTGATGCGATTAAAAATGCAATTATGAATGGTACATAAAACATTGCAAATTTATAAGCTAAAAATAATAGGAATAATGTAAATATTAATACAACTGTTTTAAATAGTATTCTTGAATAATATTTTCTCTTTTCATTATCCATTTTTATCTTCTCCTTCCTCCAAAGATTTATTTAGAATATATTTTAGTCTGTCTTTTTGCTTTGTTAAATATAAATAACCTATTAATCCTTCAAAAGCTGTTGCATATGCATATTCAGCAGGCGTTGCATTTTTTGCTATATGATGATTTTGCGTATTTCTTGATCTTCTTACAATATTTTTTTCTTCTTCTGTTAACTCTTTTTCCAAACTTTTTAAAATCTTAGCTTGTCCCGCAGCTTTTACATATTTAATTGCTTTCATATGTAGTTTATGTACCTTTTCATTTGAATTATTTACTAAATTTGTTCTTATAAATAATTCATATACACTATCACCAACATATGCCCATACTAAAGGATTTAATAAATTTATCTCTTTTGGATCTTTTTCTATTTTTATAAAATCTTCCATCTATTCTCCAACTTTCTCCAATGTTATTCTACCTATTTTTCCGCTTCTAAAGTCTTCTAAAATTATATTTGCTGTTTTTGTATCATCAATATTTCCTCCGGAAATAACCGCTCCACGCATTCTTCCTATTTTTTGCATAATATCATAAATAATTTCATTTTCAGGTCTTAGTCCTTCTTTTAATTCTAATAGAATTTCTTCTTTATTTAAATTATATCTATGAACAAATTTATCTATTTCGTTTTCTATCATATATTTTACAAAATTAAAAGCTACTTCTATTTTTTCTATTACATCATCTTTTATTGTTCCTGTATATGCTAAATTTAATGCTACTTCTTCGTTTTCAAATTTTGGCCAAAGGACACCCGGTGTATCTAATAATTCTATATTATTATTTATTTTTATCCATTGTTTTTGTTTTGTTACTCCAGGTTTGTTTCCTACTTCTAAAGAATTTTTATTTGCCAATCTATTAATTAAAGATGATTTTCCTACATTCGGGATTCCCAAAATCATCATTCTAATCCTTCTACCCATCCTGCCTTTTTCTTCTCTTTTATCTAATTCGTCTTTCATTATTATTTCTGCTTCTTTTATTATATCTTTAATCCCTCTTCCTGTATTTGCATCTGTTATTACCGCCATTGTTCCTTGTTTTATAAAATATTTTTGCCATTTAATTGTTTCTTGTTCATCGGCAAGATCACTTTTATTTAAAATTATAATTTTCTTTTTATTTTTTATTATTTCATTTATATCTGGATTTTTACTTGATATTGGTATTCTGCTATCTAGTAATTCTACAACTATATCTATTAGTTTTAAATCTTCCTGTATTTGTCTTTTTGTTTTTGCCATATGCCCTGGATACCAGTTAATATTCATTCTAACACTTCCCTTTTTCTAAAAGTCCATTTACGTCATCCATTATAGTTTCTTTACATAATATTTTTAACTACATTATTATACCCGATATTAGGCAAAAAGGCAAGCTGTTTCAATAGCTTGCCTTAATATTTTATAATGTTCTGTAATTATTTTTATCTGCTCTATCATCTAATTTTCTATCATATTCTTCATTTTTATAAAACCAATCTGTTTTCTTGTCAGTTGGGTGTGCAGCTCTATTTCTGTCTGCTAATATACTTAAAAATGCAAATAATGCTACAGCTATACCTATTGCAGATGCAATAATTGTATCATAAGTATATATGTCTGACATACCTTCTGTACTTGCAATTGTCATTATTGCATTAAATAACTGTGGACCAAAATATCCTGCATAAACTAATAAATATATTATTGCTGCAATTATATTCCTTTTATATATAAATACAAGTAATATTAATGTAACAAATAATAGAATTACTTCTATATTAAAATCTTGTATTGGAAATCCCATATCCTTTCCTGTAGCAGTTGTATATGCAAGTACAACTCTAAATACCCAGAATAATCCAGCAAATAATAGAGATAAAATTGAACTTAATTGTTTCATTTGTATTTCCCCCTTTTTCCTATGTTAAATTAAAAAATATTATTAACATTCCTAAAATAAATAATATTAATCCTATTGCTTTTACTGCTAAAGTACCACCATTTTGATCTCCTAAACTAAATCTGTTTTTTACAATTTTTCTAGCATTAAATATAAGTATTACTGCAACAAATGATATTATTGCACCTATAATTGACAATATTATTTTAATATCCATTTTATACATCCTTTTTATTATTTTTTCATTATATTTCTATTTTATTTATTTTCGAATAAAAAGTCAATAAATACAAATTTAAATTTCTACTCTCTCTTTAAATTTATCTTTTATTAATAAGTTTAATTCCCTGTTTTTCTCTAATTTTAATTTTGGATCCTCTTCCATTATTTTTATAGCTAAAGATTGTACCTGTTTTAAAATAGGCATATCTTCGAAAAGATTCGCAATTTTAAATTCTGGAAGTCCATGTTGTCTTGTTCCAAAGAATTCTCCACTGCCACGAAGTTCTAAATCCTTTTCTGAAATTATAAAACCATCATTTGTATCTGTCATAACTTTCATTCTCTTTCTTATAACATCTGAATTTCCTTGATATTTCAAAATACAATATGATTGGTATTCTCCTCTTCCAACTCTTCCCCTTAACTGATGCAGTTGAGCTAATCCAAATCTTTCCGCATTTTCTACAACCATTAAACTTGCATTTGGAACATTTACACCAACTTCAATTACAGTAGTAGAAATTAATATATTAATTTCCCCATTCTTAAATCTTTCCATGATTTCATCTTTCTCTTTTGCTTTCATCTTACCATGTAAATATTCTACTTTATAATCTTTAAAAATCTCATTTTTATATTTTTCTGCCAAAGTAGTTACAGATTTTAGATTCATTTCTTCATTTTCTTCTACCAAAGGACATACAATATATGCTTGTCTACCTTCATCAACCTGTTTTTTTATAAAATTATTTACTCTTTCTTCCATTCCCTTAGTAACAGCAAAAGTATCAATTTTCTTTCTATTTGGTGGTAATTCATCTATTATGGAGATATCTAGATCACCATATAAAATTAATGCTAATGTTCTTGGAATTGGTGTTGCTGTCATTACTAGCACATCTGGATTCTGTCCTTTTTCCACAATTGTCGTACGTTGTTTTACACCAAATCTATGTTGCTCATCAGTTACAACAAAACCTAGATTTTTAAATATAACATTTTCTTCTAATATTGCATGTGTCCCAATTAATATATCAATCTCGCCATCTTTTAATTTTTCTAGTATTTCTTCTTTTTTCTTTTTAGTAATACTAGAAATTAAAAGCTCACATTTAATTCCAAATTGATCCAATATTTCTTTAAAGCTTTCTAAATGTTGAGTTGCTAAAATTGCAGTTGGTGCCATTATTGCTACTTGATATCCACATTTTACTGCTTTGTATGCAGAAATAATTGAAACCGCTGTTTTTCCAGATCCAACATCTCCTTGTAGCAATCTATTCATATTTTTATTGCTTTCCATATCATTATCAATTTCCTCTAGAACTCTAAGTTGTGCTTTTGTTAGCTTAAAAGGAAGTACATTTATTACATCCGACATTTTTACATCTTTACTGAATTGTATTCCATTAGTATCTGCTTCATATTTATTTTTTAAGCTTAATAAAGCTAATTGCATACTTAATAATTCTTCAAACACCAATCTTTTTCTTGCTTTACTAAATTCATTAAAATCTTCTGGGAAATGTATTTTCTGTATGGATTCATTTATTCCTAGTAATTTATATTCATCTAGAATATATTTTGGCAAAGTTTCTGGCAAAGTATTATTTACCAATTTTATAGCATTTTCTATTATCCCTCTTAAAACATTTTGTGACAAATTATATGTTAAAGGATAAATTGGTATTATTTTCCCTGTATTTTTGCTTTTTGTTTCTTCATCAAATACTGGCGAATTCATCTCTATTCTATTTTGGATTTTTCTTACTTTTCCAAAGAAATGATAAATTTCTCCAACTTTAAATTTATTTTTTAAATAGCTTTGGTTATACCAAGTAATTAAACATCTTCCTGTTTCATC
>CALYAI010000043.1 GCA_944393475.1 uncultured Clostridia bacterium
TATAATTCTACAATATTATTAGCTTTAATATTATATTTCATTTTCGTAATTTTGTTGTAATGTTTTTGAAATATTGTCTTTTTAATCCACTTATTACGCTTTTTTCTATCTCTTTATACATTGTTTGAATATCTATATTTTTTTCTGTTTGCAATTTATATATCAAACAAGAACTTGTTAATCCAAAAATCTCTGAAGCTATAATTTTAGGATTCTTATCTATAATTTCACCTTTTTCTATTCCTTCTTTAACAATTTTCTCTACTATATCTATATATTCAAATACATATTGTCTACTTCTTTTATTTCTCTCTTCTTTTCCCCACATTTGACTAAGAATAATTGTTATTAAGCTTTCATATTTTACTATTACTTTTATTTGTATTAAAATAATCGCCCTTATTTTATCTATATAACTTGAAACTCTATCTGTTTTTATTTGAATACTATTTTTTAATAATTTCATGCCTTCTTCTACTAAAAAATTAAATATTTCTTCTTTACTAGAAAAATGATAATACAAAGTTCCCTTTGCAACTCCAACAGTAGCAGTTATTTCTTCTATACTTGTAGCTTCATACCCTTTATCTGCAAATAATTGCATTGCTGTTTCAAATATTTTTCTTTTTGTCTTATTCATCAGCATATCTCCTATTTTTTCTAAATTTTAATATAAAGAAATTTCTAATCTTTGTCCATCTGCTTACTTTTACGACTAAATAAAATTTATTTGGATCTCTTTCTTCCATTATCTTCTCCTTTGTATGAATTCTACTTTAGTTTACTATAATTTAAAATATTAATCAATATACTTTTTCTAATTTCCCGATTAATTCTATTCCTTCACAATCTATAATTCTTGCTTCTACTATTTTATTTTGCAAATTTTCCATGTCTTTCTTTATTTTTACCATGATATAGTTTGTTGTGTGTCCTTTATAATAATCATCCTCTAATTCCTCTATTAATACTTTTAATTTTTTATTTAAATATTCTTTATTTTGCTCTTTTTCATTTCTATCAGATAGTTCTATTAATTTTCTGCTTCTTTCTTCTTTTATTTTTCCATCTACCTGATTTGGCATTTTTTCTGCTTTTGTTCCATGTCTTTGCGAATATTTAAAAATATGCATCTTATAAAAGTTAATGTCTTGTAAAAAACTATATGTTTTATTAAACTCCTCTTCAGTTTCCCCAGGAAATCCAACAATAACATCTGTAGTTAATGCTACATTCGGATAAACACTTCTTAATAGTTTTGTAGCTTCTTTAAATTGTACTGTATTATAATGTCTATTCATTCTTTTTAAAGTATCATCACATCCGCTTTGCAAAGATAAATGAAAGTGATCACAAATTTTCTCTAATTTACTTAACCTTTTTACAAAATTCTCCGTAATCAATGTAGGTTCTAATGAGCTTAATCGGATTCTTTCTATACCATCTATTTTATTTAATTCTTCCAATAAATCTATAAGTCCAATATCTTCTTTTAAATCTTTTCCATATGATGCAACATGAATTCCAGTTACAACTATCTCTTTAATTCCTTTTTCAGCTAATGCCTCAACCTCATTTTTTACACTTTCTATTTTTCTACTACGTATACGACCTCTAGCAAAAGGAATTATGCAATATGTACAAAATTGATTACATCCGTCTTGTACCTTAATTGCCACTCTATTTTTATCCGTATAATTTACACTTCCAAAATCAACAAATTCCTTTTGATTCATAACATCCGATATATACTCATTTGTTTTTTTGCTTTTTAACTCTTCTTCCACATATTTCACTATTTCTGTTTTTTCATTTATCCCTAATATTAAGTCTATATCCTTAATCTCTTCCAACCTATCCTTTGCAACTTGCGCATAACAACCTACTGCTACTACAATTGCATTAGGATTTAATTGCTTAGTCCTTCTAATCATTTGTCTTGACTTTTTGTCAGAAATACTAGTTACAGTACATGTGTTTATTACATAAATATCAGCTTCTTTAGAAAAGTCTACTAGTTCATATCCTTTTTCTAAAAAAGCTTGAATCATACCATTTGTTTCATATTGATTTACTTTACATCCCAATGTATAAAATGCTACTTTCATTTTTTCCCTCTCTCCTAAAACTACTCTACATTATATCAGTAAAATGCGTTTTTTTCAAGATATAGGGATTTAAGTATTTCATATAAAAAATGAAGTACATATATTGCACTTCATTTTTATGAAAATTTTATCTATACTTTCTAATTTCTAAATATTCTTAAAGCATTTACTACTGTAAGTAGTGTAACTCCTGTATCTGCTAATACTGCAAGCCATATTGGTGCTGTTCCAAACAATCCAACTAATAAGACTACTAATTTTGCAAGTAATGAAAATCCTATATTGAATTTTACTATTCTCATTGTTTTCTTTGCAATCTTTATTATTTTTGGTAGCATTGCTATATCATTAGAAATCAAAATTCCATCCGCTGTATTGTTTGCAATTTCTGAACCTGTTCCCATGCTCATTCCAAAATCTGCACTTGCTATTACCGGACTATCATTTATTCCATCACCTAAAAATGTTACCTTATTATCTACTTGTAGTTCTTTTACTTTTTCTAATTTTTCTTGTGGCAATAATTCTGCATATACTTTTGATATTTTTAATTTATTTGCAATATTAATAGCTGCTTTTTTATTATCTCCTGTTAATATTACAACATCTTTTACTCCCACTTTCTTTAAATTATCCAATATATTCTCTATGTTTTCTCTTAGTTCTTCTTTTAATGTTATATATCCTACAATTTCTTTATTCACTGCAAGTGTAATAGTATTTTCTACATATTCCGATGTATTCACATTATATTTTTCCATTAGTTTTTTATTTCCAAATAAAATTTCTTTTCCATTTATAATTCCATATAAACCATGTCCGGAATATTCTATATAATCTTTTACATCTAATTTTTCTATATCTTTTTTATAATTTACAACTGCTGTTGCAATAGGATGATTTGATAGACTTTCTATACTATAAATATATTCTAACATTTCATTTTTTGAAATTTTGGTTACCTCTAATTTATCTATAACCATTTTTCCTGTGGTTAATGTCCCTGTTTTGTCGAATGCTATCAAATCTGTTTTTGCTAAATTTTCTATATGCTTCGTTCCTTTTATTATCATTCCTCTTTTAGAGATTGCACCTATACAAGAGAAAAATGATAATGGTATGGAAATTACTAAGCTACATGGGCATGATGCAACTAAGAAGAATAATGCTATATCAATCCATCTATTCATATCCTGTCCCAATATTAATGGAATAATTACTAATATAATTGCAATCACTATTACTATTGGTGTATAGATTTTTGAAAATTTAGTTATGAATTTTTCAGTTTTACCTTTATTATTTGTTGCCTCATATACTAAATCTATTATTTGTGAAGCCATTGAGTCTTTATATTCTCTTAATACTTCTGCATATATTGCACTGGTTATGTTAATACCTCCGGATAGTATTTCATATTCTTCCTCTACTTTTACAGGTTTACTCTCTCCTGTAATTGAAGACATGTCTATTTTAGATTTTCCAGATATAATTTTACAATCAACAGGTATTTTTTCTCCAGGTTTTATTAAAATATTATCTCCTACTTTTAGCTCTTCTACCTTTACTACTTTTACATCATCACCATCTATTAGATTCGCATTATTTGCCTTTATTTTTGTTATATCCTCTATATTTTTATTAGATCTTCTTTCTGCATATTCTTCTAAAAATTCACCTAATTTAAATAATAAAACAACTAAACAACTTTCTGCATATTCACCTTTTATAAATGCTCCTATAATTGCTATTGTCATTAATGTGTTTTCTTCAAAATTAAGCTTAACTAAATTTTTTATTCCTTTTATTAATAAGTCATATCCTGCAATTAGTACCGCAACTAGATATATCCAAATTTTATATGCTGATAGCATTGGAATAAACCCAATCCCGAACACTAATAAAGAAAGTAAATATAAAATAATTTCATTTTTTTTATTTTCTTTAATATGTGAGTGACTATGCTCTTCCATTTTTTTCTTCCTCCTCTAAGATATGATTTAATGCCATTTGAATAATAAGTTCTACATGTTCATCATCCAAACTATAGAAAATTTGCTTTCCTTCTCTTCTGTATTTTACTAATTTACTATTTCTTAATAATTGCAATTGATGTGATACCTGTGATTGATTTAAATTCAATAATTCACATAAATCACATACACAAAGCTCTTCTTTTAGAAGACTACAAATTATTTTTATCCTAGTTTCATCTGCAAATAATTTAAACATATTCGATAATTTTGCATATTCATTTGCATTTGGTTCCAATTCCTTTACTTTATTTATTTTATTTAAATGTGGACAATTTTCCTCACACACAAATTTTTCCTCTTTCATATTTACCTCCATTATATGCAAACATATGACTAATTGTTCATATGAATATCTATTCATATATTACGACAAAAAAAATAATCTGTCAATATGTAACAGACTATTTTTTATATAATTATTCTTCATCTTTTTTTGTTTCTTTTTTTTCTTCAGCTTTAGGAGCTTCCTCTACTGTTTCAGTTTTTGCTTCTTCTTTCATTTCAGCTTTAGGAGCTTCTTCTACTGTTTCAGTAGCTTCTGCAACTGGAGCTTCTTCTTTTACTTCTTCAACTGGCTCTTCTACAATTGCTTCTTTTATAGTAATTTCTTTATCTTCAATTCTAGCACCAATTTGTTCTCTAGTTTTAGCAGCTTTACCTACTCTATCTCTTAAATAATATAATTTAGCTCTTCTAGCTTTACCTACTCTTACTAATTCAACTTTTTCTACTAATGGTGAATGTATTAAAAATGTTTTTTCTACACCAACACCAGAAGCTATTCTTCTAACTGTAAATGTAGCATTTAATCCTCCACCTTGTTTTTTAATAATAATTCCTTCGAATACTTGGATTCTTTCTCTATTTCCTTCTTTTATTCTTTGGTGAACTCTTACTGTATTTCCAACCTTAAGAACTGGTATCTTTTCTTTTAGATGCTCATGTTCTATTGATTTTATGATATCCATTATTTTTTTCCTCCTTCTTTTAAAATTTTATAATCACTTATCATTTTCTTATCTTCATTTGATAATTCAATTTCTTTTAATAAATCAGGTCTTTTGTTATATGTATTTATTAAGGCTTGTTCCCTTCTCCATTTTTTAATATTTTCATGGTGTCCAGATAATAATACATCTGGAACTTTTTTATTTAAAAATATTTCTGGTCTAGTATATTGTGGATATTCTAATAATCCGTTTGAAAAAGATTCTTCTTCAACAGATCCTTCTTTTAGAACTCCTTCAACATATCTACTTACACTATCTATTAATACCATTGCAGGAAGTTCTCCGCCAGTTAATACATAATCACCTATAGAAATTTCCTCATCAACAATTTCATCTATTACTCTCTGGTCTATACCTTCATAATGTCCACAAAGTAATGTGATATTTTCTTCTTTTGCTAGATCTTGTACAATCTGTTGATCTAATGTTTTTCCCTGTGGTGACATATATATAACTTTTGTATTTTTATCTTTTATAGATTTATACGCATCATATACAACTGTTGGATTCATTACCATTCCAGCTCCACCACCATATGGAGTATCATCTACTTTTTTATGTTTATCTTTTGAAAAATCTCTAATATTTATTAAATTAATATCTATTAGTCCTTTTTCTTTTCCTCTTCCAATAATACTTTCATTTAGTGCTGAAAACATTTCAGGAAAAAGTGTTAAAACATTAAATTTCATTTTTCCTCCTATATTAATCCTGGGATAATACTAATAGTCATTCTTTTATTTTTTAAATCAACTTTTTTTACAACATCAGCAATTGCAGGAATTAATATTTGTTTTCCGAGATTGTCTTTTACTACATATACATCATTACTTCCTGTTGGAAATACATCTTCTATTTTTCCTAAATATTCACTTTTATCCGAATATACATCAATACCAATTAGGTCAACAATATAATATGTATCTTCTCCTAAATTCTCTTGACTTTCTTTTTCTATTTTTAAATAAAAGTTTCTATATTTTTCTGCTTCTTCTATGGAATCTATTCCTTCCAATTTTAATAGAACTTGGTTTTTGTTATACCTTACTTGTTCTATTTTTACTTTTTTTAATTCATTTTTTAACTGTATATATATATATTCCAAATCTTCAAACTTGCCAATATCATCTGTAAAAGGATTTACTTTTACAACACCTTTTAATCCATTTGTATTAACAATTTGACCAATCTCTATATATTCCATATTAACCCCTTTTAGTCGATAAATTCAATTGTAACTTTCTTATCTTCCTTTGATGCTATAGATTTCATTATGGCTCTTACTGCTCTTGCAACTCTTCCTTGCTTTCCTATAACTTTACCCATATCATCTTCTGCAACTTTTACTTCGTATACAACTGATTTTTCACCATTTAATTCTTTTATAGATACTGCATCTGCATCATCTACTAAATTTCTTATCATTAATTCTAATACTTCTTTCATTTGTTTTCCTCCTTATGTCATTAGTCTTTATTTGCTAATTCAATTAATTTCTTAACTGTATCTGTAGGTTTTGCTCCATTTTTAATCCATGTTGCTACAGCTTCTTTGTCTAATACTATTGTTGATGGTTCTGTCATTGGATCATATGTTCCTATTTTAGCAATAACTTTTCCATCTCTTGGACTTCTAGAATCTGCTACTACTATATGATAAAAAGGTGCTTTTTTCTTTCCTTCTCTTTGTAGTCTTATTTTTACCATTAAATTCACCTCCTAAAAATCTAAGTATCTATTATTAATTTTTATTAATAATCTACATTTTGAAGTCTTTTAAATCTTTAAGATTTAAATTCTTCATCATATTCCTCATTCCTTTTCCTGTTTTTATTTTTTTCATCATTTTTTGCGTTGTTTCGAATGAGTTCATAAATTTATTTATTTGTTGTACTGACGTTCCACTACCATTTGCAATTCTTTTTCTTCTACTTGCATTTAACAGTCTTGGATCTTTTCTTTCTTTATTAGTCATAGAACAAATAATTGCTTCTATTCTATCGAATTCCTTATCATCTACTTTTATATCTTTAAGCTGATTCATTCCCGGTATCATTTTTAGTAAAGATGAAAAAGAACCCATCTTTTTGACCTGTCTTAATTGTGCTAAATAATCATTTAAATCAAAGCTTTGTTTTCTTAATTGTTCTTCCATTTTTTTTGCTTCTTCTTCATCAAATGATTCTTCGGCTTTTTCTATTATAGAAAGAACATCTCCCATTCCTAAAATTCTTGATGCCATTCTATCAGGATGGAATTGTTCTATATCACTTAGCTTTTCACCTGTTGCAATGTATTTTATAGGTTTCCCTGTAACTTTTTTAACAGATAATGCCGCACCACCACGTGTATCACCATCTAATTTTGTAAGGATTATTCCATCTATTCCAACTTTTTCATTAAATGTTGTTGCAACATTTACAGCATCTTGACCAGTCATACTATCAACAACCAATAATATTTCCTGTGGTCTTACACTTTGTTTTAAATTTTGTAGTTCCTGCATTAAATCTTCATCTATTTGAAGTCTTCCTGCTGTATCTAGAATTATTACATCATTTAATTTTCTAATTGCTTCATCTATTGATCTTTTTGCAATATTAACAACATTCTTAGAGTTTTCATCACTAAAAACTGGAATATTTAATTGTTTACCAACAACTTGTAATTGTTTTATAGCTGCAGGTCTATAAACATCACATGCAACTAATAATGGTTTTTTCCCTTGTTTTCTTAATATATTTGCAAGTTTTCCTGCCGTTGTTGTTTTACCAGAACCTTGCAAACCAATTAGCATAATTATTGTTGGAGCATTTGGCAAAAATGTAAGGTTGCTTTCTGTTCCTCCTAATAATTCTACTAATTCATCTTTTACTATTTTTATAACTTGTTGACCAGGTGTTAAAGATTTTAATACATCCTGTCCTAAAGCTTTTTCCTGTATTACAGCTATAAATTCTTTAACTATTTTATAATTAACGTCAGCTTCTAGCAATGCAAGTTTTACTTCTCTTAGCATTTCTTTTAAGTCTGACTCTGTAACTCTTGCTTTTCCTTTAAATTTATTTGTTATACTTTGTAATTTAGAAGATAATCCTTCGAAAGCCATTATTTCCTCCTTACTTTTTTGTACTTTAAACTATCTTTTTTAATTTATTTTTTATTTTTTCTATTTTTGATTTATTAGTTCTATCTAAATTATCTAATTCAGAAATAATTTCGTTTACTATTTTTTCTTGCTCTTTTGTTTTCTTCATAATACCCAACTTTTCTTCCAAATCATATAATTTAGTTTCTCCACTTTTTATATTATCTCTTACAGCCTGTCTTGTTATATTATGATTTTCTGCAATCTCCGATAATGAAAAATCATTGTTATAATATTCATCTAAAATTTCAAATTGTTTATTAGTTAAAACATTCCTATAAATTTGAGATAATATGCTTATTTCTACATTTTTTTCCATCATTACACCCTTTTCTCTTTGTAATGCTATTATACTTTACATCATTTTAGTGTAAATGTCAAGAGCTTTACACTAAAAAATAAAGAAAAGATACAGATCTTTTCTTTAAAATAGGTTTTGTATTAATAATTTTTCTTTATCTACAATATGATTAATAATATAAACACAATCATCTAATTGTGGAATTGCTTGCGAATATTCTGTTATTTCTACATTTCCCTTTATTGTAGCTATTTGTCTTGATACTTTTTCTAGTTCATTATGTTCTATATAACAAGATAAAATTTTTAAATGCTTATTCCATTTTTCTTCTATTTTATAAATTTGTTCTTTCGTATTTTTTTCTTCTTTATTTGTCATTTTCCTTCTTAATTCACTCATTTCTAAATTTATATCTGCAAATATTCTCTTTGTATAATTATTAGTTATATAATCCATACTAATAATTATAATTATAACTAAAATGCAAACAACAATTTCTTTATACATTTTTATTTTTCCTTTCTTTTGCTTGGCAGAAAAAATTTCCTTCTCCATCAATGGTCGCAACCAAAGCTTCTTTAGGCTTTAAATTGAATTTTTTCATTTGGTTTTCTAACCATTTTTCATTTTTTCCTAGCTTTTTAAGGTTTTCTTTCATTACAACACCATCAATGACTAAATCATAGCTAATTCCTTCATATTCCGGTTGTATATTAAAATCTCTTATCTCTAAATTTCTTTTTTCTGGTTTTGGTACTACGCTTATTTGTCCACTTGTTTCTAAAATAGCATATTCTACATCACCAATATTAAAAATATTATTTGCACGCAATCTTTCTTCTAATTCATTTATTGTGAACCTCTCCTTTTTTAAAATCTTTTCATCTATTTTTCCCCTATATATTAAAATTGATGGTTTTCCACATACAATCTCTCTAAAATATAGACTCTTCATATTTAAAATAGAGATAATTAAGTGCATTACGAGCAAACCTAAAATTGGTATTAATCCATTTAATATTGGAATTCCTACATCGGACATTGGAATTGATGCTAAATCTGCAATCATAATAGAAATTGCAAGTTCAAATGGTTGTAACTGTCCTATTTCTCTTTTTCCCATTAGTCTCATTACTACTAAAACAAATATGTATATCATTATTGCTCTAAAAAAATTTACTAACAAATTATCACCTACTTTAAAGATATTATGCGTTTTTTTCTTTTTTTTATTCCTTTTTTGAATATTTACTTAAAATTTGTAAATACTAGTATTATGAAACCATTTTAAGGAGGTTTTATATTATGGCTGATAGTCAAATGAATGTAAAAGGAAATTCAACTACAAG
>CALYAI010000044.1 GCA_944393475.1 uncultured Clostridia bacterium
AAAATCTCTAGAAGAACAACTAAAATTAGCTATAAAAGAAGAAAGATATGAAGATGCAGCTAAAATTAGGGATGAAATAAAAAAGCAAAATAAAGAAAAATAAAATTAATTTTAGGAGGTATAAAAATGCTAAATTGGTATTTACAAAGTGGAAAAGATTCTGATGTAATAGTAAGTTCAAGAATTAGATTATCCAGAAATATAGCAAATTATCCATTCGAAACAAAATGTAATAAAGAGAAAAAAGAAGAAATTACAAAATTAATAGAAGAAAAAATTAGTGGTAATAAATTTGGACTAAGATTGTTAAGAGTAAAAGATATGGATGGAATTACTTTAGAAAGCCTAGTAGAAAAAAGATTAATAAGTCCGGAATTTATTAAAGATAAAGATGCTTCAAAGGCGATAATTATAAATGACGAAGAAAATATTTGCATTGTGGTTCATGATGAAGATCATTTAAAAATTCAAGTTTTCGAGCCAGGAATGGAAGTAGAAAGATTGCTAGACCTAGCAATAGAATTGGATGAATTCCTAGATGAAAAATTAGGATTTGCATTTAACGAAAAATATGGTTTTTTAACTGCATGTCCACTAGAAGCAGGAACTGCAATGAAAGCTTCTGTGATGGTACATTTACCAGCATTACAATTAACAGGTAATATGAACAAAGTATTATCAATAATAAATAATTTTGGTATGAGTGTAAGTGGAATTCACGGTGAAGGAAGTAAATCTGAAGGAGCATTATACCAAATCTCTAATAAACAAACTTTAGGAATTTCCGAAAAAGAAATTATCAAAAAATTAAAATTAATAGCTGATAAAATTATAGAACAAGAAAGAATGGCAAGAAAATATTTAGGAAGAAATAGATTAAATTTAGAAGATACACTTTATAGGGATTATGGAATAATTACTAACTGTAGAAAAATTTCTGAAGATGAATGTAAAGACTTATTATCAAGATTAAAACTAGGAACAGATCTAGGAATTATTAGTGAATTAACAGATTTAAAAATAAATAAATTATTACTTTATACACAGGATGCAAATTTACAAAAATATTTGGGAACTAAATTAGAAGGAATTGATTTAGATGCCAAAAGAGCAGAGATAATTAAAACAATTATCAAAGAATAAAGTTTTAGTAAATTTTATATAAGGAGGGTTGAAATTATGGTATATAAATTTACAAATAGTGCTCAAAATGTGTTGGAAATAGCAAAAGAAATAGCTATAGAGCTTGGACATAATTATATAGGAACAGAGCACATTTTATATGGTTTAGCAGAAGAAGAAAATGGTGTTGCAAGCAAAGTATTGGAAAATCAAAATATTAATGCAGAAAATATATTGGATGAAATAGAAAATTTAATTGGTAGTGAAGAAAGAAATATAACAAGTTTAAGCTTTACACCAAGAAGTAAAAGAGTATTAGAAAATGCTTTCTTAGAAGCTAGAAAATTGGATTCTGATTATATAGGAACAGAACATATTTTAATAGGCATAATGAGGGAAGCAGATAGTATTGCGGTTAGAATTTTATTAGATTTGGGAGTTAGTCCTCAAAAACTATATAATGAGATAGTAAAAGTATTGGAAGAAGACGAAGATATGACTAATAATGATACTCCTCAAAATAAAAAGTCCGGAAGTTTTAATTCTACTCCTACATTAAATCAATATGGAACAGATTTAACAAAAAGTGCAAGTCTTGGAAAATTAGATCCTGTAATAGGAAGAAAAAAAGAGATAGAAAGAGTTATACAAATACTTTCTAGAAGAACTAAAAATAATCCTTGTTTAATCGGTGAACCAGGAGTTGGTAAAACAGCAGTTGTAGAAGGATTAGCAGAAAAAATAGTTCAAGGCGAAGTACCGGAGATTTTAAAAGATAAAAGAGTTGTAACAATAGATTTATCAAGTATGATTGCAGGAGCAAAATACAGAGGAGATTTCGAAGAGAGAATAAAGAAAGCACTAAATGAAGTAAAAAAAGCAGGTGATGTAATATTATTTATAGATGAGATTCATACAATAGTAGGTGCTGGTTCAGCAGAAGGGGCAATGGATGCAGCAAATATTTTAAAACCATTACTTGCAAGAGGAGAAATTCAATTAATAGGTGCTACAACTTTAAACGAATATAGAAAATATATAGAAAAAGATAGTGCGCTAGAAAGAAGATTTAGCCCAGTTACAGTTACAGAGCCAAGTCAAGAGGAGACAATTGAAATATTAAATGGATTAAGAGATAAATATGAAGCACATCATAATATAAAAATTACTGACGAAGCTATAAAAGCAGCTGTTGAATTATCTAGTAGATATATTAATGATAGATTTTTACCGGATAAGGCAATAGATTTATTGGACGAAGCATCTTCTAAGTTAAGATTATCAGCATTCGAAGAACCGGACAATATAAAAGAATTAGAAGAAAAAATAGAAAAAATGAATCAAGAAAAAGAATCTGCAGTAAAAGTTCAAAAATTCGAAGAGGCAGCTAAGATAAGAGATGAAGTAAATAAATTAAAAGAAGAATTAGAAAAAGAAAAAAATAAATGGAAAAATAAGAAGACAAAATCTGTTGCAAAGCTAACAGAAGAAAATATTGCAGAAACAATTGCTAATTGGACTGGAATACCTGTTGCAAAAATAACTCAGGACGAAAACAAAAGGTTAAAAAATTTAGATAAAGAATTGCATAAAAGAGTTATTGGTCAAAACGAAGCAGTGGAAGCTGTTACAAAGGCAATAAGAAGAAGTAGAGTAGGACTTAAAAACCCAAATAGACCAATCGGATCATTCTTATTCCTAGGACCAACAGGTGTTGGTAAAACAGAATTATCTAAAGCATTAGCGGAGAGTTTATTTGGAACAGAAGATGCAATGATAAGGGTGGATATGTCAGAATTTATGGAACCACATTCAGTTGCTAAATTAATTGGTGCACCTCCTGGATATGTTGGATTTGATGATGGAGGTCAATTAACAGAAAAAATCAGAAGAAAACCATATTCTGTAATATTATTCGATGAAATAGAAAAAGCACATCCAGATGTTATGAATATGTTGTTACAAATTCTAGAAGATGGTAGATTAACAGATAGCCAGGGAAGAACAGTGGACTTTAAAAATACTGTAATAATTATGACATCAAATATAGGTGCAAGACTTATAACAGAAAAGAAATCATTAGGATTTTCTAATTCTTCAGAAAATGATGAAGCAAAAGAGTACGAAGATATAAAGAAAAATGTAATGAGCGAATTAAAGAAACAACTAAGACCTGAATTTATAAATCGTATTGATGATATTATAGTATTCCACAAATTAAATGATGATGAAATAAGTCAAATAATAGATTTGCTATTAAAGAATGTAGAAAAAAGATTAGTAGAACAGGGACTAAATATTAAGATAGATAAATCTGTAAAAACATTAATTGCTAAAAAAGGTGTGGACAAAGAATTTGGTGCAAGACCACTTCGTAGAGCAATTCAGAATTTAGTAGAAGATAAGCTTGCAGAAGAAATTTTAGATGGAAATATTAAACCTGGCAAAGAAGGTAAGTTAATAGCTAAAGATGACAAAGTAGAGTTCAAAGCTAAAGTAGCAAAATAAAAAAGAGGATTTTGGTATATACCAAAATCCTTTTATTTTTTATTAATTAAATCATCCATATTATACATGCCATTTGTTTTTGTTATTATATATTTTGCTGCCATAATAGCACCATTTGCAAAAACTGTTCTAGAATAACTTGTATGTTTTATTTCTAAAGTATCATTTTCTCCAATAAACATAACAGAATGTTCTCCAACAATATTTCCACCTCTAATAGATGAAAAACCAATTTCTAATTTGTTTCTTTTTTCATGTTTATTGTGTCTATCAAATTCATATATCATTTTATTATCTTTGGCTTCATTAATTTTATCTGCTAAAAGTAATGCTGTTCCACTTGGACTATCTATTTTTCTATTATGATGTGCTTCTACAATTTCTATATCTGTATCTGGTAATTCTTTGGCTAAGATTGCAACGATTTTAGCCATTAAGTTTATATCATAAGCCATATTAGCAGATTTAAAGATTGGAATTTCTTTAGAAGTTTCTTCTATTTCTTTTTCCTGATCATCCTTAATACCAGTTGTTGCTATTACTACTGGAATATGATTTTTCTTTGCATATTTAAGAATATTTAGAGTTGCTATAGGAACAGAAAAATCAATTATTACATCTGGTTTTTCCTCTATATCATCTGGATTTGTGTATACTGGATAAGTATATTTTCCGGTATTTTCTTTATCAACACCACCAACAAGAATTATATCATTATCTGAGCTAATTGCATTTACAACTTCTTGTCCCATTTTTCCATTTATTCCGTTTATTAATACTTTCATATAAAATTTCTTTCCTTTCTACAGTATTTAATTTTAAAATCTTACAAAAAATATAGTTAAAAAAATATATGCATATCTATAAATTAATCTAAGCTTATATCTTGTATTTATATATTTTAATGTTTCTATAATTGCACAATATTTATCTACAAATGTTACAACATAACTTTCTTTATATTTTGGAAGTTTAATAGTTAATGGCCACATATGTTTTATAATAATATCTTTTTCCATATCATTTAGGTTAAACAAACTAATAGCATTTTGTAATGCAATTTTAGGATGGGAAAAAGCATGTAACTCTTTGAATGAATTAATTTTTCTTGGCTTATGCCAATCATAAAGAAAGAAATCGTGTAGCATTGCAGCACGAGTAGCAGAAACATAATCTAAGCCAAATTTTTTACAAAATAAATATGTATAATATGCAACATGTAAACAATGATCATAACATGAAGTGTTACAATGTTGCATATATGTATTCATTTCTTTTACTTCTTTATTCAGACGAAGATCATTAACTATATTTTTAAATTCTATATATTTATTTTCGTCTTTTAACTTTTTAAAAAACATTATTCACATTCCTCATTTAAACTTATAATTTTGAATTAATATTGTGTATTACCTTATATTATAGCATTTTTTAAAAATTAAGTGAACAAGTTAATAAAAAATTAATAATTAAATTAGTCCAAAATTCTTTAAAGACATTCTTAGTTTTTCTTGATTTTTTTCTGACAATCTAACTAATGGAAGTCTAGGAACTCCATAATTATATCCAATCATGTTTAAAGCTTCTTTTACTGGAATTGGGTTTACTTCACAGAATAATGTATTTATTAAATCTAAAGAGTCTAATTGCATTTGTGTTGCTTCTGCTATATTTCCATCAAAGAAATTTTGTACCATATTATGAGTATATTTTGGGGCTACATTAGAAAGTACAGATATAACACCCAAACCTCCCAAAGAAAGAACGGGTATGATTTGGTCATCATTTCCTGAATAAATATGTAAATTATCTTTGCAAAGTGCAGCAATTTTTGCAACTTGAGAAATATTTCCACTAGCTTCTTTTATTGCTACAATATTTGGAATTTTAGAAAGTTCTAAACATGTTTCTGGAGTAATATTAACACCTGTTCTGCTAGCTACACTATAAATAATTATAGGTAGGGAAGTTGAGTTTGCTATAGCTTTATAATGCTCTACCAAACCTGATTGTGTTGTTTTGTTATAATATGGTGTTACAACTAATAACGCATCAGCACCAATTGATTCTGCATATTTAGACATTTCTATTGCAGATGCAGTATTATTAGATCCAGTTCCAGCAATTACGGGGATTCTACCATTAACTTTGTCTATTGCAAATTTAATGGTATCCTTTCTTTCTTTTTCGGTCATTGTAGCAGATTCTCCAGTAGTACCACATACAATGATACTATCAATACCTTCAGCAATTTGAAATTCAATTAATTTTCCAAATTCATCAAAATTTACGCCATCTTCGGTAAATGGTGTGGCGATGGCTGTTCCACAACCTTTAAAAATAATCTTTTTCATAATCAACATCTCCCATAGAGATTTTTTAGCGAATATATTTATATTCTACTATTTTGTACATATTATATGATACAAATAAAAAAAAATAAATATTTTCTAGAAAATATCTAAAAAATAATATATAATGGGTAAAATACTAAATAGGTTGAAGGGAATGAAGTTTAATATGACAGCATCTCAAGAAGAATATCTAAAAGCAATATATATTTTAATATTGCATAAAAAAGAAGCAAGAGTAACAGATATTGCAGAATATTTAAATGTAAGTAAGGCAAGTGTAAACAGGGCTTTAAAAAATTTAAAAGAATTAGAACTTGTGAATTATGAAACATATGGAGAAATAAAATTAACAGAAAAGGGAAAAGAGGAAGCAACAAATATTATAAAAAAGCATAATGTATTAAAAGCATTTTTAATACAAATATTAAATGTTAATACAGAAATTGCAGAAGAAGAAGCTAAAAAGATGAAGCATGCAATTTCTGAAGATACTGTTAATAAGTTTTCAGATTATATTAAGAGTATAATAAAAGTAGATGAACTAAAATGTAACTATAGTCCGGAAAATGAAAGATGTCAGAATTGTATAAGAATTAAAAAGAAATAAAAGCATATCTGTTACACAGATATGCTTTTATTTTATATAAAGAATCTTAGTTTTCTATCATTTTTTCTACGATTTGGATTGCATTAGATGCAGCACCTTTTCTAATATTGTCTGCAACGACCCATAAATTTACTCCATTTTCTACGCTAAAGTCCCTTCTAATTCTTCCAACAAAAACTTCATCATGACCATTTGCAGTTGTTGCTAATGGATATATAGGATGTGTTTCGGAGGAGATATCGTCTTGAACAATTATTCCTTTAAAATTCTTTAAAGTTTCTATTAATTCAGAAAGTTCAAAAGATTTTTCTAATTCCACATTTATGGATTCACTATGTGAGTTTTCTACTGGAACTCTAACAGTTGTTGCTGTTATTTTTAAATCTGGTTTTTTTAATATTTTTCTTGTTTCATTAATCATTTTCATTTCTTCTTTGGTATATCCATTTTCTGTGAATACATCAATATGTGGTAAACAATTATTATAAATTGGGTATGGGAATTTTTCTAATTTAGAAATCCCATTTCTACCGTTTTCTAGGTCATTCAATCCTTTTCTTCCTGCACCGGATACAGCTTGGTATGTAGAATATACAATCCTTTTTATAGTATATTTATCATCCAATGCTTTTAATGGTAACATTGCTTGTATTGTTGAACAATTTGGATTTGCTATTATTCCATGATTGTTTTTTATTTCTTCTGGATTTACTTCTGGTACAACCAATGGCACATCTTTATCCATTCTAAATGCACTACTATTATCTACAACAACGCAACCTTTTAAAGCAGCAATTGGAGCATATTTTTTAGAAGTTTCTCCACCAGCTGAAAATATTGCAAAATCAAAACCTTCATCAAAAGAATGTTCATTTAGTTCTCTTACGACATATTCTTTCCCCATAAAATTTAGTTTTGTGCCTGCAGATTTGCTAGATGCAAACAAAACATATTCACTAATTGGTAGATTTTTTTCTTCTAAGACTTTTAGTGCAGTTCTACCAACTACACCTGTAGCACCTACTATTGCTAATTTATAATTTTTCATTTTAAGCACCTCTGGCTTTAATATAACAAGAATTATAATTATAATTTCTTACATTTAATATTATATTCTAAAATAATAAAAAATGCTAGAGTAAATTTATAGTATATTACATTAATAAGACATTTTTTGTAGATTATTGTAATATAAAATCTATAATGCTATTATTTATATAAATACAATAATAGGAGGGGAAAAATGAAGAAAAAATTATCTATTTCAATAGTCATATTATTAATAATAGCAATTATTGTAGCAATTGCATTAAGTAATATGCAAAGTAAAGCTGAGCTAATAAAAATTTCATCAGAAAAAGAATTAAAAGAGTTAGCAGGGGTAAGTGGCGAAAATTATAATGGACTATTGGCAACAATAATAACTCCATTAAGTGGAATAGCTGGTGGTTTTTCAAGTCCAATTAATAGAAGTACCTATTCTAATACACCTTTTGATGCACATACTGACAGTGCTACTTCGAAAGGTTCTTATGATTTACCAAAACCTTATTCATCAGCTGCAGAAAGTTCAAGTACATCGTCAGATTATTCAACAACAAATGTGCAAGTTGAAAATGTTGATGAGGCTGATATTGTAAAAACTGATGGAGAATATATTTATTCTGTTGTAGACGATTCCGTATATATTACATATGCTAAGGATGCAAATGCAATGGAAAATGTTGCAAAAATACAGGAACCACTTAGTGGTGTTTATCCAGAGGATTTAATTATTCAAGATAATAAACTAATAGTAATATCTGGTAATAGTACAAAGACAATTGTTAAAATTTATAGTTTGGAAGATAAAGCAAATCCTACAAAAATTAAAGAATTTCAATTGAATAAAGATTACTATACTTCTAGATATACTAATGGAATTTTATATGTTATATCTTCTGGAACTGTAAAAAGAAGTACTGAAAACAATCTTTCATATGAAGAAGATGGATTAGAAGTTATACCAGAAGATCCAAAAGCATATGCAATTAAAGACTTAGACACAAGCAAGCAAACAATTATCGCTTCATATAATTTAAAAGATAATAGCAAAATTAATGTTCAATCATATTTAATGGATGTTCAAAATGCATACGTATCAGAAAATAATATTTATCTAGTAGATAATGATTATACAGGAAGCTATAGCGAACCTAAAATATCAGATATGTTTGGAATAAAGGGAATTTTCGGACTATTTGAAGATACAAATAGTAGTTCATCAAAGGATAATAAATCTGCTTCTACAATTTATAAATTTAATTTTAAAGAAGATGGAAATCTTGAATATCAAACTAAAGAACAAATTGAAGGAAGAACAATAGATCAATTTTCTTTAGATGAAAAAGATGGAAATTTAAGAGTAGCAGTTTCTAATAGTGATGGATCAAGAATTGTTGTCTTAAACGAAGATATGGACCAAATAGGTAAAACTAATAATTTAGCTAAAGGAGAAAAAATGTATTCTGCAAGATTTATGGGAGATAGAGCATATCTTGTAACATACAAAAACACAGATCCATTATATTCAATAGATTTAAGTGATCCAGAACATCCAAAAGCGATAGGAGCATTAAAAATCCCTGGATATAGTACATATTTGCAACCATATGATGAAAATCATATAATTGGTTTTGGATTCCAAACTAAAGAAAATGTTAGAAGAAACTCACTAGGAAGAGTTACTTCAACTTCTGTATCTATAGTAGGTATGAAAATGGCATTGTTTGATGTATCAGATATAAATAATCCTAAAATGATAGAAGAAGAGGTAATAGGAGATTCTAAAACTAATTCAACAGTTTTAGAAAATCATAAAGCATTATTGTTTGATAAAGAGAAAAAACTACTAGCAATACCAATTAAAAATTACACATCAGACTTAACAATGGATTCTGATGAAGATGATGATATTTCTACAACAATAAAGAGCTATACATCAAAATTAAAAAGCAGAAAATATAATAAAATAGGTTATGCAGTATATAGCTTAGATATTACTAATGGATTTAATTTTAAAGGCTTAATAACACATGATGCAAGTGATAACAGTGATAATAATAGTAGTAGCTGGTATAGCTATAATAATAATTATATATCAGATATTAGAGGGTTATATATAGATGATACATTATATACAGTATCTAATAAAGAAATTAAGGCAAATAATTTAGATACATTGGCAGAAATAAAAGAAGTAATATTTGAATAAGGAGGATTATTATGGGAGCAATATATAGTAAGGATGGAAATAAATATTCAGCGATGCCAGCAGCATCT
>CALYAI010000045.1 GCA_944393475.1 uncultured Clostridia bacterium
ACTAAAACTGGTCCTGCTATTGTAAACATTTTTGCACCAACACCCATAACATGTCCTTCAGACTTATACTCAATAGAAGGTGCTACAATTGAATTTGCAAATCCTGTTATTGGAACTAATGAACCTGCTCCAGCAAATTTTCCTATTTTATTGAATATATTTAAACTTGTTAAAAAAGCACTAATTGCTATCAGAATAATGGAAACAATGGTACCAGATGTAGCCTCGTCCAAACCACGAATTTTGCAAATTTGCATAATGATTTGACCAATGGTGCAAATTAAACCACCTACCCAAAAAGCATTAAAGCAATTCTTTATAATGGGTGAGTTTGGTGATTTTTTATCAACATAATCCTGATATTTTTTTTGAGTATCAATTTTTTCCATATGAGCTCCTTTCTAATGATATTATTTTTTCCAAAGAATTTAAATTTATGCAATTTGATGATATAATTCAAATAATATTATAAAAATCTGAAGGAGAAAAAAATGAAAATAGATTTTGCAAGAAATATCGCACTTAAGATTTTGTATGAGGTAAATGTGAATGGAGGATATTCCAATATTATTTTTAACAATTATATAAATCAAAATAGTTCAAAATTAAGTAAGGTAGATGTAAATTTTATTAATAAATTAGTTGATGGAGTTATAACTTGGAAGCTAACTTTAGAATATATTATTCAAAAATATTCAAAGATTAAAATAAAAAAAATGTCAAATTGGGTTAGAAATATATTATATTTAGGGGTGTACCAAATAGTTTTTTTAGATAAAATACCTAAATCTGCAGCAGTTAATGAAAGTGTGAATTTGTGCAAAAAATATAATTATAAATCTGCAAGTTTTGTTAATGCAATATTAAGAAAAGTAGAAAAGGCAGATTATGAGGAAATAAAAAGTATAAAAGATGATCTAAAAAGGATAAGTATTCAATATTCTATGCCTGAATGGATTGTAAGAAAGCTTATTGAACAATATGGAATTGATGTGGCAGAAGATATTTGCAAAAATTCAAATACTGTACCAGAAATTTCTGTTAGATTAAATAGACTAAAAGATAAAATCGAAATTGGAGATAAAGGATTATTAGAAGATTTTAGGATAATCAGAAATATGGGTGATGTTTCTAAAACAGATGAGTATAAAAAAGGATATATAACTGTTCAAGATGAAGCAGTTGCTTTAAGTGCAGTTATTTTAAATCCAAAAGAAGGGGAAGAAGTTTTAGATGCATGTAGTGCACCTGGTGGAAAAACTACATATTTAGCAGAGATTATGAACAATAAAGGAAATATAATCGCATGGGATATTTATGAAAAAAGACTAAATGAAGTTAACGAAAATGCTAAAAGGTTAGGAATTAATATTATAAAAACAGAGGTACACGATGCAACTAAATTAAAAGAAGAGTACATAAATAAATTTGATAAAATCTTATTAGATGTTCCTTGTATGGGGCTTGGAGTTATAAAAAGAAAGCCAGATATAAAATGGAATCGTAAAGAAGAGGATATTGATGAAATTACAAATATCCAATATGAAATTTTAAAACAATGTTCAAAATATTTAAAAAAGGGTTCAATATTGGAATATTCAACATGTAGCATCTTAAAAGAGGAAAATGAATTAGTAGTAGAAAAATTCATAAAAGAAGAAAATTTCGAAATCATTAATATAGAAGATAAAATTCCTGATGGATTTACAAAAATTATTAATAATGGAATGGTACAGCTTTTACCAAGCAAAAATCACGATGGATTTTTTATATCTTTACTTAAGAAGAATTAGGTATTACACTCTTGTTACGATAATTTTACATTAATATGATGTTTAAAGTAAACTCCTTGACTTTTTTTAGTAAACATATAAAATATTATTAGTAAAATGCACAAAAGAAGGGAGACGTTATTATGCTAAATAAAGTTAAAGAGGAAAAGGGAATAACATTAGTAATGCTAATAATTACAATAATTGTTTTACTATGTTTAGCAGGAGTTATTGTATATTTAGTATTTGGACAAAACGGACTAAGTGGAAAAGACAATGCGTTAGAAGCGGAAATGAACAAAGCATATGCAAAAGATATGGTAACAATGGCATTAAAAGTTGTAAGAAACAATAATCAAAGTGTAAATGGATTGGTACAAACAAATACAAATTCAGATGTAATAGATCAAGTTGTAAAAGCAATTGATAAATCTTCAAATTTTAAAGAAGGTGCAGATGGAAGTTCTGTAGAATATGTAACAAATAGTGGAGATAAATATGTAGTTACAATAGATACAAGAAACTATAAAGTAAAAGATGTAAACTAAAAGATTGTAAATTAAATAGTTAATGTGATAGAATAAGCATATATAAAAGTATATGCTTATTTTTTGCGTAATTAAGCTCACAGAAGGGAGAATTCTTATGAATATTGGTATAGATATTGGTGGTAGCCACATAGGCGTAGGATTAGTAGGAGCAAGTGGAAAAATAATAAATAAAAAAGAAGTAGATATAACGGAAAAAGATAAAAAAAATATAGAAAAAATGATTGTAAATACAATTATTGAATTCATAAAAAATATTTTAAAAGAGCAAGATATAACAACAAAGGAAGTTGGCTATATAGGAATTGCATCACCTGGAACTATAGAAAATAATTGCATATATAATGTAGTAAATTTAGGTCTGGAAAAATTAGATATTGCAAAAATACTAAACAAAGAGTTTGGGTTAGATGTAAAAATAAAAAATGATGCAAAATGTGCAGGAATTGCAGAAAGTATGTATGGAAGTACAAAACCTGTACAAGATAGCATATATTTATGCTTGGGAACAGGAATAGGTGGTTCAGCATTTATAAATAATAAATTAGTCGAACCAAGATATAAATCCGGTATGGAATTTGGTCATATGATTATAGAAAAGGATGGAAGACAATGTAATTGCGGTAGTAGAGGCTGTTTCGAAACATATTGCTCTATGAAAGTTTTAAAACAAGAGATAATCGAAACTTTAGAACTAGATACTAAAACAGCTGGAGCAGAGATAGTAAAAGAGATTAGGAAACATATGGATGACCTAAGAATAAAACCATTAATACAGGAATATATAGAATATTTGGCAATAGGTATTTCTAATTTAATAAATATATTCGAGCCAGAAACCATATGTATTGGTGGAAGTTTTGTATATATAGGAGATTTAATAATTCCAATGATAGTAGAAGAAATACAAAGAAAAGAGCTATTATTTAACAAAAGAAAAGAAAAAGATATAAAAATAGTATTAGCTAGTTTAGGAAATGATGCTGGAATTATTGGAGCAGCTAGTTTATTGTAATAAAAAAATATTTTAAATACTTGTACAAATTAAAAGATTGTGATATAAAGTATATATGGAATTTTAAAATAAGAAAGGTGGATCATTTGTGGAAGGCGAGACAAGTACGGATAAAAAAACAATATTAATTGTAGATGATGAACAACCAATAATTGATATGCTAGTATATAATTTGGAAAAAGAAGGATATAATACATTAGAAGCAACAGATGGGGAAAAAGCAGTGGATATTGCTTTAAATAATACACCTGACTTAATAATATTAGACATTATGATTCCTAAAATGGATGGATTATCTGTTTGCAAAAGAATTAGACATACTCTAAATGTTCCAATTATAATGTTAAGCGCAAAAGGTGAAGAGATAGACAAAATATTAGGATTGGAATTAGGAGCAGATGACTATATAACAAAACCTTTTAGTATTAGGGAATTAATGGCAAGAATAAAAGCTAACCTAAGAAAAGGTGGTTATGATAATGGCCAAATAGATGCAAATACAAATAAAATAATTGTAGGGGATTTACAATTAGATATAGATAAATTCGAAACAAGAGTTAAGAATAAAGTTATAGATTTAACATTAAGAGAGTTTGAAGTATTAAAATATTTAGCAAATCAATTAGGTCAAGTAGTAACAAGAGAAACCTTGCTAGAAAAAGTTTGGGGATATGAATATTATGGAGACATAAGAACTGTAGATGTAACAGTTAGAAGAATAAGAGAAAAAATAGAAGAAGATACATCAAACCCAAAAATATTAATGACAAAAAGAGGAGTAGGTTATTATATAGCTACAGGAGATAAATAAAATATTAATGTAAAATCGTCGGTAAAAATATAGAAATTGTAGTCTATTTTAACTGGCGATTTTATTAATATACAAAAAGGAGTAATAATTAAATGATAAAAAATATACAATTAAAAATAGTATTAATATTTTTTATATTGGGTATGTGCATAATTATAGGTTTAGGACTATTCTTCACAAATTCTTTAGAAATTATAAATAATACGATTAATGTAGCAGAGGTTACAGATATTATAGCAAACCAAGTAAGTCATATTAAATTAGTATTAATGGTTTCTTTAGTAATATTTGGAATAATTAGTATAATTGTGGGGATTTTCCTTTCTAAAACAGTTGTAAAACCAATAGATAAATTAATAAAAAATGCAGAAAGATTAACATTAAAAGACGAAAACAAAAAATTAAATTCAAAAAATGAAATTGATGATTTAGCAGATGCCTTCGAGAATGTAACAACAGAGTTAAAAGAAAATTTAAAAGAAATTTCAAGGCAAAAAATGCAAATAGAGACAATTTTGTTACATATGAGTGATGGAATAATTGCTTTTAATAAAGATGGAAAAGTAATATTAATTAATCCAGCAGCAACAAGAGCATTATCAATTATGGACGAAGATACTGATTTTGACAAAATATTTAAAAATTTAAACTTGGATATTAATATGGAAAAAATAATATACCTTGAAGATTTTACTTCTTCAGAAGAAAAAATCAAGGTAAAAGATAGATATCTAAATTTAGATTTTGAAATCTTAAAAGATGACGATGATAGACCTTCTGGATTAATGGTTCTTATTCAAGATATTACTGAACATGTAAAGTTGGATAATATGAGAAAAGAATTTGTTGCAGATGTATCGCATGAATTAAAAACTCCAATTACTTCTATAATGGGTTATGCAGATACATTACTAGAAACAGACCATGATAAAGAAATAGAAAATAAATTCTTAGGTGTTATTTCTACAGAAGCAAAGAGAATGGCGAAATTAGTAACAGACCTATTATCTCTTTCAAGATTCGATAATAATAAAGTAAATATTGTTAAAGAAGAATTTGATTTAGGAGAGCTTGCAAAGCAATGCCAAGAAAAATTGCAAATAGAAATAAACAAGAAAAACTTAAATGTTAATTGTTTTGTTACAGCAAATGTACCACCTGTATATGCAGAAAAAGACGGTATAGAAAGAGTTATAATAAATATATTATCAAATAGTATTAAATATACTAATGAAAATGGAAACATCAATATATATGTTGGATTTGTATATAATGATGCATATATAAAGGTAATAGATAATGGTATTGGTATTCCAGAAGCAGATTTAGAAAGAATTTTCGAAAGATTTTATAGAGTGGATAAAGCTCGTACAAGAGAAATGGGAGGTACAGGTTTAGGACTTTCTATAGCAAAGGAAATTTTAGATAGAAATAATGGAACAATAGATATAAAAAGTAAGATTAATGAAGGAACAGAAGTTGTTATTAGAATACCTACAAAAACAAATAATAAGTTTACTCTAAAGGAGGAAGAAAACTCAAATGATGAAAAAGCTAGACGACAAACAAATATCCAAAGTGAAGGAAATATTTAAAGAAATTGGTGGATGGATTATTTGTATAGTAATTGCAATTATATTAGCTTTATTAATAAAATATTTTATTTTAACTCCAACAGTTGTAAAACAAGAATCAATGTATCCAACATTGGAAGAAGATCAGAGACTTATTTTAAGTAGAATAGGAAGAACTTTTAAAAAGTTACCCAAAAGAGGAGATATAATAACTTTCGAGGCACCAACAGAAACATATAGAAGTAGAGAAAATACAGATATTTCTAATCCAGTTGCAATATACGAAGAAAAAGATAGAAATTTATTTGAAAAGTTTAATTATTATGTATTAGAAATAGGTAAGATAAGCTATATAAAGAGAGTTATTGGGCTACCGGGAGAACATGTACAAATAAAAAATGGAAAAGTGTACATTAATGAGGAAGAATTAGAAGAAGACTATTTACAACCAGGAATTGTTACAGATAATTCTGATGGGATTTTTGCAGATATTATAGTTCCAGAAGGTACAGTTTTTGCAATGGGAGATAATAGAAACTCTAGTGTGGACTGCAGAGCTTTTGGATGTATACCACTTGAAAAAATAGAAGGGAAAGTATTATTCAGATTTTGGCCATTAAATGAATTTGGTGGAGTAAATAAGTAGAAAAGAATAGGAGGAAGAACCTTGTTCGAGAATATTGTAGGACATGAAGAAATAAAAAAAGTATTATCAAATGCTATAAATAATAATGGAATACTTCATAGTTATCTATTTATTGGAGAAGAAGGAATTGGGAAAAAGGAATTAGCTAAAGAGTTTTCTAAAGCAATTCTTTGCACATCGGAAGAGGATAGGCCATGCGACATATGTAAAGCATGTAGAGAATTTAATACTAATAACAATATTAACTTTAGCGCAATAAATGAAGAAGGTTCTGCAATAAAAATAGATCAAATAAGAAATATGCAAAATAAAATTGCAGAGAAACCTATGAATTCAAATTATAAGATTTATTTAATAAATGATGTGGAACTTATGACCCAGGAGGCACAAAATTGCTTATTAAAAACATTGGAAGAACCTCCTGAATACATAGTTATAATACTTATAACGTCAAATGAAAACAAAGTTTTAAATACCATAAAATCTAGATGCCTTAAATTATATTTTAATAATTTAACTAATGAAGAAGTAAAAAATATATTAGAAAATAAATTTGGCATAGAGAATACTGGCAATAGTTTTTTAACAGCAGTTGGAGGAAGTATAAAAAAAGCACTACTAATTAAAGAAAAATCATCAGAATACGAGCAAATAGATAAATTATTTGATATAATAAAAAAAGAGAATCTAGTAAATTTTATAAATTCAGCAAGTATATTATATGAAAACAAGGATGATATATATAATTTTTTAGACTATATAAATATTTTATTAGAAAACAAAATGAAGGAAGATACATATTCTGCTTCAAAATATGCAAATTGTATTTTTATAGTAGAAGAAGTAAAGAAAAGATTAAGAGCAAATAGTAATTATGATATGTCAATAGATTATCTATTAATGAATATATGGAAGGAGATTAATAGTGAAGGAAGTAGTAGGTATTAGATTTAAAAAGCCGGGAAAAATATATTTCTTTGATCCAGCAGGATTAAAATTAAAATTAAATGATTCAGTTATTGCAGACACAGCAAATGGTGAAGAATTTGCAAAAATTTCTATGGAGAATAAATTAGTACCGGAAGATAAAATAGTTGAGCCACTTAGAAAAATATTAAGAATAGCAAATAAAAAAGATATACAACAATATAAAGAGAATAAAGCTAAAGAAGAAGAGGCTTTTAAGATAGCTCTAGAAAAAATAGAAAAGCATAAACTAGCTATGAAGCTTGTAGGGGTGGAATATAAATTTGATAGAACAAAGATAATGTTTTACTTTACAGCTGACGGAAGGATAGATTTTAGAGAACTAGTAAAAGATTTAGCTGCTATATTTAAAACAAGAATAGAGCTTAGACAAATAGGTGTAAGAGATGAAGTTAGAAGAAAAGGTGGCATAGGAGTTTGTGGTAGGGAGCTATGTTGCTGTAGCTTTTTAAATAATTTTGATGCAGTATCTATAAAAATGGCAAAAGAGCAGAATATGTCATTAAATCCATCAAAAATTTCAGGAGCATGTGGTAGATTAATGTGTTGCTTGAAATATGAACAAGAAGCATATGAGGAAAAATTAGAGAGATTGCCAAAAGTTGGATCCATTGTAGAAACAGAAGATGGACAGGGTACTATAGAGAGTGTAGAAATATTAAAAGAAAATGTAAGAGTTAAATTTGAAGATGAAGAAGGATACCATTATAAGAAGTATAAGGCAGAAGAAGTTAAATTAATAAAAGCAAGCGAAACAGAACATATTGACCCAGAAGAAAAAGAAAATGAAAAAGAACTAGAAGAACTTGAAAATTTAGCAAAAAATGATATAGTAGTGGAAGATGACGATATAAACTAGCAATAAACGAAGAATTGAAAGGTGGTGAAATAAATGGCATATAAAATAACAGATAAATGTATAAGTTGTGGTGCTTGCGCTGCAGAATGTCCTGTAGGATGTATTTCACAAGGAGATGACAAATACGTTATAGATCCAGAAGCATGTATCTCTTGCGGAACATGTGCTGGTGTATGCCCAGTTGAGGCTCCAGAAGAGGAATAATAAGAATTACTAAAACTCCTAAGATTAATTCTTAGGAGTTTTTTGTGTCCTTAGGGAAATACAAGGTACAGAGAAATGTATAAAAAAGATAATACTAGAATTTAGAGAATATAAAAAATGTAATGAAAAAATAATAAAAAACTATAAAGTACCTTCCGTAGATGAGTTCATAATCAGGGCTTTTAGTATATATTTACTTATATATTAACCATCATATATACTAGTTATGATATAGAGATAATAGAAAAGGAGGTATTTAGTATGTTAATAAATCCATTAAAAGCAAAAATTAAAAATCCAATAATATTATTAATAAGCTTTTTTATAATTGGAATATTAATATTGTCAGGATCAAATGTTTATGCAAATAATAATGAAGAAATTAGTACACTAAATATCATAACTAGAAATGTAGATAATACAGTGGGTCTAGAAAATGCTAAATACATAGTAAAACTAATAACGAAGGATTCAAATGGAAATGAAATCGAAGAAGATGCTAAAGATGTAGAAGGTAATTATGTAGGAATAGAAGAGAGCATAGATGGAGTAAGCTATAGAGTCGTAACAAGTGATAAAAATGGAGAAGTAAAACTTAATCTACCAATTGGAAAATATAGGGTTACAGAGCTAAAAGCTCCAGATGGCTACAAATTAAACGAAACAAATACATATGATGTAGAAATAAAATCAAATGGGACATATCCTGTTTTTTATGCAAACGAAGAATGGAATACAAGAAAAATAGACAGAGATTTCTATGTAATGGACATAAAAGAAACCTCTGCAGAAGAATATATTGCTTTAGCAATAGTAAGTGAAACATATAAAATTCCAGCTGAAGAAACAGAGAAAAATATAGAGCAGGAATTACAGACAGGATTTTATTTTTTAAGATACAATAGTGAGAACAAAATAAAAGAGACAGTTTTTATAAAACATAGTGATAGTCTTATAGAAGTAGTAAATTACTATAATGTTGAAATTATAGATGAAACAGATTCAAATTATATTTTATCTATCGGAGGGGTTCTATTTTATTTTGATAAAGAAGGAAACTTCGAAGGAGTGCTTGAATTGCCAATTAGTAGCAATTACACAGTAAAAAATGGTGTAGTTGTAGCATATAGTGAATTAAATGGAGCTGTTACTATTCCTCCAGAATATACAACTAATAATGAAGAAATAGCTATTGGAAAAGAAAATGAGGATACAAATGTAATAATCCAAATTAGCAATAAAGGAAAAGTAGATTGGGTAGTAGAATTAGGGACATTATATGATGCA
>CALYAI010000046.1 GCA_944393475.1 uncultured Clostridia bacterium
TATAAGCAAACAAGTCATAACAATATCTAAAATAATTCTAAATTTTTTCATAGTTATCTTTCCTATTTAATTTTTTTTTTTTTTTCATATGCTTCTTTATAAAAATGCTCTAGTATCATACTTACTGTTCCACAACCTTTTCCTATAATCATACCTTCATCTTCATAATTCATATAATTTACTAATTTTTTATAATGTACGATTAATGGATCTACTGTAGAATCATCAGTATTCCAACAAGTCATTATATAAGCTGTTTTTAGTCTCTTCCTACTTATTCTTCCTGTTCGTGAATAAAATCTATCAATAGTCGCTTTCAATGTAGCTGTCATAGCAAAATAATATACTGGTGTTGCAAATACTAACATATCTGCATCTTCTATATTATCTAAAATTTTTATCATATCATCTTTAAATACACAGTCGCCATCCATACCACAATGGTTACAACCAATACAAGGATGAATATTTAAGTGTGCTGTATCAAACCTTACAATTTCATTTCCGCTTTCTTTTGCACCTTTTATAAATTCATCTACTAATGTATTAGATGTTCCGTGTAAATTATAACTTCCTGTTAATATCACTATTTTCATTATTTCAAACCTCCTGTATAATTTATTTTAATAATTTTAATAACCCATTATAAGTAATTTCATATATAGTCTGAAATTTAAACTGTACTTTTGCTTTTTCCATTGCTTCTTTTTGTTTTTCTGTTACTTCTGCATAAGGATATATTCCATACATAAATGGAAAAAATGAAAATATGAATTTATCTTTTTCTTGTTCTGGCATATCTTTAAAAAATTTATCGATACATCTTCTTACCATTTCTACTGATCTACCATAAGCTGTTTTAAATTTTATTAGCTCTTCTATTCTACTGTTTTCTTCCATATCATACATGTTCATTGAAAGTAACTTTAATAGATTTTTTCTTTTTTCTATGGTTTTGGCTAATTTATCAGCAAAACTTTCTTTTGTTAGTTCTTCATTTTTACTATATAACTCTTCTAAATCTTCTATCCATTTTTCATATTCTTTTTTAAAAAGTGCTAAAAATATTTCTTCTTTTGTTTGAAAATAATAGTATATGGAAGTTCTGGAAAACTTTCCTTGTTCTCCTATTCCTTTTATTGTAATATCTTTAAAACTTGTTTCTTTATAAAGTTCCTCACAAGCTTTAATAATTTCTTCTTTCTTTTCTTCCCCTATTTCATTATTCATTTTTTTACCTCTCTTTTCGACATTGTGTCAATTTTTGTTTATTATATATCACTCTTTCGACACCGTGTCAATAGCTTTTACAAAAAAAAACTAATGATTTTTTTCATTTGTCTTTCTTTTTTATTTTTTATTTAATTTATCATACATCAAATAAGAATAACCTTTTAAGTTTCTTCTAGTTATATCTAAGTTTAATTTCTTTACAAGATTTAATAATAATTGATTTGCTTCATTTACAGGAATATTTTTATCATATATTTCTATTTCTATGAAATAACCTAAACCTTTTACTTTATCTAAAGAATTTTCGAATATATCTTTATATATAAAACTATCCCTATCTTTTATTAATTCACATATCTTATTAATTCTTACGCCTTTTAATATATTAATGGTTGCTTCTAGGTTTGATACCTCTGTTTCATATTCTACAATATGAATATCTGCTTCACTATTCCCCATGTATATTTTTTTATAGCATAAAATATATTTATCTTTTTGAATTCTAATTCTAATGCACTCATCATCTATTTCTCCACCAAAAAATGCAGGATTTTCTGGCGAAAAATATATATCGTCCTGTTTTTTATTTATGTTTAGATGCTTCTTTAGAAAAATACTCATACATTTTTTTGTATTGTTCTTCTTCTATTTCCAGTTTTATCTCTATTTCTACGCTGTCACTTTCCCCTATAAATTTTCCAATCTTATTTTGATCCATATTTTTCTCCTTTTTTGTATATATTATACTTAATATTACTAAACAAAGTAAACCCCACAAATAGCGATTTTTTTGCTTGCTATGTTTTCTTTTTATGTTATAATCAATTTGCAAATAATAAGAGAAAGGAAATGATTAAAATGAATAGTATTCCTAGTAAGTTTTTAGCTCTCTCTCCCCTTGATGGACGTTACTTTGAAGTCGGAGAAGCTTTATCACCATATTTTTCAGAATATGCTTTAGTAAAAAATAGAGTTTGGGTAGAAATTAATTGGCTTGTCTTTTTACTAGAAAATATTAAAGATAGTAAAATTTTAAACAATTTTCCCAAGGACAAAATTGATGATATCAAAAAAATATATAATGATTTTTCTTCACAATCTTTTTCAAAAATAAAGGAAATTGAATCTGTAACAAATCATGATGTTAAAGCTATAGAATATTTTATAGATGAAGAACTTAAAAATAATGGTATGAGTGAACTTATTAGTTATGTTCATATTGGTTGTACTTCTGAAGATATTAATAATACTGCATATGCAAATATGATTAAAACTTCTCTTAATGATGTTTGGATTCCTAAAGCAGAGGAATTAATCTCTCTTTTAGAAGATTATTCGAAAGAATATATGGATTTACCAATGCTTGCACATACACATGGTCAACCAGCTACACCTACTACAGTTGGCAAAGAATTTGCAGTATATGTTTATCGTTTAAAAAATTCATTAGAAAATTTAAAAGGTATTAAAACTACCGCAAAATTCAATGGAGCAACTGGGAATTATTCCGCACTCTCTATTGCTTTTCCAAACGAAAATTGGCCAGCTCTTGCCAAGAAGTTTGTAGAAAACTATCTTCACCTAACCTTTAATCCCATTACAACTCAAATAGAAGGTCACGATTATATGTGCCATATTTTTGACGCTATAAGACATTTTAATAATGTTATTTTAGATCTTGATCGCGATATGTGGTTATATATAAGTTACGAATATTTTGGACAAAAAGTTATTAAAAATGAGGTTGGAAGTAGCACAATGCCACACAAAGTAAATCCAATTAAATTTGAAAATAGTGAATCAAATATTGATACATCAAATGCTCTACTTGTTACATTATCTAATAAACTACCTTGCTCACGTTTACAAAGAGATCTTTCTGATTCTTCATCACAAAGAAATATTGGTATTGCTTTTGGATATTCTTTGCAAGCCATAACTCAAACAATAAGTGGACTTAAGAGAATAAAAGTTAATTCTGACATTATTACTTCTGAATTAGAAACAAATTGGGAAGTTTTAGCCGAGCCCATTCAAACAGTACTTAGAAAATATGGTATTCCAGATGCGTACGATAAATTAAAGCAATTAACTAGAGGAAAAAGCATTTCTAAAGATGATATACATAGTTTTATAAATTCATTGGATATTATTTCTTCCGAAGATAAGAATAATTTGCTAAATCTAACACCTAAAACATATATAGGTTATGCAAATAAATTTTTAAAGGTTTAAAGTGTTCTTTAAACCTCATTTTTTTGTTTATATTTACATAATGCGGTTTATGTGTTATAATTTTGTCGTCGGAACTATTGTATTTCTAGAGTTTTTTTCATCATGGGAAGACAATAGTTAATTAACCTTTAGAAAGGGGGATTATAAGGCACTAACTTTTAGACGGTAAATTCAACATTAGGAGGTATCATCAATGTCAGGAAAGAAGAAAGTATCTTTGCTCCCTGCAGAAATGCAAGGGCTTGATTCGGAAGCCATTGCGCTCTGTCCACTGGATGGGCGTTACTCGGATATTATGGAACTTCTGGCTCCTTACTTTTCCGAGTATGCTCTTGTCAAGAATCGCGTGCTTGTGGAGGTGGCTTGGCTCACCTTCCTTCTCGAGAACGTGAACAGTAACGAAATCCTGTCCCAATTCCCGAAGGACAAGATTCCCGAGATCATGAAGATCTACGATGAGTTTGATGCCACTGCCTTCAACAGGGTTAAGGCTATCGAATTCGAGATCAAGCACGACGTCAACGCAGCTCAGCGTTACGTTGCCGAGCAGTTGGTTGCCAGTGGTATGGGCGAAATCAGCTGTTTCGTGCACATCGGTTGCACTTCTGAGGACATCACCAATGTTGCATATGCCAACATGCTCAAGGGAGCACTTTGCAACATTTGGCTTCCTAAGGCATATGACCTCATCAACATTCTTGGGGTCTTCGCCAAGGAATATGCTGATGTTCCCATGTTGGCTCATACCCATGGTCAGCCTGCCACGCCAACCACTGTTGGCAAGGAGTTCTCGGTTTTCATTTGGCGTATGCAGAAGAGCCTCGATTATCTTGAGTCTGTTGACATCATGGGCAAGTTCAACGGAGCCACCGGTAACTACTCGGCTATCTCCTTGGCACTGCCTGGATATGACTGGCCCAAGCTCTGCAGTGAGTTCATCGAGTCGAAGATGGATCTTACCTTCAACCCGGTAACCACTCAGATCGAGAGTCACGACTACATGGCTCGTCTCTTCGATGCTATGTCTGAGTTCTCCGGCATCCTGCTCGACTTTGTCCGCGATATCTGGCTGTACATCTGCCTGCGCTATTTCGGACAAAAGCCCGTCGAAGGTGAGGTTGGTAGCAGTACCATGCCACACAAGGTAAATCCCATCTCCTTCGAAAACACTGAGGGCAATTTGATCATTGCAATCTCACTATTCAGGACTCTGGCTGAATCGCTTGTCGTTTCGCGCATGCAAAGGGATCTCTCGGATTCCACTAAGCAGCGCAACGTCGGACTCGCCTTTGGCTATTCCCTTAAGGGCATCTTGGAGACCATCAAGGGCCTTTCTCGTGTGACTATCAACCAGGAGATTCTCTCCGTTGACCTCGAGAACAACTGGGAAGTCTTGGCAGAGCCCATCCAGCAGGTCCTTCGTACCACTGGTGACCCCGAAGCCTACGACAAGGTTAAGGCTTTCACCCGTGGCAAGGAGATCGACAGGATCGACATTCTGTCCTTCATCGAGCACTGCGATGAGCTATCTGATGAGCAGCGCAAGATGCTGCTTGACCTTGCTCCGGACAAGTACACCGGCTACGCTGGTGACATTGCTAACTTCGTGGTTAGCTTCCTCAGCTAGGTCACAAAAAGTGTTAAAAGAGCCCCGTCCATCTACAGATGAACGGGGCTCCCCCCTTTTTATTTAATTATATCTTTAATAATTTCGCTTGCAATTAACAATCCTGCTACAGAAGGAACAAAAGAAATACTTGCAGGAACTTTTTCCTCTTTTTGTTTTATTGGTTCCTCTTTTGAATATACTACTTTTAGTCTCTTTATTCCTCTTCTTTTTAATTCTTTCCTTACTACTCTTGCAAGTGGACATACTGATGTTTTATATATATCACATATTTCGAGCTTTGTTGGATCCAGTTTATTTCCTGTTCCCATTGCAGATATAATTGGAATATTTAATTTATCCGCTTGGCATATAAGTTCTATTTTTCCTTTTACTGTATCTATTGCATCTACAATATAATCTATTTGGTCTCCTCTTTCTTCCAATATTTTGTTTCCTGGCATAAAAAATTCTGTTGATGTTTCTATTTTTGTTTGTGGATTTATGCTAAGAATTCTTTCCTTCATTACTTCTACTTTTAGTTTTCCCACAGTGTTCATGTTTGCGTGAATTTGTCTATTTATATTTGTAATATCCACCACATCATTATCCACCAATAAAAAGCTTCCAACACCTGCTCTAGCTAGTCCTTCTGCAACAAAAGAACCTACTCCTCCAACTCCAAATATAGCAATATTTAATTTTGTTATTTTTCTAAAATTTTCTTCTCCAACTAATCTTATTTCTCTTGCGAATTGTTCGTACATATTTTCTCCCTACTTTTTATATTTAAAGATGCACATATAATGTGCATCTTTAAATTTATTTCATTTTTTCTTTTATCTTCATTAATGTATTTAATGCATCAATTGGTGTTAATGTGTTTAGATCTATTTTGTCTAGTTCTTGTGCTATTTCCGCTAATTTATAATTATATAAATCAAGTTGTCCTGCTTGAACTTGTTTATTTTCTTTTTCCATTTTTTTGCTTCCTAAAATACTTTTTCTTTCTAGGCTTCTTAAAATTTCATTTGCCCTTCTTAACACTTCTTTTGGAACTCCTGCAAGTTTTGCAACATGTACACCATAACTTTCATCGGTTCCTCCTCTTACAATTTTCCTTAAGAAAATTACATCTTCTCCTCTTTCTTTTACTGCTACAGAATAATTTTTTACTCCTTCTAACTTGTCTTCTAATTCTATTAATTCATGATAATGTGTTGCAAATAGAGTTTTAGCTCCACATTTTTCTTTATCCGAAATATATTCTGCAACAGCCCAAGCAATCGATAAACCATCATATGTAGATGTTCCTCTTCCAATTTCATCAAGTATTACCAAACTATTCTTTGTTGCCTCTTTAAGTATATCTGCAACTTCCATCATTTCTACCATAAATGTACTTTGCCCCATACTTAGGTCATCAGAAGCTCCAACCCTTGTAAATATTTTATCTACAACACCAATATGTGCTTCTGTTGCTGGAACAAAACTTCCTATTTGTGCCATTAATGTTATTAAAGCAACCTGCCTCATATATGTAGATTTACCAGCCATATTTGGTCCTGTTATAATAGAAAGTCTATTATCATTACCGTCCATATATGTATTATTGTCTATAAAGTTACCAGTTGGTAGCATCTTTTCTATTACCGGATGTCTACCTTCTTTTATTTCTATAACATCACTTTTATCCACTATTGGCATACAATAATTCATGTCTTCTGCAACTGTTGCAAAAGATGTAAGTACATCCAATGTAGCAATTGCCATAGCAGATTTTTGAAGTCTTTTTACATTTTGTGCAATTTCTTGTCTTATTTTTGTAAATGCTTCATATTCTAAATTAATAACTTTGTCCTCTGCTCCTAAAATTTGATTTTCTAATTCTTTTAATTCTTCTGTTATATATCTTTCACAGTTTGTAAGAGTTTGCTTTCTTATATATCTATCTGGAACTAAGTTTAAATTTGATTTTGTAACTTCTATAAAATATCCAAATACCTTATTAAATCCAACCTTTAAATTTTTTATTCCTGTTTCTTCTTTTTCTTTTGCTTCTAGTTGAACAAGCCAATTTTTCCCCTCAGTTGTGGCTGTTTTTAATTTATCTATTTCCTCATTGTATCCAATTTTTATTAATCCACCTTCTTTAACTGACATTGGTGGATCATCCACAATTGATTTTTCTATAAGCTCATATATATCTTTAAGTTCATCTAAATTATTATATAATTCTTGTAACATTTCTGAAGTTGTATCTTTCAATACAGCTTTAACATCTGGAAGTTTTGATAATGAATTTTTTAATGATATCATATCTCTTCCATTTGCATTCCCATAGGAAATCTTTCCAGCTAATCTTTCTATATCATATACTTTCTTAAGATTTTCTATTATATCTCCTCTTAATATTATGTTGTCTTTTAATTCTTTAACTGCGCTAAGTCTCTTATTTATCTCTATAACATCTATTAATGGATCATTTATCCATCTTCTTAAATGTCTTCCTCCCATTGATGTTGCAGTTTTATCCAATACCCATAGAAGTGTACCTTTTTTACTTTTGTCCCTCATTTTTTCTGTTAATTCTAGGTTTCTTCTTGCATTAACATCTAATGACATATATCTTGTTGTTTGATATATAATTATTTTATTAATATGCTCTAAATTTGTTTTCTGTGTTTGTTTTAAATATTCAACTAATCCATTTATACTTGCAACTGCAAAAAGTCTTTTTTCCATATCATTAATTGGTTCTTCACTCGAATCAACTAAATTAAATTTTTCTAAAATAATATTAGCATCTTCAGAAAAGAACTTATCATTGAATTTCGTGAAATATATTTCAAATCTTTCTTTTATTTTATTAATTTCCTCTGTGCTATCAAACATCATGCTATTTACTACTAATTCTGCAGGTGAATATCTTGCAATTTCATCCAAAACCAAAGGAAAATTGTTGTTTTCTTTTATCTCAGTACTATAAAAATCTCCCGTACTTACATCACAAACAGCTATACCATAATATATTCCTTTTTTTATTATTGACATTATATAATTATTTTTCTTTTCTTCCAGCATATTAGATTCTATTACTGTTCCTGGCGTTACAACACGTATAACACCTCTTTTTACTATTCCTTTTGCAGTTTTTGGATCTTCTAATTGTTCACATATTGCAACTTTATATCCTTTTGCAATTAGTTTTGATATATATATTTCTGCAGCATGATGAGGAACACCACACATTGGTGCTCTTTCTTCTTGCCCACAATCTTTTCCTGTTAGTGTTAATTCTAGTTCTCTCGATGCTGTAATTGCATCATCAAAGAACATCTCATAAAAATCTCCTAATCTGTAAAATAGTATACAATCTTTATATTGTTCCTTTGTTTCGAGATATCTTTGCATCATTGGTGAATATTCTGCCATTTATTTTACTTCCTTTTCTATTATCTTTCTTCCCCTACAGGTTCTTTTTCGTTTCCTTTTAAGTTTTCATAATCTTCTACAGTTATTCTTGCTCTTCTTAATGTACTAATAGAAACTCCTAATTTTCTTGCAGCCTCTTTATTAGTTATTTCTCCAAGTTCCTGCCTTTGTTGCATTAATTTCTTAGCTTTTTCGTATTTTGTTTCTCTTTCTGTCTTTGGAGTTCCTATAATTATTGGTCCTTCATCATAAAAATTTAATGTATCATTTATTAAACTTTGCTCAAATTCATTAAACATTCTAGTTTTATTTTCCACCCTACAATTTCCGTGTTTCATCTGTCTTGAAGCCAATTCTTTTGCTATCCTATATACGGGTGCAAAATCTTCATCCTTTTCTAATTTTGCTAGTTCTCTACTAACTGTTCTTGTTGGAATTCCATATTTATTAGCCATTGCAGACTGTGTTTCTTGCATTCTAATCATTTCTATAACAAGTGCTTTAAAATTTATATGTGAATAATTTGGATGCTTTTTTGCTTCATATTCTATGTACTGTCTTTTTAAGGCATTATCAGCATTATTAATATAGTCCAACATATGTTCTTGTAATGTTTGTATATCTACTCCTATTTCTGTACTTGCTTCACTTACTGTAGGTATTTCCCCAGATATAAGTCCATCTACTGTTTTTGCTAAAATTTCTGGCTTAATTTCTACTCTTTGAGGTTTGCTTTTATTTGCTTTTAATATAGCTGTAAGTTTTTCTCTTTCCGGTGTCCCAATAGGAAATCTTCTATCACATTCTGACTTGAATTGTTTTATACCTACACCATATTTTTCTTTTAATTTTCTTAATGGTATTTCTCCATTTATTACAGCTAAAAATATTTCTTCAAAATTTTTCATCCTATCCTCCAATTACTGAACCTTTTAGGTACCACATATGTTCAGAATCTATTTTTAAGTCTATAATCTTATTAATTAAATTTTTGTTACCTTCAAATATTACTACCTTATTACTGTCAGTTCTTCCTGTTAACATGTTTGGATTATTTTTGCTATTTCCTTCTACTAATACTTTTTGAATTGTTCCAATATATTTTTGATTATTTTCTTCTATCTGCCCTTCTACCAATTCTTTTAATTTGTTAAATCTTTTATGCTTT
>CALYAI010000047.1 GCA_944393475.1 uncultured Clostridia bacterium
TAATTTAACATTATCAACCCTACTTAAGCTATAATAGTCATCCGCATATTCATTTGTTCTATCTGTTGCACCGTCTAAAGCAATCGCAGAATTTGAAATTGTACATGTATTAGTTCTTTGTATAGATACATTATATTTAGGATTTTGTACTGTTCCATAATTTTTAATGTCTATTATACTTGTACCACTTGTACTTGAAGCATTTCCAGATCCAAATATACTTCCATCTATATTAAATACATTATATGTATCACCATTTATATAGATCTCTATTCCTTTCGTAACACTAATGAAAGAGAAGTCATATATTTCAGAACCTTGAGCATTTGCTTCTCCACCACCAAATACAGTTCCACCAATATGTATATCTCCTTTTTCTAGGTTTTGGTTTGCAAATGCATCATATCCCATTATTGTCTTAGTTGTACCATAAACAACTGCTGTATTTGCTCCACCATATACATTTCCACTAATTTCTCCGCCTGCAATATATACTGTACTTGATGAATTATTTATAGCTTCTTCTCCAGTATTAGCCTGATTACCACCTCCAAATGCATGTCTTTCAATTTTTGTTGAGGCTCCATCAATCGCTAATATTGTATTTCCTTTTACAATAGCAGTAACACCATTACCACCACCATATACACTATCGCCTATTGAAGAATTCTTAATATGTACATTTGTGTTCTGTTCAACTATACCTTCATTACCGCCACCATATAGATTTTTTGTAACATGTGCTCCTTCTGCTAGAACATCTGTAGAACTTTCTACTGAAGCTTTATTACCACCACCATATACATTTTCGGTGATATTTCCATTTATGATAACTTTTGTTTCTGTAGTGATGGCTTCGTTACCACCGCCATATAAATTTGCTATAGATCCATTTTCGTGAGCTGTTATATTTGCTGTAATTGTATTTCCTCCAGCATTATTACCACCATAAGCTTCATTTATATGTCCACCATATATATTTACATTACTTGTTGCAACTGTTCCATTTGTATTAGAACCACCATATACTGAACTAATATTTCCATTATTTGCTGTAACATTTGAAGTTATAACATTTGCTGAATATCCGCCACCATAGACAGCTGGAATTTGACCAAGTACATTATTTATTATTACATTACTCGTGTCTGTTTCTACTTGGTTACCTCCACCATATATAGCTTTAGTTATCGTTCCTGAATTTATTGTGACATTTGATGAATTATTTGTTCCACCTTCGTTATTTCCACCATATATTGTTCCAAAAGTTCCTGAATCTACTATTACTTCTGAATTTGGTACATCTCCTGCTTGGTTAGCACCGCCATATAGATTTTCTGCTTGACCACCTTGTCCATAGACATGTGTTTCATTTGCACCTGCATTATTACCTGCACCAAAGACATTTGGTATATTATTAACGCAATTTAGTAAATATATTTCTGTTTTTGTTGTGTCAACTTGGTTTCCTCCACCATATACAGTATCTGTAACAATTCCGCCATTAATTGTTGTTTTTGCATTTCGTGTATTTCCTCCAAGATTGTTACCACCATATATTGTATTTACAGTTCCTGCAGTAGCAGTAATATTGCTTGAACTAATATTTCCTCTTTGGTTTGATCCACCATATAAATTTGTGGTATTTCCACCTAATACAAATACATTTGTTGTATCTACATCTGCAGAATTTCCTCCTGCAAACACATCATTATTTATACCATTATTTATATTTACAGTAGAAGTTGTAACATTTGCTTGGTTACCTCCACCATATACTATTGTATTTGTTCCACCATTTATATTTACTGTGGTATTACCTTGAATTTCTCCAACATTTCCACCACCATAAATGCCTGACGTATGAGTTCCATTTATAATATTAACAATGGTATCTCCTTCTACCTTTGCAATATTTCCTCCACCATAAACTTCAGAGTCTAAATTTGCATAAATATTAATATTAGAATTACCTATTAATTTTGCCATTTCATCATAGCCAGAAACACCATTTCCAGCTCCAAATATAGTTCCATTTATTACTGGTGTTCCTTCTATATTTATAGTAGATGTACCTTCCATTTGAGCTATTTCTTGTTTATTTCTATAATTATATCCGCAACCGGCTGCATAAATATTTCCATTTATTGTTGGATTTCCAGATATATTTATTGTGCTATCGCCATATAATGTTCCACCATCTACAGCTGTAACATTTTGATTTAAGTATTCGGTATATCCATATCCTCCACCAAATACATCTCCTTCAATTGTTCCGCCTGTCATGTTAATCGTTACACTTGTATCAAATTCTTGTCCATAGCTTTTATATTTATCTGAAGAATTTGGACTATATCCAGTAACTCCACCGGCACCTGCACCATATATATTGCTTTCTATTCTACCACCAGAAATATTTATATTAACAGTACCATAATAATATGAATCACAGGTATTTCCAGATGCATATGAACTTCCAACAACATCCATGTTTCTTCCTAGGCAACCACCATATAGTTCATCTACGCTACCACCTGTTACATTAATTTCTGCTGTTCCTAAAAATGTATTTTCTGGATAATTCCAGTTTCTAGGTCTATCTGCTGAGTCTCCTATACTTCCTCCAATTAAACGTCCAACTGATCCGCTTTTTATGTTTTGTACAACATTTGAATAATTGTTACCAGCTGCAGATCCTCCAGTAAGTAAGTTTACATCATAATCATAGTTACTAGACGTTGTACTATGTTCTATATCTATTGTAATTGTAATATTAAATGAATCCTCTTTAGATGAGCCCATAAAATCGTGAGATGTTGTTTGACCTTGTCCAGCAGATGTACCTGGGCTTCCTCCACCAACAATTCTTCCATATGTACCACTTTTAATTAAAACTTCTGCATCTTTCCTTGGTAAAGTCCTATAATTATATTGGTTCCAACCACAGAATATATGAAAAGCAGGTGCTCTACTTCCGATTAAACCTTGGTCAGAATTTGATGTTGCATAATTATTCATTGTAACTTTTTCGCCAATTGTTAGACTATGACCTTGTAAATAAAAATACATTTGGTCTCTATCGCCATTAAATATTAGATTTTGGAATGTTGTATCTTCAGCCATATATCTATATGTTCCACTACCACTATAGAAAGCTAATTCACCACCGTAATCTATTCCTGCATATTTACCTGTTAATGTCGCTTTTTTTGCATATGTATCATCACCACGATTACCTTCTTTGTAATTATAAATACTATTACTGCTATAATCTCCCATTATAACTATAATATTTGAGTTTCTAGTTCCATTATCTCTTAATTTTTCGTATGCAGTGCTTAATGTTTTTACAGGGGAGTCTGGAGAATAACCATTATTTCTATCGTTACCACTTCTATAATTGCAATATACTACTGTCCTATCGCCAAAAATATATGTTCCTTCAACTGTTAAAGAAGAAATTGCATTATTTGTCGCAATTAATTTGTATTCTGTTCCTTCTTCCGCATTAGTTAGAGTTCTGTCAGTTGCTCCTTCTATTATTTCTACATATTCTCCAGTTATATCTATTTTATACCATTGGTATGTATAATCGTTTAAATTTATATATGGTAGGGCATCTCCTGCTAATGTTCCTGTAACAGTATTGTTGTTCCTGTTAGATGTAAATTCCAAATATAATGATAATCTCTCTATTGTAACTTGAGCAACATAGTAATAACTACCATCATATATTACAACATCATATAAATATTCTTTATCAAATGACTGTTCCTTTGTTATTTGTGTCTGATTTTGCAACTCTGGTAAGATATTTCCATCTAAATACCAAGTATATGTAAAAGGTCCTGAAGTGTAGCTATTATTTACAATTACTCTATATGTTGGTTTTGCAGAACTATCAACAGAAGCTTCAAATCTAGAACGCAAACTAAATGTACCATTTGAATATTCCCATTGAATATCTCCTTGTGCATTTGAATTAAATGTATTTAGCATAGAAGATTCATTATTTGTATATCTACCTTTGTTAACACCTTGAGCATATTCTATATCTTCTGGTTCGTTCCACCAAGATGAATCATCTGCAATATATGAATCAGAATTTCCAGAAGTTTCATTAGCTGTAAATCTAGTTCCATTTGCATAGAAATTCGTATAGTAACTGTTCATGGTAAGATTTCCTGCATCATTACCATTCCAAAGAGTCTCATAATTTCTTGAGTTTGTGAAGCTTGTACGATTCATTAAAGCTCCAAAGATTGGTCCTATAAATCCTTCAGAATTTATGCTTCCATTATATAAACAATTTGTTGGCCACGCTGGTTGACTTCTAATTGTACCAATAATTCCTCCTGAGTGATATTGACCTTCTCCTATATAATCATCGCTAAACCAACTGCCATCGTTATATCTAGATACTTGCATATCTATATTTCCTATAACATAACAATTTGATATTTCATATCTTCTGTCATTTCCAGGATCTGTGGTACTATTTGCTGTATTTGTAGCATAACCAGCAATTCCTCCAATAGCTAATTGGGTATAATTTGTTCTTAGTGTAAGACTACTTCCTCCTGAAATATTCATATTTTTTACAACACAATTTCTTACAGTCGCATTATTATATATTGTTCCGACAATATTTCCAATATGCCAACCCTTATCTCTATTACTGTTTTCAGTAGTTCCATTTGAATTTATTGTTATTCTTGGGTTATCCAATTCAATATTTTTAATTGTTACTCTATTATTACTATCTCCAATGGTTCCAAATAATCCATAGCTTTCAATATTATCTGAAGGCATTGAAGTTATATTAATACTTAAATTAGAAATATAATGTCCTGCTCCATCAAATATTCCTTTAAAAGAATTATTTGTATTTCCTATAGGTATCCAATTTATATTATTTAAATTTAAATTCATTGCTAATTGGAAATATGTATTTTCGTATGCAGTCCCAGAATTTACCTGACTAGCTAAATAGCTTAATTCACTTGCATTAGCAATTAGATATGGTTCTTCCTGTGTACCTTTTCCATATGCAAATTCAGTTGCTGTACTTCCATCCCACACATCTTCTAACTTGCCATCATTCGTAACAACAGCTTTTGCAAGCATTGGAACATCTAAAGAATTAATATCTCCTTGTACTGTTGTCTGACTGTCTGGATTTTTTAGTATTGCAAATATCCCTAAGCTAGAAGAATTAAAAGACATTTTGTTCTGATCTATTGTAAATCCTGTAATTTCCGTTAAATTGTTTCCATCCGCATTTGCTCTTAAAATTTTATATATATTATCTGTTATATTTTCTGTTTCATTACTTCTAAAAGTTATTTTTACATCTTCTGTAGGTTTAAATTCTTGCTCATCTGTTTTTATAGAAACTCTATATCCTACATCCCATGTTGTTGAATATAAAAACTTATCTATATCTTGATTTAAAGCTTCTTTTTCAACTGTTTCCGAATTTAATGTTGCATTCAAAGGAAAATATCCTTCAACATCTATATTAAACTTATCATTATTTATACTTATTTTTTTATTGTAAAGATTGTCTTTAGTATCATATTCCAACTTTAGCTCTAGCTTTTGGTTTTCTAGCTCTTCATCTGTTAAGTATAATCTGTCCCCTGGCTTCATTTCCAATGTTGTTTCTTCTTCTGATTCCTTTGTTGTTGTATTGCTATTAATTATTGTTTTTTGTGTTACACTATATTTTAATACTTTTTTATTCTCTACAACATCTGGAAGTATAACAGAATATCCACTTTCATCTTCGCTCTTTGCCTCTATATTTGTAGTTATTGCTTCAACCTTATTTGCTAAATCTGTATATGTTGCACTAATTGGTACTATTTTTTCTGCACGTGAATTTCTAAAAGCTACCAATTCGAATATAATTAGAATTAATAATACTATTAATATAATTATTTTCCCTTTGTTTAGTTTTTTCATTTATATTTCTCTCCAATATTATTTTATAATTTCGTATAAATCCATAATATCACTTATTTTTTTAATGTTCATATTGGCTTTTTCTAAATTAATATCAAATTTTAATTTTGATAAAAGTTGATATAATGTATCTATATTATCTTCTTGAACATCTTCTTTCGTTATATTAAATTTTAATAAAGCATATCTATCCTTTATTATTAATGAGATATTCTTAGTTTCTTGAATAAGTATGTTATTTATAATTTGTATATTTGGTGTTTTTGTAAATTTATCGAAGTCAACTATTAGCTCATCAATTTCTTCAGGTGTTATTGTTGGAATATTTTCTATTGCAATATCCCTTACATATGGCTTAAATGAATTTGCAAATTTAAACACATCATATATGCTTGAATTATCGTTAATACATTCACTAATTTTATTATATACCTTTTCTTTGTCCAATTCTTTATACATGTCTTGTATGTTCTTTATTAGATCAGCATATTGAACATTTATATCCTCACTTTTATTCTTAAAGAATAAAAATCTTTTTGGTTTTTCATTATTAATTTTTTCTAGTTTCTTCTCTTCTAAGCGAATTTTCTTTAATAATTCATCATATGATTTTTTATTTCTATCTTTTTCTAGATAATGCTTTTTTATATCGTCAAAAATGAATTTAAATTTTAGATAATTTTTAAATTCATAAATATTATTATAGAATTTTATTATATTATCTTTTATTTCATCATCTTCTTTAAGTAATTCAACATCTACTATTTTTGCATATTCTTTTTGTATTTTGTTTGGTAGAAAATCCTTAAAATTAACTTCTTTGTTTAAGAACTTTTCGAAGATTAGTTTTTGATCTGTTTCTATCATATTTTGTAAATTATTTTTTAATTCCAAATATTTGTCAAATACATTTTGCTCTGTATTATCACCTTTAAGCATATTTACTTTTGCTTCTTGATAATATTTTTCTGCTTTTGATTCATTTTTAAGATATAAATATCTTATATTTAACTCTAAATGTGTTATTATTTCTGGGCATTTCCAATAAATATCTTCGAATGTTTCTTTTAATTTTTTTGATGTAATATCATCTTTCTCTTCGAAAAAGACTGTCATATATTCTTCCGTAAATTTACTATAATTAAAATCTTTTGCTGTTAATTCTATTCCAACTACAGAAAATGCATTAATACAGTGCAAGATTTCGTTATTTACATTTTCTAAATTATCTTTGTAAAACTTTCTTAAACGCCAAACAATTTCATCTATTCCCATTTTTTCATATGGTGTTTCTATAGAATTTACTAAATATAATGAATCTTCCATTTGTTGTAATAGATTTTCATTAGCTTCAATTTCAGGGTTATTAGTAAATTTGGCTGTTTCATCTTCATATCTCTTCTTTATTTCTTGGAATAAATTATTTTTTATTTCGGTATATTCATTTTTTAATTCATTTAAAGAATCTTTATATGTCTCTATATTCTTTTTATTGTTTTTTGGCATATTTTCTAAAATTTCTTTACTAACCGGTATTTTATCTAAAAATTTCATAATATCTCCTATTCTTCAATATTTTTCTCTTCTAAATCTAAATATTTTAAAAAATCATTAACTTTACTATATGCATCGAGTAATTCTTGTACAGAAAGCTCTTCTAATTTTTCCATTTTTTTCATCCTTTCAGCTCATATTTTCCCTTTGTATTATAACATAAGGGTATAAAATATATCCATATTTTTTACAAAAATGTTATAAATATTTTGTAAGTTTTAACCTATAAATAAAAAGACAAAATAAAAAGCATTAGTATAAAACTAATGCTTTTTAAATCTATATTAACTTATTAATTACCATCTGTTGCTTTTGTTATTTGTACATTGAATGATATATCTGTACCAGATGCATTGTTTTCACAGTCTACATCTTGACCTTCTACCCACATGTAAATTCTAACTTTAGTAATACCAGCTTTTAGATTCATTAATGTTTGTTGAGCATCAAAATCTTTTTTAGTAGAAATTGTTGGTGTTACTGCTTGGAAATATTGATCGAATGTATCTGTATTTTTAAGTGTTACACCTTCTGTATCTGCGAATTCTGCTTTAATACCATCATAAGCTAATTGTGTACCACCAGTTGTTGTAGTACTAATACCATAAATTTCTTGTGCATTTGCAACACCTGCAGCTGTGTGAACATCATAGTTTGGTTCCCAAATTATAGAAGTTGTTCCTCCTTTTAATGCTTGTGCACCACTTGAATTACCAACATCAGGAACATTTCCTTCATCTATGAATGCTACTCTTGCGGCATTTTGTAATCCTTTATCTACAGAGTCAATTTTTGTAATTACATTTGAAGCTGTTGTTAAATATACTGGTGTTGGTTGGTCAACCCTTAGGAATATATCGAATGCAATATATCTTCCTTCTGATCCTCTTGTATCTGTTTCTTTAGTACTTGCTAAAGAATAACCAGTACCATCATCCAAAGCTTCTACCTCACCATAATACATATCCATATAACCTGTACCTGTATCAATAACACCTGCTGAAGAAACTGGTTGCATTTCGTCTGGAACTTGGTTAACACTTGTTGCATATGTAGCAGCAGCTCCAGTTATATCTGCTTTTTGTAATATGGTTTTCCAGTTTATTGCATCTGCAGAAATTTGCAAACCATTTGATGTTTGAACATTAACGTCCAATGTACTAATTGTTACTGTTTGGTTTGCTGTAAACCATGCATATGTTGATACTATTAAAAATACTAATAAAAGTAATAATAACAATAATGAGTATCTTAAATTATTTTTTCTTCTTTCGTTTTTCTTTGCCATAGCTTTATCCTTCCTTTATTTCAAAATTTATTTGTACAAATTTATAATACATCATTTTTTAAAATTTGTCAACTTTTGTTAATTTTTTTTATACTTGTGCTCCTTCTGTAGAATTTTGACTTTCATTAATATGTTCTTCTGTAATATCCATATGCATCTTCATTTCTCCACCAATTAGTTCATCGGTGCAATCAGGATCATCTCCCTCTAAGAAGATTACTATTGTAAATTTATCTATTTCTCCAGGTTGCATACCTTGTCTTTGTTTTAATACTAAATCTTTATTATTATGAAACTTCTCTGTGGGTTCTTCTGTGCCTCCTTCAGCGTCACCTGTTCTTTCATTTGGTTTTGCATATATTGTTTTTTCATCATTTCTAATCACCATTATTCTAATTGCTCTATCTACATTTTTTATAACATCATCAGAAATGATATTGTACCAATAGTTTATTGTTTCCGTTCCTTGGTTTTCTAGATAGAAAGAATATGCCAAATAGTTGTCCCCATTATGGCTTCCTTCTCCTTCTGATAAATTGTCAGGTAGCCAATCAACACAAATATTATCCATATATTCAACTTTCTCTGCTTTTAAAACTTGCTTATTCTGCTTGTCTGCCAAATGTTCATACATAACAAGTCCACTCTTTTCTTCTAGTTGTGGGTCTAAAGAAACTGTAAAATCACCCAATTCATATACTACTCTTAA
>CALYAI010000048.1 GCA_944393475.1 uncultured Clostridia bacterium
GCTGGTAAACCAAAAGAATCATATCCTATTGGATGAAGTACATTATATCCTTGCATTCTTTTCATACGAGCTACTATGTCTGTTGCAGTATATCCTTCTGGATGTCCTGCATGAAGACCTACTCCTGAAGGATATGGAAACATATCTAGTACATAGTATTTGGGTTTAGAGAAATCCCAAGCATCTACCTTAAATGTTTTATTGTCCTCCCAGTATTTTTGCCATTTTTGTTCTATTTCTAGAAAATTATACATATTCTAACATCTTCCTTTCTGTTTTTTCAAAATATCAAATACATGCTGTAAAAAATTGCTATATTATAACTACTTTTCCAATTTACTTTTTCGTTATAATATCACATAATCCAAATTATTTCAAATTTTATTTATTTATTTTTAAGCTATGTAATGTTAAAAAATGTATTTTTTCGTCACATTTTTTCTTGAGTTCTCCACTTATTACAGCTTTTTTATATTGACATTATCGAATTTTTAGATTATATTTGTATTATTATTGGAAAATATAGGTAATCGTCTAATTTGATATTTTATTGTCTTTTATTGTTATTTTATGCAATTTTACATGATAATTTATTATTTTTAGGAGATGGAAGTATGTTAAATTTTGTTTTATGCGATGATAATCAAAATATTTTAAATAAATTAGCACAAATGCTAGAAAATATTTTTATTAAATATGATTATGATGCAACTATTACATATAAATGTGATAATGCTGAAGATCTTTTTGATTACATTAACAAAAATGACATAGATGTATTATTTCTTGATATTAATTTGAGGAATAAAATAACTGGTTTGGATATTGCTGAATATATTAGGAAAAAGAATAAAAAGATATATATTATTTTTACTACAGGTCATTTAGAGTATGCTCTGGTCGCTTATAAATATAAGACATTTGATTACATTCCTAAACCATTTGTTTCTGAAAGACTTGAGCTAACAATATCTAGACTTTTTGAAGACATACAGTCAAGTTTTTCTAATTTTATTAAAGTCGGTAATTCCCAAATGCTAATTAAAGAAGATGATATACTTTATATTAAAAAGAATAATATGAAGTTAATTTATCATACACCATTTCAAGATTATTCTTCTTATATAGCATTTAATAAAATTGAGCATACTTTACCTAAAAATTTTATAAGATGTCATAAATCTTATATTGTTAATATAAATTCTATTAGCAGTATAGATACAGCTAATAATTGCATACACTTATATAACAATGATATTTGCCCTATTGGTCCAAAATATAAAAATAATTTATTGGAGGTTTTAAGTAATTATGAATATTTTACAAAAGATAACAGATGGGTTAATGAATCCCAACGAAATGCTAACTAGTTTGTTAGTAGTACCTGCAGCTATAATTGAAGGAATTCTATATGTTAATATCCTTTTAGTATTATTAGATATAAAACCAAGTAAATCTAAAAAATATATACAAGTTCTTGTATTATGTCTTATTTGCATCTTGTCCAGATTACTAATTCCTACACCATTTAGTTCTATAATTAATGTGCTAACAGTTTTATTATCATTTGTATTGCTTTATAAAAAGCCATTATTAGAAACTTGTATTGGCGTTATAATATTAGTTTTACTTACTACTTTATTTGAAATGATTTCTTCACAAATATTTACTTTAATTTTTAATAGTAATTATTTAGAATATACAAATTATCCTATATATTCTATTGCTTTTATGTTTGTAGTATATACTTGTCTATGTATTATTTTTCTAATATTGAAAAAGCTTCATATTAATCTTAACTTTTTTAAAGACATAAATAAAAAAGACACTGTTTCTATTTTATTAACCATAATATTAGGTTTTATAACCGTTTTTCTAGAATTATACATAACTGCTTTTTACAATAATTTATTGCCTACCTTTGTTATACTTTTGAGTATCTTTTGTTTAATTGCATATTTCTTTGTTAGTGTATTTAATATTGTAAAAACTAAACAATTAGAAATTGCAAATAGAGATATTTCTAATTTACAAATATATAATGATACCTTAAAAATAATGTATGATAACATTCGAGCATTTAAACATGATTTTAATAATATAATAAATGGTATTGGTGGTTATGTTACTGCTCAAGATATGGATGGACTTACTAAATATTATAAATCTTTATTTAAAGAATGTGACAATTTAAATAATTTAACTGCTTTAAATCCAGAAACAATTAATAATCCATCGATATATGCAATACTGGCAGATAAATATAAAAAATCAACTGATAAAAATATACAATTAGAAATTGGTATTTTCTTAGATTTAAATTCATTAAACATAGATAATTATGAATTAACTAGAATATTGGGTATCTTGCTAGATAATAGTATAGAAGCTGCTCAGGAATGTGAAAGAAAATATATAAGTATTAGATTTATGAAAGATAACAGAAAGAATAGACAATTAGTAATTATAGAAAATACATATCCTAATAAAGATGTCGATACATATAAAATTTTCGAAAAATCATATAGTACAAAACCAAATAATACTGGTTTAGGATTATGGGAAGTTAATAAAATTTTAAGCAAACACGATAATTTAGCAATTTATACCACAAAAGATGATGAATTATTTAAACAACAACTAGAAATTTATCCAAATAATAAAAATTAAACAAAATAAAATACCTATTGTATAAATAGGTATTTTTGTCGTTTTTTTGATTTGTGTTTAGATTAATCTTTTTTAATCATGCTAACAGGCATTTTAGGTTGATGTATAATTCCAAAGAATACACATGCTGTGTTAGATGATTTGGCATATTTTTCTGCCATTCTTGCTAAGAATTTTAACATATTATACATATGCCCCCTTTGTAAAAATTTATATAGTACGAGGTTACCCTCTGTTACTACCCATATACTTCATATCCATATTTATTTTTTGTGATCCTATATGCCAGTTTTGTTATTGTCATTGTTTGAATTAATATTCCAAAAATTATTATATTGGAAATCACTTTATATGGAATAATAATTGCAATTATTAGCTCTATTCCTGCTATTATAAAGGAAATTATTTTTCTTTTTTTCCTTTCTTTTTTCTGTAGTACTGGAACATTTTCCGTATCAGCAGGTGCATATTTTGCAATCATGGTAAAACTAAATATAAATGTAATAGCAATTAAAATATATCTTATGTCATCACTAAAATTTAACACACTAGCTAAATATGGTGTCCCAATATACATTGCATTTGTTGCAATTATGCATCCTAAATGTGTTTTTAAGTGAAAACCACCAGAAAATACTCTATATGGTAAGATTATAATAAACGAAAGAATTGTAAGCTCTACAAGATTTAATATTATTGCCAAAAAAAGTGTTATAAAGAATTTTGGTATTTCACCAATTATTAGTTGTAATCCGAAATTTATCTCATCTGCTTTAGTTTCATCATATCCATCTACAGATTCTATTATTTTTCTAGTTAACGAGTTACAAATTTCTTCTATCACTCTTATCTCTTCCTTCATTATATTTACAAAGTAATTATAAATATAATTGTTTTTAGTATTTTATATTGTTTTGTAAAAATAACTTTTTCTTTTGTAAAAAACAATATATACTAATTTACATATTTATGTCTAAATTTTACAAATAAAAAAGCTCAATTTATTAAACAAGTTTTGTTTAATAAATTGAACTCTTAAAATCACTTTAATTTATTTCTTTATTCTTTAGTACTGTCCAAACTCCTTCTTTCTTTGGTAAATATGTAAATTCCAATCTTTGTTTTGTTGTTGGATGCAAAAATGATAATTTATATGCCCATAGAGCTAGTTGTCCACTTCGACTTCTTGTACCATACTTTGTGTCTCCACATAGGCTATGTCCCCTACTTGCAAATTGAACTCTTATTTGGTGATGTCTTCCTGTTTTTAAATTGACTCTTACCAAACTCATATTAATTTTTTCATCATATAATACAACTTCATATTCTAATTCAGAAAATTTACCTTTTTTATTTTCTTTATTAGTAATAAAAGATTTATTTTTTCTTTCATCTTTAATTAAATAATCTTGCATAAGTCCTCTGTCTTTTTCGAACTTTCCTTTCACAACTGCAATATAACTTTTCTTAAACTGCTTCTCTCTTACTTGTTCGCTTAATCTTGATGCCGCTTTAGAAGTTTTCGCAAACACCATAACTCCACCAACAGATCTATCCAACCTATGTATTAGTCCTAAATATACATTACCTGGTTTATTATATTTTTCTTTTATATATTGCTTTATAATTGTTAACATGTCCGGATCCTTGGTTTTGTCTTCTTGTGACGGAATTCCTGGTTCTTTAACTACAACAATAATATGATTATCTTCATATAAAATTTTTAACATTATGCTTCCTCCCATCTTCCATAAATACCACAAGGAAGCACTAATTTTGAATTTGTCATTGGTAAACCAATTTCTCCTGAGTCGAAATTACCTTTATTCTTTATATTTAATCTTAATATATCTTCTAATACTTTTGCAGATATTCCTGTTGTATATGAATTAATTAAAAAGAATAGTGGCTTTTTTGATAATACATTTGTACATAGTTTTACTAAATCTGCAATATCATCTTCAAATCTCCAAACTTCTCCTTTTGTTCCCCTTCCGTATGAAGGAGGATCCATTATTATTGCATCATATTTATTTCCTCTTCTTATCTCTCTATTTACAAACTTTTCTACATCATCAACAATATATCTTACTGGTCTTTCTCCTAATCCAGAAGCATTAACATTTTCTTTTGACCAAGATACCATCCCTTTTGAACTATCAACGTGGCACACAGATGCTCCTGCAGAAAGGCATGCAACTGTAGCACCTCCTGTATAGGCAAATAAATTTAATACCTTAATTTCTCTTTGACTATTTTTTATCTTGTCCATCATCCAATCCCAATTTACTGCCTGTTCAGGAAATAATCCCGTATGCTTAAAACCCATTGGCTTAATATTAAAAGTTAGATTTCTATATTTAATTTTCCAGTTCTCTGGAATTTTCTTTTTAAAATTCCAGCTCCCTCCTCCTGTTTTACTCCTGTTATATACTCCGTGTGCTAATTTCCATTTTTCAGCAAATGTTTTTTCCTTCCAAATAATTTGTGGATCCGGTCTTACTAAATAAATATTTCCCCACCTTTCTAATTTTTCTCCATTTGCCATATCTAATATTTCATAATCTTCCCAATTACTTGCTATTTTCATACTACATCTCCATTTACATATTTACTAATATTTTAAAAAAATTGTATATTGCAACAATATTTGCGATACTAAATATTATTCCTAAAGAACAGAATAATCTAAAAAAACTATTATTTGAATTTTTTAATATTTTATTTTCTTTTGCATATTCCATACTATCCACCTCTTTATATTTATATGCTAAAAGAGATGAAATATGCTTTATATAAGCTATATTTTAACATATTTATGTTGCCTTTTTCAATACAATAACTTAAAACCTTGTTTTTTACGTTAAAATATATAAAAAATATACATTAAACACCGTGTTTAATGTATATCTATATTAATATTAAATTATTTTTTTATTGATAAAACCTTATACTTACTTACACCTGCTGGCACTTGAACTTCTACTACTTGATTTTTCTTTGCGCCTAATAATGCTGAACCTATTGGAGATTCATTAGAAATCTTATTTTGTGTAATATCTGCTTCTGTTGTTCCTACTATTGTATATTCAACTTCTTCATCAAACTCCATATCTAATACTTTTACTGTGTTTCCAACTTGAACTTTTTTATTATCAATTTCTGAATCATCTATTATTTTAGCAAATCTTAATTTTGCTTCCAATTCAGCTATCTTATCTTCATTAGCTGCTTGTGCTGTTTTGGCTTCATCATATTCTGAATTTTCTGAAAGGTCTCCAAATCCTAGAGCTACTTTTATTCTTTCTGCTATTTCAGCTCTAGTTTCTGTTTTTAATTTTTCAAGTTCAGCTTCCATTTTGTTATAACCTTCTTCGGTTAGTAGTATTTCTTTGTTGTTATCACCCATACTGTCATCCCTCCTGACTAATTTATTGCTACATTATATTAAGCCAATATTTTTTGTTTGTCAAGTTTATTTTTCTAGCATTTTAATGATCTAACTTCATCAGAGTTTATAATCCCTCTTTTGCCTATTAAATTAATAATTTTAATATTTTTTTCTGCTATTTTCTCACGTATCCGCATAACATCTTTTTTTATAATATATGATTCCATTATCTCCTTACAATCAAATTCATCATCTTTATCTTCTGTATTTATTCTGCAATTATTCACAAGTATTCCATTAAATATTTTATTAATATAATCAATTTTATGTTCTATATTTATAATTATTGCACATCTATTTATTCTATATTGTTTTATATCCTTCTCAGTAAAATCTATATTTAAAATTATTTTTTTATTAGATAAACTTTTATTTCTATTATTCATTACTGGAATTAAAATTGCTTCATTTTTATATAATTCATTTGAGAACTTTTTAAATGGCTTTATATTATTTGTAATAATATTTATTTTTTGTGTTTCCTTAATCAATGTATTTATATAGTATAAATTAATTTTCGAATACTTATTTACTAATATGTTTACTTCCATATTTTCTTTATTCATTTCCAATATTTCCGTTAAATATTCAATAATTTCCGGTATTAAATTTTTTAATAAATACCTATCTTCCAATATTCTTATATTATTTTCTTTTAATTTGTTTATAAGAATATAATTTTCCTTGTCTTTTTTAGATATTACTACATCATCTACTCCATCATTTTTTATTTTTTTTAAAGTTTTATTATTTATTTTTGTAATAATATATTTTTTTCCATTTTTAAAATTTTCCGTCTCTATTTTATTTATAAACCTCTTTAAAAAGTTTACTTTTTCTTTAATAATTATATATCCTACCAAAAAAATCACCTTATCCATTTATATGAATAAAGTGATTTTTTATTACTTATTTAATGCTTCTTTTACTTGCGTCCAGAATTCATCATTTTCTTCCCTATCTTTTTCCCAAAAAGCAATTCCTGCAAGATTATATTGTTTTGCTAAATTTATTTTTTCTTCTATTGATTTTGTGTTTTCTATCCACATTTTGTATGTGGCTCCATCTTCTTCATATTCAACATAGTATTGTTTTAATTCATCATCCCAATTTGCTACCTGATTATTTGGAACATTTTCTGATAAATTCGAAATATTTACAACTTTTGATGTTACCTCTCCGTCCTCTTCTTTCCATAAACGCATGTATAATGGTATGCCAAGTATTATTTTTTCAGGATCGACATCCTCTTGTTCTAAAAATTTATTTATATTGGCTTCTACCCAATTATATCCAGCAGTTGTTCCCGCTTTATTAGAGCTTTGTCCATATTGGTCATATGCCATAAATACTATGTAATCAGCTACATTTGCAATTGTATTTCTATCAAAACACAAAGACCAATTTTCTGAACCATCCGGTGCTGTAACATCGACAGATAAAGTTTTTCCAATTTTCTTTAGTCTTGGTGCAAGTTCTATTAAAAATCTTGAATACATATCTTTATCGTCACCATTCATATTTTCAAAATCCACATTAACACCATCAACATTATATTCCTCTACTAAATTAATTAAATTTTCTATCATTATTTCTCTTTTTTCGTAATCATTTAATATTTGTGATGTTGTATCTCTTAATGAATTGTTTGAAAACATTGCCCATACTTGGTAATTATTACTATGGGCCCAGTTAATGTATTCTTCTCCACCTCTTTTTGCATTATCTGTTATATCTCCTCCACTGCCCTTCATTAAAGAGAAAAATGCTGGAGAAACTACATTTATACCATCTATTACTTCTCCATCCCTATCAGGAGCATTTACATATTCAGAATAATAATCCCAAACTAAATTTACTTTTCCTTCTACCTTTTTAATGTATTCTTTGTCTTCTCGTATAGCATGTATATTATTTAGTTCTTCTTTTTTTACATATCCTATTGTTCCTTCTTTTGATCTTACCTCTGCCCATTCGCTTTCGTCTTCTATATATATGACTTCTTCATTTTCTTCTAATTTTTCCAATGTTCGTGAAAATATATTTGGTCTATATTTTATTTTTACATTTTCGCTAACATTTGCAACTTCTTGCTTTCTATCTAAAGAATCTATAATTACAGTATTTGAATCTTTAACATATGTTAAGTCTACATCATATACTTTTTCACTTATTTCTGAGAAAGGAAGATATATTATTCCTTCTTTTTCCATTGGAGCTGAATTTAATTCTTCCTCTTCACCATTTATAGTTATCTTATTACTTTTTAGATTTAAATTTGCTATATTTATTTCTGAAGTTGTTATAATATCTCCTGAGTTTTTATCATATTCTATATATTTATCGAAATAGTTTTCTATATCTTCCATGGACATAAAAATATTACTGTTTTCATCGATATATATGTCTTCCTTCATTTTTAATGTCACATTATTATTATTTATTAATACCTTAGTTTTTCCCTCATAATCTTCTTTTATATAATTAGGTGCGTAATAAAAAACTACTCCTACAATTGCCAATAATATTATTACAAGAAAAAATTTAAATATATCATTCATTTTATTTCCTTTGTTTTCTTTCTTCATACGCTTTGCCATTTGTACTCTCCTCATTTTTTCATAATTCTTTTTTATATTATCATAAAATAATAAATTAGTGAATATGATTTTAAAAAATAATATCACTTTACATAATTGTACATTTTTCTTTACTTTTCGCGAGTTTTATGGTATAATTTTATTGTATTGTGTAAGGGGGAATCTTTATATGTGGTTAGTTTGGTTATTAATAGCTGCTGTACTATTTGTAGGAGAAATTATAACAGCTGGTTTTTTATTAATGTGGTTTGCCATAGCAGCTGTTGTTTCAATGTTAGTTAGTTTTATTACTACAAATGTTTTTATTCAAACTTTAGTATTTTTAATAGTATCTGTTATACTTTTAATATTTACAAGACCTTTACTTTCTAAATATACAAAAGGTGACAATACTATAATGAATTCTAAAACAATTATTGGACAAAAAGCAATTGTAACCGAAGAAATATCCCTACTAAAAGGTACAGGTCAAATTAATGTAAATGGCGAGACATGGTCAGCCAAAATTGACAATCCAGATATAACCATTCCAAAAGGTTCTAGAGTAGAAATAATTGGTATAGATGGTGTAAAAGCTTGTGTTTCAGCTAATTACGATGTACCGATAAAATAAATATAATATAAAATAAAAGGAGAATTATTATGGGCGGAATTATTTTTTTAATAATTGTAATTGCTTTAATTGTTATAATTGCATATAAATCAATTAAAGTCGTTAAACAATCTGAAGTTTATATAATTGAAAGATTAGGTAAATTTCATAAAGTTGCAGATGCTGGTCTTACAATAAT
>CALYAI010000049.1 GCA_944393475.1 uncultured Clostridia bacterium
TTGATGTTTCTATACTAGATATTGGTGATGGAGTATTTGAAGTTTTATCTACAAATGGTAATACACATTTAGGTGGGGATGACTTTGACCAAAGAATTATAGACTATTTAGTATCAGAATTCAAAAAATCAAATGGAATAGATTTAAGTACAGATAAAATGGCTATGCAAAGATTAAAAGAAGCAGCAGAAAAAGCTAAGATAGAATTATCTGGAATGCAACAAACACAAATAAACTTACCATTTATTACAGCAGATAGCACAGGACCAAAACACTTAGATGTAACATTAACAAGAGCAAAATTTGAAGAATTAATTAATGATTTAATAGAAGCTACAAAAACACCAGTAGAACAAGCTCTAAAAGATGCAGGAATTTCTGCAAATGATTTACACAAAGTATTATTAGTTGGTGGTTCTACTAGAGTTCCAGCAGTACAAGAAGCTGTTAAGAAAATAACAGGAAAAGAACCAGATAAAGGAATTAACCCAGACGAATGTGTTGCAATTGGTGCAGCAATCCAAGGTGGTGTACTTTCTGGAGATGTAAAAGACTTAGTATTACTAGATGTAACACCATTATCATTAGGTATTGAAACATATGGTGGAGTATTTACAAAATTAATTGATAGAAATACAACAATACCAACAAAGAAATCACAAGTATTTTCTACAGCAGCAGATGGTCAAACAGCTGTTGAAATACACGTACTTCAAGGTGAAAGAGAAATGGCTTCTGGAAATAAAACATTGGGAAGATTCCAATTAACAGGAATTCCAGCAGCACCAAGAGGAGTACCACAAATTGAAGTTACATTTGATATTGATGCAAATGGTATAGTTCATGTATCTGCAAAAGATATGGCAACAGGAAATGAACAAAATGTTGTTATTACAGCATCAACAAACTTATCAGATGAAGATATCGAAAAAGCTGTTAAAGATGCAGAAGCACATGCAGCAGAAGATAAGAAAATGAAAGAAGATATTGAAGTTAGAAATAATGCTGAAAGTTTAATCTTTAATACAGAAAAAACATTAAAAGACATTGGAGATAAAATAAGTAATGAAGAAAAATCTAAAGTAGAGGCAGAACTTGAAAATCTAAAGAAAACTTTAGAAGGAAAAGATGTAGAAGCAATTAAATCAGCAACAGATAAATTGACATCTGTATTCTATGAAATAACAGAAAAATTATATAAAAATGCAAATCCAAATGGAGCAACAGGTGCAAATGCAGAAGCTGGGGCAAACCAAACAGGAACAGAAGAAGGTCCAAAGACAGATGAAAATGGAAATGTATATGATGCAGATTACAAAGTAGAAGATGACAATGACAAAAAATAATGTTTAATATTGGAGGTCTAACAGCCTCCAATAATTAAGCTTTTTGGGAGGATATAATGGCAGAAAAAAGAGATTATTATGAAGTTTTAGGTGTTAATAAAAATGCAACAGATGATGAGCTAAAAAAAGCGTTTAGAAGATTAGCCAAAAAATATCATCCTGATGCAAATCCAAATAATAGAAAAGAAGCAGAAGAGAAATTTAAAGAAGTAAATGAAGCTTATGAGACTCTTTCTGACCCTCAGAAAAGAAAAATGTACGATCAATTTGGATTTAATGGACCACAGGGATTTGGAGGACAGAATGCAGGTCAGGGAGGATATTATTCGTATAGTACTAATGGATTTGATGGATTTGGAAATTTTGGAGATTTTGGTGACTTAAACGACATATTCTCTATGTTTGGTTTTGGTGGTTCTTCTAGAAGAAAAAATAGGAATGGTCCAGTAAGAGGTAGAGATTTAAGACATGATATAGAAATTACTTTCGAAGAAGCATATTCTGGAATTAAAAAAGAATTTTATATAAATAGAAACGAAAAATGTACAACATGTAACGGAACAGGTGCAAAACCAGGAACTAGTCCAGTAACTTGTCCTAATTGTCATGGAACTGGTCAGGTTACACAGGTTCAAAATACAATCCTAGGACAAATGCAAACAACTAGAACATGTTCAGAATGCCATGGAACTGGTAAAATCATAAAAGAACCATGTACAACTTGTAGAGGAAAAGGTACAATAAGGAAACAAGCTAAAGTAACAATAAATATTCCAGCTGGAATTGATGATAATCAAACTCTTGTATTACATAAAGAAGGAGAGCCAGGAGAAAGAGGAGGAGAAAATGGAGATATATATGTAACAGTACATTTAAAACGTCACAGCATTTTTACAAGACAGGGTAATAATGTATTTTGCAATATTCCAGTTACAATAACTCAAGCAACACTTGGTGCAGAACTAGAGATTCCAATGGTGGATGGTGAAAAAATAAAATATAAAATACCGGAGGCAACTCAAACAGGAACAAAATTCACAATAAAAAATAAAGGATTTAAAGCATTAAATGGTAATTGGCAGGGTGATTTTATATTTACAGTAAATGTTCAAACTCCAAAAAGATTAACAAAGGAACAAAGAGATTTAATGATGCAATTAGCAAGAACAATGAATGAACAACCACCAGTTAAAAAAAGAGGATTATTTGGATAAAATGAATGAGTACTTTTACTCAAAAATAAAAAAGTCAAATGAAGATATAAATTCATTTGACTTTTTTTCAATTTGTTTTGCAGATTAATATAACATATGATATAATGCACACTAGAAAAGGTTAAAATAAAATAGGAGTATTTTATGGAAATTATTTTAGGAAAAACAGCTGGTTTTTGTGAAGGAATTAAACTAGCTTTAAATAAAACAGAAAAAGAATTAATTAATTCTAATAAAATGGATTGTTTGGGAGATTTATTACATAATGACCAAGTACTAAGTAGATTAAAAGAAAATGGCTTAAATATAATAAATAATATTAAAGAAGCAAAGAACAAAGTCATTATAAGAGCACATGGTGTGGAAAAAAAGATATATGATTATGCAAAACAAAATGGGATAGAAATAGTTGATTGTTCATGTCCAAAAGTATTAAAAATACATAAATTGGCAGAAGAATTGTCAAATAATGGATATTATATCATCCTAATAGGAGAGCCTTTGCATGCAGAAGTGATAGGAACATTTAGTTTTTGTAAACAAGGTGAAGTAATAGAGAATATAGAAAAACTAAAAAAAAGAATTGAATTTTTAAATGAACAAAAACAAATAGCTGTAATAACTCAAACAACATATAATTTACAAAAATTCTTAGAAATAGAAGAATATATAAATAATAATATAAAAAAGCCAATTAAAATTTATAATTGCATATGTAATGCTACAGAAAATAGACAAAAAGAAACTGCTAAAATAGCAAAAGAAGTAGATTATATGGTTATAATTGGTGGAAAAAAGAGTTCTAATACAAATAAATTGTATGATATTTCCAAGAAAAATTGCAAGAGAGCAATAATGATAGAAACAGTAGAAGAATTATATAACGAAAATTTAGAAGGAATAAACAAAATAGGAGTTATGGCGGGAGCCTCAACGCCAAAGGAAAGTATAGACGAAGTTATAAAATATTTAAAGGAGAGAAAATAACTTGAGTATGGACATAATTTCTAAAGAATTAAAAGATTTAATATCAAAAGAATCTACAATAAAAATAAAAGAAGACATGTCAAAACATACTTCTTTTAGAGTCGGGGGACTGGCAGATATATTTATAATTGCAAAATCAGAGGAAGATATAAGAACGGTTTTGGATTATACAAATACACATAATATTCCACTAACAATTATAGGAAATGGAAGCAATTTGCTAGTAAAAGATGGAGGAGTTAGAGGAGTAGTTTTAAAAATAGGAACAGAAGGATTAAATATAGAGAAAAAAGACAATGAATATTTAATAACCGTTGGTGCAGGTGTAAAAAATGGATTTTTAGCACAAAAATTGTTGATAGAAGAAATTGAAGGATTTGAATTTGCATCAGGCATACCAGGAACAATTGGCGGAGCAATAAGAATGAATGCTGGTGCACATGGCTCAGAAATGAAAGATATTGTTCATGAGACAAAATGTATGGATAAGGAAGGAAATATAAGGATATTATCAAATGATGAACAGGAATTTGCATATAGGAATAGTATTTTTTCATCAAATAGATATATAATTTTAAGTACTAAATTAAAATTAAAAAAAGGCATATATCGAGAAATAAAGTCAAAGATGGATGAATATTCTAATTGGCGAAATGAACATCAACCATTGGAATATCCATCAGCAGGAAGTACCTTTAAAAGAGGAAATGATTTTATTACAGCAAAACTTATTGATGAATGTGGGCTTAAGGGATATAAAATAGGAGGCGCAGAAGTCTCTACTAAACATGCTGGTTTTATAGTAAATAAAGGAAATGCAAAAGCAAAAGATATATTAAATTTAGTAAAATACATTAGTGATAAAGTCTATGAAAAATTTGGCAAAAAAATAGAGCTAGAAGTACAGGTCATAGGAGAGGATTTAGAAAACTGATTTTGAAAGGATGTATTAAATAAATGAAAGGTTTAATAGAATGGTTTAGACCAAATGCAAGAATAAAAAGGTGGATATGTCTAATACTTATAGGTATAATATTTGCATGCTATGGGATTTCATCTATAATAGTAAAGGAAGAATTAGAAATACCACAATTATTATTAATAATATTATCTTTTATAGTAGGCTTTACTTTAATAGTAATAGGAATAATATTCATGCAAAAAAGAACTATGGAAATGCTAATAGAAGCTACAGATTCTAGAGTAAAAAACAATAGAAAGCATATAAATATAAATTCATTAATTTTTAATAAAAAGATATATTCTGAAGGACCAAAGATTGTTATTATAGGTTCTGGAAATGGAATGAAAACAGTTGCAAAAGGGCTAAAAAATTATACTGATAATATTACAGCAGTTGTTACAGTTTCATCATATGGAAAGATGAAGAATGATATTAATACTATGCCAATAGAAGATATACAAGACACAATTATAGCTTTGGCTAGAAATGAAGAGTTGACAGATAAATTAATGAACTATCAATTCAAGTCAGGAGAACTAAAAGACATAAAATTTAGTGATATATATTTTTCAACATTAAAAGATATCTCTAGAGATTTTACAGAAGCCATTACAAATTCTAACGAAATTTTTGATATAATTGGTAAAATTCTACCAATTACAAATGATGAAATGAGAATTTGTGCAGAACTAGAAAATGGAATGATAATAGAGGAAAAAGAAAAGATAAGTCAAATAGCATACGAAAAAATTACAAAGATTAATAGAGTATTTATATCACCACCTAATTGTAGAGCAATTCCAGAAGTTGTACAAGCAATAAAAGAAGCTGATTGCATTGTAATTGCACCAGGAAGCTTATATACAAATGTTATTCCAAACCTATTAGTAAATGGTGTATATAAAGCAATGAAGGAAAGTAAAGCAATAAAAATATATATAAGTAATATAATGACAGAACCTGGACAAACTGATAGTTATAGTTTATCAGATCATATTAAAGCAATAATGGAACATACAGGAAAAGGGGTTATGGATTATTGTATTTATGATACAGGAGAAATTATTCCTGAATACATAAAAAAATATAATCTACAGGGTTCAGAATTAGTAGATTCAGATACACAAAAAGTAAAAAATATGGGAGTAAAATTAATTCAAAAAGATTTAGCTTGTGTAGAAAATGGATATATAAGACATAATCCAGACTTAGTTGCAAGAGCTATTTCAGAACTTATTTGCGATGATTTAAAATATAGGGATAAACAATCAGATCCGCAATATTTATTATTACAATCTAAATTGCAATACGAGAAACATTATAATAAAATAAAAAACAAACCTAGAAAGAAGAAAAAGATAAACAGACACTCAAAAGGAAGAAAAAGTAAATTTTTAGATAGATATGGAAATCGTATAGCGGCAATAAAAAATACAGAAGATGTAAAAATAAAAAACAGGGAAATCTTAAAAAATATGAATGCAAAGGATAATGAGGAAGAATTTATAGAAAGATTCATAGAAAAGGTTGAACAAAGTAAGAAAAATAAATAATTGGAGGCATACAAATGAAAATAATGGTAAATAAAGGAGATTTTAAAGATTTAATCCAGAGAGAATGGATAATATCAAATGGAATAGGAGGTTTTGCATCATCCACTGTAACAGGAGCGAATACAAGAAAATATCATGGCTTGCTTGTTGCAGCATTAACTCCGCCAGCTAGAAGATTTTTAATTCTATCAAAAGTTGATGAGTCAATAGAATTTAATGGTTGTAAATATCCTTTATATACTAATATATGTGATAACTATATTTCTGATGGATATAAAAATATAGAATCTTTTGAAAAGAAATATGTTCCAACATATAATTATAAAATAGATGATATAAAAATTCAAAAGACAATTAGTATGCAATATGGTAGAAATACGGTAGTTATCTTATATAAGATAAAAAATGGAAAACACAAAATGAAACTATCATTAGCTCCAATAATTAATTATAGAGATTTTCACCAAGTAAATAAAGAAACTAATTTTGAATTAAAGGAAAAAATAAAAGGAACTAAAGTAAAAATAATTATTAAAGGCGAAAGTCAAACACCTTTTTATATGAAATGTTCAGAAGGAAATTACATAGAACATCATAATGACATTTTCTACCGTATGTTTTATATAGAAGAAGAAAAAAGAGGATTTGATCCTATAGAAAATCATGCAATTCCCGGCAGATACGAAATAGAGATTAATCCAAATGAGGAAAAAGAAATTTCTTTTGTATTTTCATTAGAAGAAAATATAGATGAAATAAAAGCAGGAGATATAATAAAACAAGAAGAGGAAAGACTAAAAAAGATTATTAAAAATACAAAATTGATAAATGAAAAAACAGAGGATAAAGAATTAATAGAAGATTTTATAATAACAGCTGATAGCTTTATAGCATATAGACCATCTTTTGGATTACATACAATAATCGCAGGTTATCCATGGTTTTTAGATTGGGGAAGGGATAGCTTAATTGCATTCGAAGGCTTATTATTAAAAACAAGAAGATTTGATATTGCAAGAGAAGTACTTCTAACATTTATAAGAGATGTAAAATATGGATTAGTACCAAATGGATATTCTGGATATGATAATAGACCATTATATAATAGTGTAGACGCTTCTTTGCTATTATTTGAAGAGATAAAGAAATACTTAAATTATACAAAGGACTATAAATTCATTAAAGAAAATTTTTATATAGAATTAAAGAAAATAATAGAAGCATATATTACAGGAATAGATGTTGATGACAACAATATTTATATGGAAAGAGATGGATTAATTCATTCAGGAACCATAAATACACAAAATACATGGATGGATGTAAAAATAGGAGATTTTGCGGTAACACCAAGAAATGGAAAAGCTGTAGAGATAAATAGTTTGTGGTATAATGCACTAAAAATAATGGAAGAGCTAGCAAAGAAATTCGAGACAAAAAAAGCTGCAGAGATATATAGTGAACTTTCAGAAAAAGTGAAAAAATCATTTAACAGAAAATTCTATAATTCAAGTAAAAAATCATTATATGATGTATTAGGTGATGATAGAATAAGACCAAACCAATTATTTAGTCTATCACTTACATACCAAGTATTAAATCCAAATGGAAGAAATGCCAAGGAAATATTAAAAACCGTAACAGAAGAATTATATACAAAGCATGGTCTAAGAACATTAAATAAAAAAGATAAACAATATATTGCTACATATGAGGGAGATTCATATAGAAGGGATATAAGTTATCATCAGGGAATTACATGGCCATGGTTATTTGGACTATATAATGACGCATATAAAAATGTAATAGCAAATACAAAAGAAGGAAAAATAAGAAAAGAATTAATAAATACATATGAACAATTTATAAAGAATTTAAAAGTAACGACAAAAACAATGATGTATAAAGAAGGTTGCGTATTAAGTATTTCTGAATTATATGATTCTAAACCACCATATTTGCCAAAAGGTGCGTTTTCACAAGCATGGAGTGTTGCAGAAATATTTAGAATTTTATCAGATGCATCAACAGAAGAAGAGGAAAAACAATGAGAATATTAGGAATAGACCCAGGATTTGCAATAACTGGATATAGCATAGTAGACTACATAGGAAATAAGTTTAAATTAGAGACATCTGGTGCGATACTAACAGAAGCGGGGGAATCTTTTCCACTAAGATTGGAAAAAATATATACAGATTTAGATAATATTATAAAAACATATAAACCAGATGCAATGTCAATAGAAGAATTATTCTTTAATAATAACGCAAAAACTGCAATAAATGTTGCTCAAGCAAGAGGTGTAATTTTAATAACTGCTAGAATAAACAAGCTAGATATATTTGAATATACTCCTCTACAAATAAAGCAGGCAGTAACAGGTTATGGTAGAGCAGATAAAATGCAAGTACAAAGAATGGTAAAAATGATATTAAATACAGAAAAATTACCAAAATTAGATGATATAACAGATAGTATGGCAATAGCAATTTGCCATGCACATTCATCTAAATTTTCATCTCAGTTTAGAGTGTAGGTTTTAGAGCCTTAAAATCCCTAAAGGATGTGGATAGAATTGAATATAGAAGACTTAGAAAAAAAATTAAATATAAGTGAATTAGATAGTATATATGTATTATATGGGGAAGAAAAATTTCTATTAGAATCAATTGTAAAAAAAATCAAAAGAAAATTTGGAGAATGTATAAATGGAATTAATTATATAAATATCGATGAAACAAATATCGGTGAGTTAATTGCAGATATACAAACACCAGCTTTTGGATATCCAAAAAAACTAATTATTATACGTAATTCTGGAATCTTAAAAAAAGAAGGGAAAAGAAAAGATCCCGAGTTAGCGAAAATAAAAAAAGATTTAGCGGAATATATAGAAAATAATTTTAGTGATATACAAGAAAGTGTAGTTTTAGTTTTTATAGAAGAAAATATAGAAAAGCAAAAATTATACAAAACATTAGAAAAAAAATCTATTATATGTGAGTTTGAATTTCAAAAACCGAATCAAATTATAAAAAGATTGAAAGCAATTGCAAATGCATATAAAGTGAATATAACAGAAAATACATTGCAATATTTAATAGAACAATGTGGCCAAAATATGCAAGAACTTATAAATGAAATAAGAAAACTAATAGAATATGAGGGAAATGGAGGTACAATAACAAAGGAAGATATAGATTTGTTATGTACAAAACAAACACAAGCCATAATTTTTAATTTAACAGATTATTTGGGAAAAAAGCAGATAAAACAAGCATTGGAAGAATTAAATAAATTATTGTATAATAAAGAACCAATACAGAAAATATTAATAACTTTATATAATCACTTTAAAAAGTTATATTTTACAAAATT
>CALYAI010000050.1 GCA_944393475.1 uncultured Clostridia bacterium
GTTCTGTAATGAAATTAGGGGAATTCAAAGCAATGGAAATAGACGCAATTCCAACAGGAGCTTTAAGCTTAGATATAGCATTAGGAATTGGTGGAGTACCAAGAGGAAGAATTATAGAAATATATGGTCCAGAATCTTCTGGAAAAACAACACTTGCATTACATATAATCGCAGAAGCACAAAAATTAAATGGTGAAGCAGCATTCATAGATGCTGAACATGCATTGGATCCAGTATATGCAAAACACTTAGGTGTAGATATAGATAATCTATTAGTGTCTCAGCCAGATACCGGAGAACAAGCATTAGAAATAACAGAAGCATTAATAAGAAGTGGTGCACTAGATGTAGTAGTTGTTGACTCTGTTGCAGCATTAGTACCAAAAGCTGAAATAGATGGAGATATGGGAGATTCACATATGGGATTGCAAGCTAGATTAATGTCACAAGCATTAAGGAAATTAGCAGGTGCAATAAATAAATCTAAAACAGTTTTAATATTTATAAATCAATTAAGAGAAAAAATAGGTGTTATGTTTGGAAATCCAGAAACAACTACAGGAGGAAGGGCATTAAAGTTCTATGCATCAGTAAGAATGGATATAAGAAAAGTAGAAAATATTAAAAAAGATGGAGAAATTATTGGAAGTAGAGCAAGAGTAAAAGTTGTAAAAAATAAAGTTGCTCCACCTTTTAGAGAGGCTGAATTCGATGTTGTATATGGTAAAGGAATTTCAAAAGAAGGAAATATACTAGATACAGCTGTTAATTTGGATATAATAGAAAAAAGTGGCTCTTGGTTTAGCTACAATGGTAATCGTATTGGTCAAGGAAGAGAAAATGTAAAGAACTTCCTAAAAGAAAATCCAGATATTATGGCAGAAGTAGAAAAGAAAGTAAGAGATAATTTCGAAAAAGCATTTGAAAAAAGCTTAGGAGAAGAAGAAAATAATGACGATGATGATGTTGTCGTTCTAGTTAATGATGATGAAAAAGATAAATAAAATAAGGAATGGAAATGTATAGTATAGAAGAATTTGATAAAGAAAAAACAAGAATATTAAAATATATTATGTACAAAAAGAGAACAGAAAGCGAAATAAGAAAGAAATTTAATAATTTAGAAGAAGAACTTCTAGAAGATATAATAGAATATCTTAAAGAAGCAGGCTATATAAATGATAATACTTATATAAAAAGATCAGTTGCAGAATTTAAAAGCTTAAAAAACATGTCCATAAAAGAAATAATATATAAATTATACTCAAAAGGAATACAAAAAGATACTTTGGAGAATTATATAAGTGAGAACATTGATGAACTGGAAGAATATGAAAGACAATCAGCACAAAATATAATCAACAAAAGAAAAGATAATTATGAAAAAGAAGAAATAATAAATTATTTACTAAGAAAAGGATATAAAAGAGACAATATACATATAGAGGAGTAATTATGGCGAACTTATTTATGTTGGAGACAAACAAATATGCAATAAAAATAGATAATTTTGAGGGCCCATTGGATTTATTATGTCATTTAATAGATAAAAATAAAATGGATATATATGATATAAAAATAAACGAAATAACTGATCAATATATAGAGTATTTAAATAAAATGGAAGAAATGAATTTAGAAATAGCAAGTGAGTTTCTAATAATGGCATCAACACTAATTTACTTAAAATCAAAAAGTTTACTTCCAAAACAAGATGAAGCAGAGGAAGAACTTACAGAGGAAGAGCTTATACAAAGAATTATAGAATATAAAAAATATAAAGAGATTATAAAGAAATTAAGAGTAAATTATGAAGAAAATGCAAATATATATTTTGGAAGTCAGGAACAAATAGATTTACCAAAAAGACAAATAGAAAAAGAATATGAAAAAGACTTATTACCAAATCTGTATAAAAACTTATTACAAAGAAATGAAGAAAAAATAAATAAAAACGCAGAGAATATAGAAAAAATAGCCATAACAGATAATTATACAGTGGCAAGCAAAGTTAAGGAAATGTTTAAAGTATTAGTAAGAAATAATAAATTTGTGTTTAATAAGTTATTTTCATTAAAAGAACATAATAAACAAGAAGTAGTAACAGCTTTTAGTGGTTTGCTAGAAATGTCAAAGAGGGATAAAGTAAATACTCATCAAGAAGAATTATTCGAAGACATTTTAGTTGAAAAAAAGAAAAAGATGGTATAATTAAATAAAAAATGGAAAAGATACTAGTAGAGGTGGAAACATGCTAGTATTTTTTTTATGCTTAATAATCCTATTAGCAACTTTTGTAATATTACTAGCGATAACAACAATACAACTAGAAGTAAGAGATTTTAGATTAGAGAACAATAAAAGAAAAGATGGAGAGATAAAAATAGTACTAAAAATTTTTAATCTAGTTCCCTATTTAAAAATTAATATATTAAAGAATAAATTAATAAAAAAAGTAAATATTAAAAATGTGGAAAAGAGTATAGTGAACACAAAAATAAAATTATTAAAAAAGGATATAGAGAAAATATTAGAGAAAACAAGAATGGAGAGACTATATATTAACATCAATTTACAAAGTGAGAACATTATGTTAATGACTTTTTTAGCAACTATTATTTCAACTATGCTTTCTATAGTATATACGAAAAATATGATAAAAAAAGAAAATGGAAAATATAGAGTTAGTATAGAATATAATAATCCACCCAAATATGAAATTTATATAGACGGAAAATTAAAAATAAAACCTATACATATTATTATTGCAATATGTGAGATTTTAAAAAGAAGAAAGGATGATAAACATGAACGAAAATCCTATAGAAGGACTTATGGATACAACAATGAGTAGTATAAAGGATATGGTGGATGTAGATACAATTATAGGAAGACCAATAGAAATAAAAAATGGAGTAGTAATACCACTTTCAAAAGTTACTTTTGGTTTTGCTTCTGGAGGAAGTGAATTTAATAGTGAAACAATTAATAATTATAATAAAAAGGAAAAAGAAGAATTCATAAATTATAAATTGCCATTTGGTGGTGGTAGTGGTGCTGCTGTAAATATAAGTCCAATTGCTTTTTTAGTAGTACAAAATGAAAATATAAAACTACTATCAATAGAGCACTCATCATCAGTAGATAAATTATTGGATTATGTACCAGATGTGTTACAAAAGAAAAATGATTTATTATGAAAAAAAAAAAATAAAAAAGATGAAATTTGACAAAAAAGCAACTTATGATAAAATCAGATGGGAGAAGGTGTATACAAATGAGTATTAATATAAAAAAGGCAAAAGAAGAATTTAAAAATTATGTAAAAAACTATAATCCAGAAGATCCTAAAATTGCTCTAAAAATTGCACATATACAAAGAGTAAGTCAAAAAGCAAAAGAATTAGCAGAGAATTTAAAATTAAGTGATGAAGACATTGAGCTTGCTGAATTGATAGGTCTATTACATGATATTGGAAGATTCGAGCAGTTAAAAATTTATAATACATTTATAGATCAAAAAAGTATTAATCATGCTAAGCAGGGAATTAAAGTTTTATTTGAAGATAATTTAATAAGAGATTTTGTTCAAGAGGATAAGTATGACAATATAATAAGAAAAGCAATATTAAATCATAATAAAGGATTTTTAGATATAGATAAGGATTTAAACGAAAAAGAGCTATTACATACTAAAATTATAAGAGATGCAGATAAATGGGATATATTCTATGTATTAAGCAACGAAAAGATGAGTATTTTATATGGAGAAAATATTAATAAACAAACTATAAACAAAGAAATTTATAGGGAGTTTTTTGAAGACAGAAATATAAATTATAAAAATATAAATTCTGGATTGGACTTAGCAATAGCACATTTTGCATATGTGTATGATTTTAATTATAAATTTACATTAGAAAAGATAAAGAGCGAAAAAGTGTTAACTAATTTATATAGCAGATTTAACATAGATGATAGCAAAACAAGTGAAGAATTTAATAATGTTTATAATTATGCTAAAGAATATTTGAATAATCAATTAATAAGTTAGGGTGAAGTGTATGGAGTACAATGAACTAAGATATTTAAAATTACTTTCGGAAAAATTTCCTACAATACAGGCTGTATGTACAGAAATAATAAATTTAAAAGCAATTCAAAATTTACCAAAAAGTACTGAGCACTTTCTAAGTGATTTACATGGAGAATATGAATCTTTTTTACATATATTAAAAAATGCTTCTGGGGTAATAAAAACAAAAATCGATGAAAATTTTGGATATAGCATGACAAGTAAAGAGAGAAAGAAACTTGCTACTTTAATATATTATCCAGAAGAAAAATTAGAATTATTAAAAGAAGAAAATAAGGATAATTTATCAGAATATTATAAAATAACATTATATAGATTAATAAAGATATGCAAGATTATGGCTTCAAAATACAGTAGATCTAAAGTTAGAAAAGCAATGCCAAAGGAATTTGAATACATTATAGATGAATTATTACATGGCAGTATGGAGTCAGAAGATAAAGAAAGATATTACACACAAATAATTGAATCAATAATAAAACTTGGAAGGGCAGAAGCTTTTATAATAGAAATATCAAAATTAATACAGCAATTATCAATAGATCATCTTCATATAATAGGAGATATATACGATAGAGGACCTGGTCCAGATATAATAATGGATAAGCTTATGAAATATCATTCAATAGATATAGAATGGGGAAATCATGATATTGTTTGGATGGGAGCAGCATGTGGAAATCCTGCATGTATAATGAATGTTATAAGAATTAGTGCAAGATATGGTAATTTATCCATATTAGAAGAATCATATGGAATAAATCTTAGAAAAATGCTTGATTTTGCAAAAGAAAAATACGATAGTAAAGTATCCAATATATTCCATTCTCATACAGAAGAGTTTGAAGAAGGATTGGATATTGAAGTTATGGGTAAAATGGAAAAGGCATCTGCAATAATACAATTTAAATTGGAAGCAGAGATAATAAAAAGACATCCAGAGTACGAAATGGAAGATAGATTACTACTTGATAAAATAGATTATGAAAATGGAACGATAGAAATAAATAACAGAACATATGAATTATTAGATATGGATTTTCCAACAATAGATCCAGAAAACCCATACAAACTAACTCCAGAAGAAAAAGATGTTGTTGAAAGATTGGTTAAGAGTTTCCAAAATAGCGAAAAATTACAAAAACATATAAATTTTTTATACTCAAAAGGGAGTATTTATAAAATATATAATCAAAACTTACTTATCCATGGCTGTGTACCAATGAATGAGCTAGGAAAAATAGTAGAAGTAGATTGCGAAGGTAGGAAATATAAGGGAAAAGAGTATTTAGATTATATTGACGAGAAAGCAAGAGAAGCATTTTATTCAGATGATCCGGAAGAGAAAAAAGATGCAATGGATTTCCTTTGGTATTTATGGTGTGGAAAACATTCGCCAATATTTTGTAAAGATGCAATGAAAACTTTCGAGAGATACTTTTTAGAAGATAAAAATTTAAGAAAAGAAACCAAAAATCCATTTTATGAATATGCAGAGAGTGAAGATGTTTGCAAAAAAATATTAAGAGAGTTTGGAATAAATGAAGAAGAGGGAAGGATTATAGGTGGACATATGCCTGTTAAATTAAAAGATGGAGAAAGTCCAATAAAGGCAAATGGAAAACTATTAATTATAGATGGAGGACTTTCTAAGCCATATCAAAAAACAACTGGTATTGCAGGATATACTTTAATATATAACTCATATGGACTAGTGCTAACTGCACATCAACCATTTACTTCAACAGAAGATGCGATAGTAAACGAAACAGATATACACTCAACACATTTAATTGTAGAGAAAGTGGAACGAAAAAAAATTGCAGACACTGATATTGGAAAAGAATTATGTGAGCAAATTCAAGATTTAAATAAATTATTGGAGGCATATAAGACTGGAAAAATAAAACAAAAAAATGTTTAATAGATAAATTTTAAAGGAGTGCTTAAAATCACTCCTTTAAAATTTATTAACTAATCCAAGACTTAAAAATGAATTTGGTCATATTAGCAAAGTTCATTTTATCAATACTATCTTTTGCAATAATATCAACTGTAGCAATGGTTTCATCATTTAATAAATAAGAAATTTCGCCTAATTTGTCACCTGCAGAAATTGGAGCTGTAACAGATTCGGGTAGATTAATATTTTGTACAATATTATTATCATTTCCTTTTTTTAGTAAAATACTAGAATTACTGGCAAGAATAGCACTAACAGAAGATGCAGATCCTTTAGATACTGGAACATCTTTTATAAGCTCACCTTTGGTAGCAAAGTTTTTACATGAATAATTTGCAAAACCATAATCCAGTAATTTTGTTGCTTCAGAAAATCTATCTTTTGTTGAAGGAGCTTTCAAAATTACAGCAATTAAAGATAAATTATCGCGTGTTGCAGAAGCGGATAAGTTATATAATGCAAGTGATGTCGAACCAGTTTTTAATCCAGTAGCACCTCTATAATTTTTTATTAATTTATTTGTATTTACAAGTTCGGACTTGCCATCACGCAAGGAATCCATGTAAATTGTAGTATACTTTTTTATATCCGGGTGCTTTTCTAGTAATTCGCGTGACATAAGTGCAATGTCATAGCTGGAAGATACATGACCATCTTCATCGATACCATGACAATTCTTGAATGTTGTATCATTCATTCCTAATTCCTTTGCTTTAGCATTCATTTGCATTACAAAGTTTTCTTCTGAGCCTGCTAGATATTCAGCCATTGCAACAGTACAGTCATTTGCAGAAACGACGCAAATAGCTTTTAGCATTTCGTCAACACTCAAAGTTTCTTTTGTATCAAGCCAAATTTGCGAACCGCCCATGGAACTGGCATTTTCACTGCAAGGAATTTGATCAGAATAATTTATTTTCCCAGAATCTATTGCTTCCATTATTAAAAGTATTGTCATTATTTTAGTAACACTTGCTGGACGCAATTGTTCATGTATATTATGCTCATATAATATCTTTCCAGTTGATTGTTCAATTAAAATAGCACTTCCACAACTAAGATTTAAACTATTTTCTATATTTTCAGATTGCAAGTTAGCATTTGTACTAGTTAATATTTCTGGTGAAGACCAGATAAAAGAATCAGAATAACCTAAACAGGATATTGGTGTTAAAATTAAACTAAATATTATTATAGAAATAAAGAGTTTTTTTATTTTTATCCCCTCCTTGATTTAAATATATGCGATGGAAGGGAAGATATGCTTTAAATTCTAAGCAATTTGACTTTTACATATTTGTTAGAGGTTTCTACAACAATTTTTATAGAATAATTATTGGTATTTTTAAATTTAAAATCAACACTACCATAAGCAACAGCAGCATCATGCCCTTCTTTTACATATGGTACAGTATTACTATGTTCATGTCGTTCTACAATTTTTAAAGAAGGAACTTTTTGTACAGCATTATATAGGGTGGAGCTTACTTGACAATTACCGCCACCATATCCTTTAATTTTATTTCCATTGGAATCAAATACATCTGCTTCTTCATAACCTTTTTGGGAAGTAGAAGGACCAATGGTTTTTGTAAAGGAAAAAGTCTCATTTGCTTTAACAATTGTGCCATTTAAAGCTTTAGAAGTAATTTCTAGATTGTTTTGCCTAGCAGAATCCTTAGAATATATTCTAGTAGAAAACTCAGCTAAAACTTGTTCTTCAGAGGATTTAGAAGAACTTTGCTTTGAAATATTTGCAGTATTTACCTTGTTTTCTGAAGAAGTGTTTTCCAAAACCACATTTTCTTCTTTTGAAGTTCTATTTATATCTAAACTATTATTTTCGGAAGTAGGGGATTCTTCATTATTACTACAACCAGAAAAGCAAATTGTAACGAATAAGAGGGTAAAAAATAGTATAACTTTTTTCTTCATACATATCACCTGGTAATATTTTGTACAAAAAAGTAAAAAAGGATACCAAAATTTATAAAAAAACTGGTATTAATAAAGTATTTTTGCTATAATTTTTGAAGATTTAAAGTTACATATGTAAAAAAGAGGATATTTTAATATGGAGAAAATAGCGAAGAAAAACACAAAACTATTGTTAATAATAAACACTATTGGAAGAATAATAGATATATTTTTAGGACCGTTTTTAACATCATATTTGTTTAAGATTTCTATAGAAAATATTCAGATAATATCTATTTATAATATATTTTCATATTTAATAATTGCATTGGTTGCTTTTTTTATAGGAAGATTAATAAAGAATTCTCATGAATTACCAATTTTTATTTTAGGAATGATATTTAAATTTATACAATTAGTTATAATAACTTTGCTTGGAGATAATGTTGTAAACTATATTTGGCTATTAGCAATAATATCTGGATTTGCGATAGAAATGTGGGCTTTTCCTCTAAATGTATTTTCATCAAAATTAGTTATGACAGAGGATAAAAAAAACTTTGTTGTTTATAAAAATATGTTGACTAATTTAGTAAAAATTCTAATACCATTTTTATTAGGAACTTTGATATCTGCAAAAAGTTTTATAACGACTGCACCAATAATTTTAATGTTTTCATTTATACAAATAATACTTTCTACTCAATTAAAAAATGTAAAGAAAGAAAATAAACCAAAATTAGATATAATGAATGAAATAAAAAGAATAGAGAAAAGTAAAAAATTAAAAAGTTTTTATAAAATGAAATTCTTTAGAGGAATGGCATATAAGGGAGCTTTAGAAACAACTATAGTATTATTAATTATTATAGCTTTTGATTCGGATTTTAGCCTAGGAATAGTAACTTCAATTACATCGCTTTTAGCAATAATAAGTGCATATATTTATAGGAGAATACAGAGAAAAAGCATAATAAAAAAATTATTAATATTTTCATGTGGGATAATATTAACAAGCGCGATAATATTAATTTGTTTTACAAACCAATATACGATCGTCTGCTATAATTTAATATATGCTTTCTTCTTACAATTTATAATTGTTTCGCAAGAAGTAGAAACATTAAAATTTACGAATAGCGAAATTATTAATGATGAAAATAGAGCAGAAACATACATACTTTTAGAATGTGTATTAAATGTTGGTAGAATAATAAGTTATATTTTACTATTAATTGTTGGGATATTTAATAAGTTAGTATTGTTAGAATTATTAATTATTATTTTAATATTAGCGATATTTACAGAAACAAAGAATTTCTTCAGATTTTGCAAAGAAGATTAAAGAAGACAATCCTATTAATTTACATAACGTACGATATTGACAAAAAAATAAAATATAGTATAATAGAAATATGAGTTTACAAAAAGAAGGGAGATGCCCAAATGCTAG
>CALYAI010000051.1 GCA_944393475.1 uncultured Clostridia bacterium
AACGAAAATATCAAATTAGATGTAGTTAAAATTCTTTCACATGTCGAAAAAGTAGGAAATGTAGTTAGAACATCAAATGTTAAAGATACAAAAGAAGGATTTGATGATTCAGCTATAAGTTTAGTAGATGGAAAAATAGCTCAATCAGATAAAAACCATACACATCAAACAATTGTAAATGATGGACCAAAGATTGGTAGAAACGACCCTTGCCCTTGTGGTTCAGGAAAGAAGTATAAAAACTGCTGTGGTAGAAACGCATAAAATTTATATTTAAAGATTATAAAAGATTAAAGTTAAAGAAGTGTAACCTTAAAACGGGTAACACTTCTTTTTGTATTAGTTGACAATAATTAAAAAAGCTTTTATAATACTTTATGTAACCAATGCCAATGCTCCGTGGATAATTCTAAGGAGGAACGAAAGTATGGAGCGTGGAAAGGAAATCTATGCCGGTAAGGCGAACACCTTGTATGAGGTGCTCGACGATTCTGGCAATGTCCTGCCCCACGTCATCGAGATGGAGTGCACTGATCGCATTTCCGCCGGTGACGGGGACAAGAAGGATGTCGTCGAAGGCAAGGGCTACGCTAACAACTTGGTGTCTACCTTGCTCTTCAAGAGGTTCGCAGCTGAGGGCGTTCACACGCACTTCGTTTCCGAGGGGACTACCTCTTCTTCTAAGATTGTGAGGAAGGCGGATATGATCCCTCTCGAGGTGATCGGACGCGACTTCGCTGCAGGAAGCTTCTGCAGGAGGTATGGCGTGGAGCAGGGTCGAGCTTTCGATCCCGTTCTTGTGGAGTTCACCTATAAGAACGATGAGCTTCACGACCCTCTGATTAACGACGACGCAGCTGTCCAGCTGGAACTCATCGATGAGGACGATGTTGACACGATCTATGTCTACATGGACGTGATCAATAAGGTCGCATCCGACTTCTTCGCCGAGCTCGGACTCACCCTGGTTGACTTCAAGGTGGAGTTTGGCTGTGACGAGGAGACCGGAGAGCTTATGCTCTGCGATGAATTCAGCCAGGACACCTGCAGACTCTGGGATGCAGATGGAAACTCGGTTGACAAGGACATCTTCCGCAAGGGAGAGTCCGGAAAGGCTGTCTCCGATGTCTACCAGAAGCTTGTTAGCATGCTGGAGGCTATGGAGTAGCACAGTAACACATCAACAAAGGACATTGGTTTGGTTACACGCTTCAAAAAGGGGATGGTACGATTACATCCCCTACTTTTTTTGTGAAATATTGAAAATTTAGCGATGGTAATATATAATGATGATATAAAACGCGTAATAAACATACTATAAATAAGAATAAATAAAAAAGGAGAAAAAAATGGAAAACGAAGTGAAAAATGAAAATGATAAAAAATCAAGAATAAAAAATATTTGGAAGAGTATAAAAAAGTTGCCTTCTGCAATTAAAATAGTATTAGTAATTTTAATTATAGCTTTAATATTTTATATTGGCGGTATATGGAAATCTGTTATTACAAATCAAACAAAAACTACAAAATTAGGATTAGAAAATGTGGGAGAATTAGTAACGCAAACAGCATATTTAACTATAGTACAAGACACAGAAGAGCATAGAGAATTTTTTGACTTGTTTGAGATTCCATTTACACAAAGTAGACAAATATTTAGCTATGATATCCAGGTAGATGCATCTGTGGATTTTTCTAAAATAACATATGAAATAGATGGTAATAAAGATAATCAAAAAATAAAGGTAAAACTACCTCATGCTAAAATTTATAAATCATCAATAGATAATGAATCATTAAAAATATATTTAGATGAAGAAAGTTTATTCTCTAGAATTGATTTAGCTGAACATAATGAGGCTATGAAGCAATTAACGGAACAAGGTATTAAAGATGCAGAAGCTAATGGATTACTTAAAGCAGGAGACGAAAATGCAAAGAAGCTAATAGAAACATTTTTTAAGAGTAATGGATACGAAGATTATCAGATAGAATATGAATATATATAGGAGGAAATTATGGGAAAAAAAGACGATGATGGTAATGGCTCAATATTTAAAATATTAATTGTTATAGCTATTGTAATAATATTGTTTTATTTGGGACTAGCACTTACAAGATAAAAGCAAGTTAGATTTTCTAACTTGCTTTTACAAGTATTAATACACATAAAAATATTGAAATCACATGGATATATATGGTAAAATACAAACATGAAATGGAGGAGATAAAATGGAATTTTGTGAGAGAATTAAAGAAATTTGTAATAAGTATGATAGAGTTGCTTTGTTTGTAGACATGGATGGAACAGTAGTTGAATATAATATATTTCAAGATGGTACTGTCACAACAGAGTCAAAAGGATTGTTTGTAGATAACAGACCTGTTATGCCAATAATAAATAAATTAGAAGAAATAAGTAAAATAGAAAATATAGACATATACATGCTAACGCTTTCAAGAAGTAAGATAATCGAAAAAGAAAAAGAAATATGGTTAAAAAAATATATGCCATTTGTAAAAGAAGAAAATTATATAATTTTAATTAGAGAAAATGGTGATTATAATTCAGAGAATAGAAATTATGTAAAAGTAAATAAAATGAAAGAAAAAGAAGATAAATACGATTATTTAATGTTATTAGATGATGATCATAATATTTTAAGAACTACAAAAAGGGAGATAGGAAATAAGGGAGATGCTTTTCATATTTCAACAGCATTAATATAGTAGTATAGGAGGTTTGTTATGGAAAAGAAAAAGATAGATTTTTGTATAGGAATATTTGATAATTTATCAAAAGAAGGATTAGAAAAAATAGAAAATGACATAAAAAATTGTGAAGTATATGGAATAGGAATATATACAGATGATGTAGTTATAAATAATTTTTATACACAGCCACTAAACAATTTAGAAAAAAGAATAAATACAGCAAAAAATATTAATGGTGTAAAATTTGTATTTCCTTTAAATACTATTGAACCAAATGAAATAAAAGAGATTATTAGAGAAGAATATAGAAAATATATAGGATAGAAAATAGTGGAGGAATAAAATGGAAGAAAAGGATTATAAAATTGTAATAGGAATTTTTGATACAATTTCTAAGGCAGTAAGAGATGGTATTTCTAACAATTCAAAAGGAGATAAGCCACTTGGAGTTGGAATTTATACAGATGAATATTGTAAAGAACATCTATTTACTACTCCAATGAAACCTTTGGAACATAGAATGGAAATTGCACAAGGTTTTTCTGGTGTGGCATTTACTTTTCCAGTAGATAGTATGCATCAAGCAGATATGGAAAAAGTAGCTGATGAAGCATATAAGGCTTATATGGAAGAGCAACAAAAATCAGAAAAAAGCAAAAAATATAAAGTTGGTTTTTTAATAGGAAGTTTTGACTTATTTCATACAGGTCATTTGGAAAATATTTATATGGCAAAAGAAATGTGTGAATATCTATATGCTGTTGTAAAAACAGATGAAAGAATTTGGGATAGAAAACATAAACAGCCTATTCAAAATACTACAGAACGTGCTGAAATTTTAAATGCACTAGATCCGGTTAAAGGAGTAGTTTTTTATGATATTGACTCTACAAGAGCAGATGTAATAAAAGATATTATTACACAATTCGAAGCTGATTTTCCTGGTCAGACACTTAAAGAAAGTGAGATGGCAGCTATTTTTGGCGAAGATTTAAAAAACAAAGAAGAGCAGAGAAAAGCAGACGGAGATTGGGGAGAAGTTAGTGTTGTAATTACACCAAGACCAAAAGAAAAAATGAAAACAGTATCTAGCTCAGCTTATCAAAAAAAGATTAAAGAACAAGGTGGATTGGAATCTGCAGAGATGAGTGAGGAACGTAGTTTGAAAACAGAAGCAGATGGATTAGAATTAGAATAGAATAATAAAGGAGAATAAAGATGGCAGGTTATGTTATTCATTTAGCTGTTGGGGAAGAATATATTAGAAATTTTCCGGCTGAAATTAAAAATTATGAAGATTTTATTGATGGAATTATATATCCAGATTCTGTTTCGGATAAATCTATATCACATTATGGCCCAAAAAGTAGTCAGGTTAATCTTAAGGCATTCTTTATGGAAAAAGATATAGATAATGATTTTAATAAAGGTTATTTATTACATCTTGTTACAGATTATTTATTCTATAATAAATTTTTAAAAACATTTTCTAAGCAATACATTTATACTGACTATGATATATTAAATAAAACTTTGGAAGAAAAATTCAAGGTAAAACTACCAGAAAAGATAAAAACAAATGTGTTTTATAAAACAGGAGAAACTAAAATATTAAACTTAGAAGATACCATAAATTTTATAACAAATACAGCTAAATACAAATTAGAAGATATAAAAAAAGCGGTTAATAATAATGACAAATTCTGGTTAGAAATAAGACCATTGGATAAAATAAAAATATAAACTTAAAATTCTTTAACGGGAAGGAGAGAAAAGATTGTTAGAACTAGAAGATAATTTAAAAGAACTTCAAGAATTAGAAAAAAAATTAAAAGAAATAGGTGACTCTCTTTGAAATAGAAAAACTAAAAAACAGATTAAACGATCTAGAAAAAGAAACTTTAAAGGAAGATTTTTGGAGTAAAAATAATAGTAATATATTACAAGAAATAAAAATTTTAAAAGATAAGATTAATTTATATACAAAAACAGCTTTAACATTAAATAATTTATTGGAAATGAATAAATTACTCGAAGAAGAGGAAGATAATGAGCTTGTTAAAGAATTATTAAATGATACAAAAAAGCTTAATAAGGATATCGAAAATTTAGAGATAAAGACATTATTATCTGGAAAATACGATATGAATAATGCGATTATTTCGATGCATCCAGGTGCGGGAGGAACCGAATCACAAGATTGGGTACAAATGCTATATAGAATGTATACTAGATGGGCCGAAAAAAACAATTTTGAAGTAAAAGAACTGGATTTCTTAGAGGGCGATGAAGCAGGAATAAAAAGTGTTACATTTTTGGTTAAAGGCGAATATGCATATGGATATTTAAAAGGAGAAATGGGAGTACATAGATTAGTAAGAATTTCACCATTTGATAGTGGTGGTAGAAGGCATACATCTTTTGCATCTGTGGAAGTTTTACCAGAAATTAACGATGATGTTCAGATAGAAATAAATCCTGACGATTTACGAATAGATACATATAGAGCTTCTGGTGCAGGGGGTCAGCATATTAATAAAACATCTTCTGCAGTAAGAATAACACATATTCCAACAAATATAGTTGTTACATGCCAATCTGAGCGTTCACAAATTCAAAATAGAGAAACTGCAATGAAAATGCTAAAATCTAAATTATTTGACTTAAAAGAAAAAGAGCGTGAGGCTAATATTACAGATTTAAAAGGAGAGCAAAAAGATATCGCATGGGGAAGCCAAATTAGGTCATATGTCTTTTGCCCATATACAATGGTAAAAGACCATAGAACGAATTATGAAGTTGGAAATGTTCAGGCTGTAATGGATGGACAAATAGACGATTTTATAAAAGAATATTTAAAAAAATTTAACAAATAGAAAATTTATGTTATAATTTAACAGTATTAAATATTGGGGTAGCACAATGTTACAGAAAAATATTTAATATCATATATTATATAGAAGCGACATTTAATTAAATTCGCTTTGTACATTAAAAAGAAGAGGTTGTCAAAATGGACACAGTAGTATTAAAGTTTGGAGGAAGTTCAGTTTCTGACAATATTAAATTAAATATTGTCGCAGATAAAATTAAAGATTTTTATAAAGAAAATAATGTTGTGGTTGTTGTTTCCGCACAAGGAAAAACAACTGATAGTTTATTAAAAGAGGCTCATGAATTAAGTAATGTGCCAAATGAAAGAGAATTAGATACACTACTAAGTAGTGGAGAACAAATATCTATGTCAAAATTAAGTATATTACTTAACAGATTGGGATATCCGGCAATTTCATTAACTGGTTGGCAGGCTGGAATATTTACAAGCGAAACAAATCAAGCGGCAGTTATAGAGAACATAGATACAACAAGAATAAAGAAAGAACTAGAAGAAAGAAAAATTGTTATTATTGCAGGATTCCAAGGAATAAATGAAAAAGGAGATATTACAACATTTGGTAGAGGTGGTTCTGATACCACAGCAGTAGCAGTAGCAGCAGCACTTAAAGCAGATAAATGCTATATATTTTCAGATGTTGACGGAGTTTATTCTACAGATCCTAATAAAGTACAAGATGCAAAAAAAATACCAGAGATCTCTTATGAGGAGATGCAAGACATTTCTACAGAAGGAGCCAAGGTATTGCATAATAGATGCGTTGATATAGGTAAAAAATTTAATATACCAATCATTACAAAATCATCTTTTAACAATAGACCAGGAAGTGTTATTAGTGGGAAAATTGAAGACACTAAAGTTAAGAGTATAGTTAAGGATGATAGTATAATTTTAGTAACTGCAAAGCAAGAAGTTTATACTCCAAGAATGATTAATCGTATTTACAGAAAGCTATTAGATAATAATGTATTTATAAATAATTTAATAAATAAAAGCACTTCTAATTTAGAAATTCAATTTACTATAAAGTCTGCAGAATTTAATAAATTCGAAAATATTATATCAAATGAATATCCTAAATTAGATTGCTCATATAAAAATATAAGCAAAATATCAATTGTAGGTTATGGAATAATGAATGATGCTGATATTATTGTAAATACTATGAAGATTTTAGATACAAATGCTCTAGATATCCTAAATATACAAACAAATGAATCTAAGATTAGAATTATTTTTAAAGATAAATTGTCAGATAGTATATTGGAACAATTGCACAATACATTAATTAATAATTAGGAGAAGTTTTATGTATGATAGTATTATAATAGGGAAAGGACCTGCTGGTATTAGTACTGCTATATATATTAGCAGGTCAAATTTAAAATGCTTAGTAATAGGTAATGACATAACAGCGTTAAAAAGTGCCAAAAAAATTGAAAACTATTATGGTTTTGAAGAACCAATATCTGGTGAAGAATTATTTAAAAAAGGAATCGAACAAGCTAAAAAGCAAGGTATAGAAGTAAAAAATGAAGAGGTACTAGATATTGAATATGGAAATGATTCATATATTGTAAAAACTGTAAATAATACATATAAAGCTAAGACAATTGTGCTTGCAACAGGAAAAAGTAGAAAAAACGCTAATATAATTGGCGAAGAAGAGTTTATTGGAAAGGGAATTAGTTATTGTGCAATATGTGATGGATTTTTCTTTAAAAACAAAAATATTGCAGTAATAGGAAATGGAGATTATGCACTTCACGAAGCAAGAATATTACATAATGTTTCAGATAATGTAACTATTTTTACAAATGGAAAGCCACTTAAGAAAACTTCGAATATAGAGATAAAAAATGTAATAGAAGGAAGAATAGATAGGATAAGAGGAGAAAAACGTGTAGAAAATATTCTATTAGAAGATAAAAGAAGTATACCTGTTGATGGAATATTTATTGCACAAGGAACAGCTTCTAGCATAGATTTTGCAAAAAAACTAGGTATTATTATAAAGAATAATAATATAATAGTAAATGAAAATATGGAAACTAATGTACCAGGAGTTTATGCAGCTGGTGATTGTACAGGGGGACTTTTGCAGATTAGCAAAGCTGTTTACGAAGGCGCAAAATGTGGTTTAAGTATTGCTAAAAAATTAAAAAATATATAGGAGGTTTTATTATGAGTAAAGTTGTTGAAGTAACAGAAACTACTTTTGAAGAGGAAGTTTTAAAATCAGAGACACCAGTATTGGTTGATTTCTGGGCACCATGGTGTGGACCATGTAGAATGATGGGACCAATTATTGACGAAATTTCAGAAGAGGGTTTTGAATTAAAAGTTTGTAAAGTAAATGTTGACGAAAATCCAGACCTAGCAAGAAAATATGATGTAGAAAGTATACCAACATTAATTTATTTTGTTAACGGAAACTTAAGAACTACAATGATTGGCTTAAGGACAAAACAAGATATATTAAGCGAAATAGAGCAATATTAAAAAGCACTGTTAACAGTGCTTTTTATATATTGATGAATATATATTTAATAAATTATATAGTTTGCTAGAATCTGATTGTTTTTCATTTGAATAGTTGTATAATAAAGTACTACATATTTTTTCCTTGGTACCAAGAAATTTATAGCTATTATTTTTTAAGTCATTAAAGTTAGAAAATTGGTACGTAGGGTTAAATGACTGAATATGTTTAGTTAGACTATTAATGATTTCACTTTCCAATATATTGTTACAAATTCTATAATTTTTATTCTTAAAATTTTCTCTAAAATTCTTATTATTAATCATTTGTTATTCCTCCATGTGACAATTAACATAATAATTATACCATGTTTTTATTGAAAAAACAATATTTTTGCTAAATTACAAAAGATATGGTAAAATACTGGCATAGGAGAAATGAATATGAGTAAAGGAAAAGTATTATTAGGAATGAGTGGTGGAGTAGATAGTAGTGTGGCAGCATTATTATTAAAAAAACAAGGGTATGAAGTTATTGGTGTTACACTATTACTTGCAAATGTAACAGATGATTCTGATGCAAAAAAAGTATGCAATAAATTAGGAATAGAACATATTACGATAAACATGCAAGATAGCTTTAAAAAGTATGTTATAGATAATTTTATAGAATGTTATGCAAATGCAATTACTCCAAACCCTTGTATAGAATGTAATAGAAGACTAAAATTTGGCGA